>JBDRAX010000233.1:0-13843 GCA_043823375.1 Candidatus Omnitrophota bacterium | reverse complement strand
AGGTTTTTTTTGATCTAATTATTGAGCACTTTGACGGCCTGAAACCTTTAAATTAAATAATCAAAGGGAGGAGTTTTAAATGACAAAAAAAGATATTATAATGAAAATTTCAGAGGATACTGATCTGAAACAGGTAGACGTGAAGGAAGTTGTGCAGCGTACATTTGATATTATAACTGAAAGCCTGCGCAGTGGAGATAAAGTTGAACTGAGAAATTTCGGTATTTTTAAAGTGAAAACCCGCAGGGGAAGATTAGGCCGTAATCCAAGGACTGGGGATAGCGTGGATATCCCCGATAAAAAAGTAGTCTCTTTTAAAGCCGGCATGAAAATGAAAGTGGATGTGGAAGACAGTTCAGCCGAGGCCGCGCGGGAATCAGAGGAAGATTCTGATTTTTAACTATTACCGGAAAGAGTACGGCCACAGTAAAGGCCCGTATCGGCTTTTTTACCGAAAAGTTCAGGTTGAAAGTGAACAATAAAATTAAATATAGATCGCTCAGGGGGATGCCTGACATCCTGCCCGGAGACACAAATGTTATTCGCCGCATTGAAGAGACTGCGCATAGTGTCTTCCGAAAATGCGGTTATGAGGAAATACGTACTCCGCTTCTTGAGGAAACTGATGTTTTTATAAGAAGTATAGGAGAAGATACGGACATAGTCGGGAAAGAAATGTACTCTTTTCAGGACAGGGGGCAGAAAAATATCTCTCTGCGCCCTGAAGGGACCGCTTCGGTGATCCGGGCGTATATCGAAAACCTGCAGGACCGTAACGCCGGGCTGACCAAGCTATACTATTACGGCCCCATGTTCAGGGCGGAACGCCCGCAGAAAGGGCGATTGCGACAGTTTCATCAGATCGGCGCGGAAATTATAGGCGCTTCAAATCCCTATATTGACGCGGAATTGCTGTCCAGCCTGGACATGTTGCTCGCGGAACTCAGTCTTCAGGGGCATAAAATACTGATCAATTCCCTGGGGTGCGCGGGCGACAGGACCAATTATAAAAAAGCGCTTTCGGAATATCTCAGGGACAAACTGCCGGAGCTTTGCGAGGACTGCGGGAGAAGGTACGGTACGAATGTTCTACGCGTGCTTGACTGCAAAAAAGAATCGTGCCGGACAGCCGTAAGATCGGCCCCCGCCATGAGCGGATACCTGTGTGAAAAATGCCGGAATGACTATGACACTTTAAAAAACATATTACATGACATCAATATAGATTTTGCGGAAAAATGGGATCTGGCAAGGGGGCTGGATTATTATACGGGGACCATATTTGAAGTAACGCATCCGGCGCTTGGCGCCCAGGACGCGATAGCGGCGGGCGGCAGGTATGACGGCCTGACCGGGCAGATGGGGGGCGCGGATACAGGCGCCACGGGTTATGCGATAGGCGTTGAAAGACTACTGATGGCGGTTGACAGGGACAAGATAGTTCCCGATACAGAAGGCGTACTGGTCGTAGCGATGAATGAAGATCTGTACCGTGACGCGTTCCTTATCGTGAACGGTTTTCGTAAACATGGCCTTATATGCGATATGGATCTTACAGGAAGGTCTTTTAAGGGGCAGATGCGCAGGGCGGGTAAGGAGAACAGAAAATTTATTGTAATACTGGGGGATGATGAAATGAGATCCGGTAAGCTTCTCCTTAAAGATATGCAGGACAGCAGCCAGACTCTTATGACGTTTGAGGAAGCCCTGAAAACTGTCAGAGAGTACGAGAAAAAACAGAGAGAAAACGGGTGAAAATTTTTCAGTACGTAAACTGAAAAAAGACTGGAAGGAAACATATGATGAGGACACATTATTGCGGGGAGCTTACCGCGGTTCACGTTAATAAAGAAGTAACACTTTGCGGCTGGATCGCTTCAAGACGGGATCACGGAGAGATAATATTCATGGACATAAGGGATAAATACGGGGTTACACAACTTGTATTTGATCCTGAAAAAAATAAAGATGCCCATTCAAAGGCGCATAAATTGCGTAATGAATACTGCGTAAAGGTGGAGGGGAGGGTCGCGCCCAGGCCGGAAGGGACGGTTAATCCTAAAATACCCACGGGCGAAATAGAGATCGAAGTCGCGAACGTGGAACTGCTTTCGGAATCTGAAACTCCTCCTTTTGAAATTAAAGATGACATAAGCGTGGGAGAAGATGTGCGTTTGAAATACCGTTATCTTGACCTGAGACGGCCGGCTATGCAGAAAAAACTTTTAATAAAGCATAAAGCGTATAAGTTCATCACGGATTTTCTTGACGGCGAAAGGTTCATGAATATCGAGACTCCCATGCTTACAAAATCCACCCCTGAAGGCGCGCGGGATTATCTCGTGCCGGCGAGGCTGCATCCGGGATCTTTCTATGCTTTGCCGCAGTCTCCCCAGATATTCAAGCAGTTATTGGTGGTGGGGGGCGCGGAAAGATATTTTCAGATAGTCCGATGTTTCCGGGACGAGGACTTGCGCGCGGACAGACAACCGGAATTTACTCAGCTTGACATGGAGATGTCGTTTGTGGATGAGGAAGATATTTTCGGGATATGTGAACGTTTATTCCAGGGGCTTTTCAAAAAAGTCATGGAAAAAGAGATAAGCATACCTTTCCCGCGCATGGATTATGAAGATGCCATAATGAAATACGGGAGCGATAAGCCGGATACCAGGTTTGACCTCTTCCTTAATGATCTTACAGCTGAGTTTGTTGAATGTGATTTTAAGGTTTTTCAGAGTGTCGCTTCTTCCGGCGGGAAAGTTATGGCGTTAGCCGCGCCGGGGTATGCCGGTATCAGCAGGAAGGAAATCGATGACCTTACCGCTTTCACCGGAGAGTACGGCGCCAGGGGGCTCGCTTATTTTAAGGTCGAAGAGAACGGAATAAACTCTCCGATAACGAAATTTTTCTCGCCGGATAAACTGGAAAGGCTAAAAAAAATGACCGGAGCGAAACCCGGTGATATGATTTTCATGGTCGCGGATACGAAAGAGACAGCCTGTACGGCGCTGGGGGCGCTGCGGCTTAAAATAGGGCAGGATAACAATCTTATCGACAGGGAGAAATTCAATTTTCACTGGGTCGTGAATTTTCCGTTATTCAAGTTCAACAAGGATGAAAACAGATGGGTTTCGGAACATCATCCTTTTACGTCTTTTCGTCAAGAAGACGCCGGATATGTTGAAACAAAAGAGCTTGGCAAGGTGAGGTCGAGATCCTATGACCTGGTTTTAAACGGCAGTGAAATAGGGTCAGGAAGCATAAGGATCCACCGTAAAGATGTGCAGAAAAAGATTTTTGATCTACTGGGCCTTACGACGGAGGAATGCGAAAGGAAATTCGGGTTTCTTCTGGAGGCGTTTTGTTACGGCCCGCCTCCACATGGCGGTATAGCTTTTGGTATGGACAGGCTTATAACGCTTTTTACAAAAGACTTGTCTATACGTGAGGTTATACCGTTCCCGAAAACGCAGAAAGGTGTCTGTCCCATGACTGAAGCGCCTTCGCCGATAGATAACGCCCAATTGCGGGAACTGGGGCTCAGGCTCAGGAAAGATATGGATGAAAAAGGATAACGATCGCGCTGTATATCGCGCGCGGCGTTCACTATGCTATATGAAACAGTATCCGGGATTTTATAACAGCGGCCCGGATTAAAAAGAAGTTTGAATGGGGGTAGCTATGAGGAAAATATCGATCGTTATTATGAGTATCAGTTTTTTGATGGTCAGCGCGGTTATCTGCCGGGGAGAGTCCCCCATTAAAGTCTACACGTTTAAAAAAGAACGCGTCGACCAGGATATAAAAGGTAATAGAGGATATGTGCAGGGAAATGTCCCGGACATAAAGGAAAAAAACAGAAATTCGAAAAGGACTTTGATAGGCATTGATATCGAACTCTCGGGAAGCGACAGTGGATCTGATATCCCGGCAGGGGAAGAAACCGGTAAAATGACAGAGGAATATACTGACCGGCAGCCCGTAGCCGGGGATAAAGAAAACGATTCACCCGCGAAAAAACAGGTTCTGCAGAAACCGGCCGCCGATGAAGGGGAGGCTGTTACGATCGTAGAAGAAGAATATTCGGAAGAGGATTGGATCAAATAACGTATTTCGCGGCGTACAGACCGTCCGGCGAGATAACGCGGACGAACCTTGATTGACTTATGAAAGAAATAATTATTTCCATAAACGGCGATTCCGAGGCGCGTATTCTCTTCGGCAAACACGATGAGAATCTCAGGAAACTTGAGAAAACTTTTGGCGTTACGAGCGTATACCGGGGAGGGGAACTCAGAGTCAGAGGGGAGGAAGGCGCTTCTCTCGAGGATGTCAGAAAAATAATTGACGAGTTTCTGATCGTGATAAGAAGGGGCGGGCATATTTCCGACCGTGATATTGATTATGCCGTAAGAAATACTGACATTTCCATTCCGTTAAATGATATTTTTCTTGATAAAATAGAGGTGTGCTCGAAAAGAGCGCATATTACGCCCAGAAGTGAAGGCCAGAAACTTTATATAGATGCCATAAGAAAGTATGATATCGTTTTCGGCATAGGTCCTGCCGGCACGGGGAAGACATATCTTGCTATGGCGATGGCTGTTAACGCCCTGAGGAAAAATCTTGTTTCACGCATAATACTTACACGGCCGGCTGTTGAGGCCGGGGAGAGCCTGGGATATCTCCCCGGGGATCTTTATGAAAAAGTTACGCCGTATTTAAGGCCGTTATATGACGCTTTGTATGACATGGTAGAGCCTCCTATGATCAAAGATTATCTGGATCGCGGGATAATAGAGGTAGCTCCGCTCGCTTATATGAGGGGCCGTACGCTTAATGATTCGTTTATCATCATGGATGAAGCGCAGAATTCTACCCCGGAGCAGATGAAGATGTTCCTTACAAGGCTGGGGTTTGACTCGAAGACAGTTATTACCGGAGACGTGACCCAGAGTGATCTGCCTAAAGGGAGAAAATCCGGTCTTTTGCACGCGAACTCTATTTTAAACGATATAGAAGGGATAAAGTTCGTTATTCTGCATTATAAGGATGTCGTCAGGCATGAACTTGTTCAGAAAATAATAAAAGCCTACAAGGAAAAGGCTGATCCCGATGATGAATAGAAAATATAGTTTTTCAAATTTTCTGGCGCGGATCACACGCGTGGAAACGATCTCTTTTTCGCTGATAGCCCTTTTTGTCATTGCTTCCATGGCCAGCATGTTCATCAGCCCTCAATTCATGCAGGGCAGTATACAGGAAGGGGACATAGCGCTTAAAAATACTTACGCGCCCTATGATTTCACTTATTCCTGGGACATCGACGAGGAAAAAACGCAACAGGCTGAAAAAGAAGCGCTTTCAGCCGTTCCGTGGATCTTTAACAGGGATATGCCGGCTGAAGAAAAAATGAAGTCCGAAATTTCCGTGTTTTTTCAGAATATTCAGGACCAGAAGGAGAGTGAGATCCCGGAGAGCGAGAAGATCTCGTTGGTCCGTGAAACTTGCGGTTTGAAACTGCCGGACCGCGTCATTAAGATTTTTCTGGAATCCCAGGATATAATTAAACTGCATATAGATACCATGAGTATCACTGAGAAGATATTCGTTCTGGGGTATTTGAAAGAAGAAGATCTGAAGGCTATGGAAACAAACCCGAACGCTAAAATTGTGATTTTCAACAGTATTAGCGGGGCTGAAATTGAAAGGGCGCCTGGGGACCTCTTGACACAGGCGAAAATAAGAAACACGGTTGAGGATTATACCGGAAGACAGTTCGAAAAAGATAAAAGGATGAGGCAGCCCGTTTCTGATCTTGTATTGGAATATCTGCGGCCTAATCTGGTACTGGACATAAAGAAAACTGAAGCGCTCAGAGACGCCGCGCTTAAAAAGGTGAAACCTGTTTATTACGAATGGACCGTAAAAAAGAACGAGCTGATAATAGAAAAAGGGAAAAGGATAAACGCGCGGCATATAGTCCAGATAAAACAGCTTAAGCGTTTTTTTCGCCCCGGGGCTAATCCGTTTTTTTTCATGGGAGTGCTTCTGCTGTTTTTCCTGCTGGGGCTTATAGCGAGTATTTACGTTAAATGCGTGTTCGGCGGGCACCTTCTCAGAAAGACCAAGGATATAGCGATCGTCCTCTTGAATATGTTCCTGGTTATCGTACTGGCCGATCTTATTATGGGGTCTCCCCAGCCTTCATATTTTATCCCGATGGCCGGGATAGCCATGATCATTACTCTTCTTGTGAATTTTGAGACAGCTTTTATCAGCGTCGTGGTGATGAGCCTTCTTATTTCGATACTTATCGGAGGAAAGATCGAGCTTATACTGGTTCTTTTAGCCGGCAGTACGGTAGGTATGTTTGTGGTAAGAGGCGCGAGGAGGCGCGGTAAGATCCTGCTGGCGGGACTTTTGGCCGGGGCGGCTAAATTCGCGGCTATCTGCTGTATAGGGCTAATGAACGGGATAGAGATGGATTCCTGCGTAAAAGACGGTTTCTGGGGAATAGCAAGCGGGCTCTTATCCGGATTTATTGTCCTGGGGCTTCTGCCCGTTTTTGAATATCTTTTCAAGGTGCCTACAAATATAAGCCTGCTTGAATTATCCGATCTCAATCACCCCCTTCTTAAAAAATTGTCGATCGAGGCTCCGGGTACATATCACCATAGCATAATGGTCGGGAACCTGGCGGAGGCGGCTTGTGATTCGATCGGGGCGAACAGCCTGCTGGCGAGGGTGGGATCATATTATCACGACATAGGGAAAATACCACTGGCTGAATATTTCAGCGAAAATGAACTGGGGGCGGGATCCCGGCATTCCAATCTGGCTCCTTCGATGAGTTCTCTGATAATCAGTAAACATGTGAAAGAGGGAGTGGAGATAGCGAGGCAGTATAAATTGAACAATACGATCATAGATTTCATAAAAGAGCATCATGGCACTAGCCTTATCGCGTATTTTTACCAGAAAGCGATTGAACAGGCGGAAGAGGGAACGGATCTTAAAGAAGACACTTTTCGTTATCCCGGCCCAAGGCCGCAGACAAAAGAAAGCGCGATAGTGCTTCTGGCTGATTCAGTCGAAGCGTCAAGCAGATCTCTCGATGATCCGACTCCGTCAAGTATAAGGAATCTGGTTAGAAAGATCATTAATAATAAATTTATCGATGGACAGCTTGACGAATGCGATCTTACTCTGAGAGACATGCACAATATAGCGGACAGTTTTGTGAGGGTCCTTACCTCGTTCTTCCATACGAGGTTAAAATATCCCGAGGACAGCAGAAAAAGTGCCGAATCTGTTCCTGATAACGGCAGGGTGAAAAAGAAAGGCAAAGACGGGGCGTCACAGCCGGATGATAAAAATAAATACCGAAAACCAAAATAACAAAAGAGAAATAGACCTTTCGAAGATCAGGAAGATCTCCCGTATCGTGCTGGGGGAAATGAAGATCCCGGATTCTGAGATCAATATTGTATTTGTCACAAACTCTAAAATGCGCGTAATAAATAGAAAATATTTCGGGAGAGACAGAGCGACGGATGTTATCTCATTCCCTTCAGGAACAGGCATTGACAGTAATACATGCGGAGATCCTGCCTCCGACAGGGGAAAGAAACGGAGAAAAGATAGCCCGGCCGGGCATATATTCCTGGGAGATATAGCCATATCGTCTGACAAGGCGTCTCAGAACGCTGAAATTTACGGCACGGAATTTTCAGAAGAGATAGCCCTGTATGTTATTCATGGGATACTTCATCTGCTCGGGTATGACGATACAGCCAAAGAGCCGGGAATCCTTATGCGGAGAAAAGAAAATGAACTTTTACAAAAAACGCGGAAATATTTTTAACAACACTTTTATCCATAGTGTGAATGCCGCTCTGGAAGGGATCGTGCACACATTTAAAATGGAACGCAATATGCGGATCCATTTTCTTGCCGGTATCCTGGTGCTGATGGCGGGAATATATTTCAACCTTCCCTCTATAGAATTCATGCTTTTGTGTTTCGCGGTGGCTTTTGTCCTGGTTTCGGAAATGTTCAATACCGCCATTGAACACGCCGTGGATCTGATAAATGATGAATATCACCCCCTGGCAAAGATAAGTAAAGACGTGGCCGCGGGTGCTGTTTTTGTCAGTGCCGTGAACGCTCTGGTCGTCGGATATATCCTTATCGTGAAACGGATAGGATGGGGTATGGATGGGGCGTTTCTCAGGATAAAACAATCGCCGTGGCATTTGACGTTTATAACTCTGCTGATCGTGATCGGTATGGTCCTGTTTGTTAAGATATTACGCGGTGAAAAAACTCTTTTAAAAGGAGGAATGCCGAGCGGGCATTCGGCTTTCGCGTTTGCCATATGGATGGTCATTTCACTCTTGACTGTTAATACTCTGGTGAGCCTTCTGGTTTTCATTATGGCGGTCCTTGTGGCAAAAAGCCGCATATCTAACGGGGTACATACTTTCTGGGAGGTTTTGGCCGGCAGTATACTGGGATCTCTCGTGGCTATACTGGTTTTTCAACTGCTCGCGTATTAGCGCGCGGGCTGAAAATGGGCCGTTAAAACATATGAACGGGGATGAATATGAAGAAGGTATGGAATAAATTTCTGGTAAATTTTTTTAACGGAATAGTATTGCTTCTGCCTGTGGCGGTAACGGTGGCAATAGTGAAATGGCTTGTGGTCAAGCTGAATGTTATTGTCCTTGAACCGATCGCCAGGCTTTTCACGGCGGTCACGGGAAAAACGGGGCATGTTTTCCTCGCTAAAATGCTGGTTTTCATAGTTGCTATTTTTGTCGTGGCGGTTATCGGCTGGGGCGCGAAGATCATTTTTATAAACCGTATTTTTTCCCTGGGAGAAAAAATATGGTTGAAAGTTCCGGTATTGGGGAGGGTGTATCACGCGTTTAAACAGATATTCTCATCTTTGTTCGGCCATGGGAAAACCATCTTCAGGCAGGTTGTGCTTGTTGAGTATCCCCGCAAAGGGCTGTTTTCACTGGGTTTTGCGACAGGCGTGGCTAAGGGAGAGATAAAGGATAACATAAAACAGAACGGCGTTAACGTATTTATCCCTACCACGCCTAATCCTACAAGCGGGATTTTTCTCATAGTACCGGAAGATGACGTGCGGTTTCTTAAAATGAGCGTGGAGGACGGGATGAAGATGGTTATTTCCGGCGGCGCGGTTTATTCCGGAAATAACGGTGATAATACCTGAAAAAAACGGATCAGCGGTTTTGAGGCTGAAATCTCCGCCAGTATTTAAAAGGTGTATAAGGTATGATGAAGATACCGGGCAGGGCTGGATGTTATGGGAGTTTTAAGTACAGAAGGAATACTTCTCAGAAAATATTTTTTGCGGGAAACCAGTTATCTGATAACTTTTTTTACGAAGGATTATGGCAAGATAAAGGGTGTTATTAAGGGCGTGAGGAATCCTTATCCCCAGTTCGCGGGGAATTTCGAAATTTTTACGCGGTGCCACATATTGTTCTATAAAAAAAAGAAGAGCCATTTAGATCTGATAACACAGTGCGACATGCTGGATTTCTTTCTTCCTGTCAGAAAAGAGATCCGGAGGCTGGCTTACGCCAGCTATTTTATCGAATTAACGGATATCGCGACAACTGATTATGATATTAATTGTCAATTATACGATACTTTGGTAGAATGTCTCAGAATGTTAGGCGTTGATCCTGAAATAAAAAATATCTGCAGAATATTTGAGATAAAATTATTGCAGTCCGCGGGATTAAGCCCGGAGCTGGATATGTGCTCCGTATGCGGCAGTCCGCCATATGATTCGAAAATATTCAGCGTAAGCAGCGGGGGGCTGGTTTGCGGCAAATGCAGGAGGAATACCGCGTTGTGTACGGAGATATCTTCCGGCGCGCTGAACTTCATGAGGCAGATAAAAAAGAGCGAATTGGCAAAGGCCGTACGGTTCAAGGCCAGCAGGGAAGTGGGCGCTGAGATCGAGGAAGTGCTCATTAAATTCCTGCGGTATCATATAAACATCCCGATCAAGACGCTTGATTTTCTGGGTCATTTGCGGAAATCGGGGATAGCGTGACAGAGATGAAATAAAAAATAACAGCCGGGAGAGAAAAACCGGGAGACGGGATTATGGAAGAAAAAAATACTGTTAATGTGGAGTTGAAAGATATCGCGAACTTGTGTAAGAGGCGCGGTTTTGTTTTTCAGGACAGCGAAATATACGGCGGAATAGGCAGTGTCTGGGACTACGGCCCGCTTGGCGTGGAATTAAAAAACAATGTAAAAAAACAGTGGTGGAAGAGCATGGTTTACGACCGCGCTGACGTTGAAGGCCTGGATACCGCTATAATAATGAATCCTGAGGCGTGGAAAGCGTCGGGACATGTGGGATCTTTCGCGGATCTAATGGTGGATTGTAAGGACTGCAAGAAAAGATTCAGGATAGACCATCTTAAAGGCTCCAAATGCCCGGAGTGCGGTGGTGAACTTACGGAACCGAGAAGTTTTAACCTGATGTTCAAAACACAGGTCGGGTCGGTCGAGGGCAGTACTTTGGACGTTTACCTGAGGCCTGAAACAGCGCAGGGTATTTTTGTGAATTTTGAAAATATTCTAAATACCAGTCGTAGAAAACTGCCGTTCGGGGTAGGCCAGATCGGAAAATCTTTCAGAAATGAAATAACTACGGGGAATTTTACTTTCAGGAGCAGGGAATTTGAACAGATGGAACTTGAATTTTTTGTAAGGCCGGGTGAAGATGACAAATGGTATGAATACTGGCTGAATGAAAGGATTTCCTGGTACAGGTCACTGGGGATAAGAAAGGAAAAACTGCGCTTACGCGAACACGCGGCGGAGGAACTGGCCCATTACGCTAAAAGATGCCATGACATCGAATTCGCTTTTCCAATGGGATGGTCGGAGCTGGAAGGCATAGCTAACAGGACGGATTTCGATCTTAAACAGCACGCTAAAATAAGCGGACACGACCTGACTTATTTTGAGACAGCTACAAATGAGAGGTTTTTCCCATACGTTATCGAGCCTTCCGGAGGAGTAGACAGGGCTGTTTTGGCATTTCTGCTGGACGCGTACAGGACAGAGATCGTAAATGACAGAGAAAGAGTGTTTCTGTCGATCGATAAGAGGCTGGCGCCGGTTAAAATAGCGGTTTTACCGCTTCTTAAGAAAGACGCTAATATAGTGGAAATGGCCCACAGGATCAGGGATGACGTCAGGGGCAATTACAGGGTTGTCTACGATGATACCGCCGCGATAGGCCGCCTTTACAGAAGACAGGATGAGATAGGCACGCCGTATTGCGTGACTGTGGACGTGGATTCTCTTACGGACGGCAAAGTTACGGTAAGAGAAAGAGATACAATGACTCAGGAGAGAGTGGACGCGGCAAAACTGAAAGTATTCATGGAGGATAATCTGGGGCAGTGCTATTGACATGCCAGATAAAATAAAGCAAGGTCTTAGTGACCTGGAAACAAGAAGGAGGAAGGAAAGAACAATGGGAAAGAAAAATGTAACTAAAAAAGCACCAGCGAGTAAGAAAAATGTATACTTTTTTGGCGGTGGAAAGGCCGATGGAAGAGCGGATATGAAAAATCTTCTTGGCGGAAAAGGTGCCAACCTGGCGGAAATGGCAGGCCATCCTGAACTGAAACTTCCGGTACCCGCCGGTTTTACTATAACGACCGAAGTATGTACCTATTATTACGACAATAACCGGAAATACCCAGTGACTCTAAAAGCGGAAGTTGCCGAAGCTCTTAAAAAAGTTGAGAAGATAATGGGAAAAAAATTCGGTGATCCAAAAGACCCGTTACTCCTTTCTGTTCGTTCAGGAGCGCGTAAATCAATGCCGGGTATGATGGAAACAGTTTTAAATATCGGCCTTACGAGTGAAACTATTAAAGGGATGATAGCAAAGAGCGGGAACGCGAGATTTACCTATGACGCGTACAGGCGCCTTATAACCATGTATTCCGATGTTGTTATGGAAAAAGCCGCCGGGATCGAGCCCAAAGAAGGGCAGGGGATCCGCCAGCAGCTTGAAAAAATAATGGAAGCCAGGAAAGCGAAAAAAGGCGTTCACCTTGATACGGATCTTGATGCCGATGACCTTAAAGAACTCTGCGAAGAATATAAGAAAAAAGTAAAACAGGTCCTTGGCAAATCTTTTCCTGACAGCCCGGAAGAACAGCTCTGGGGAGGCATTGGGGCTGTTTTCTCTTCATGGAACGGGAAAAGAGCGATTTCATACCGCGAAATAGAGAACATCCCGCATCATTGGGGTACGGCTGTTAATGTTCAGGCCATGGTTTTCGGAAACATGGGCGACAGGTCCGCTACGGGAGTAGCGTTCACCCGTAATCCCGGTAATGGCGGAAATTATTTCTACGGGGAATATCTGATTAACGCTCAGGGAGAGGATGTAGTCGCGGGAATCAGGACTCCGTCGCCTATAAACGAGAAGTCCCAGAGTGACCAGAATAAAAAACATCTGATGCTTAAGAAGTTCATGCCGGGTGTTTACAAACAGCTTGACTCTATCCAGAAGAGACTTGAGAGGCACTACCATGATATGCAGGACATAGAATTCACGATCGAAGACGGTAAACTTTATCTTCTGCAGACGCGTGTCGGTAAAAGAAATGGGCCGGCGGCGGTAAAAATGGCGGTTGATATGGTGAAAGAAGGGCTCATCTCCCGTGAAGAAGCCGTTATGCGAGTTAAACCGGAACAACTTGATGAACTCTTGCATCCTATAATAGATCCCGCGGCGGAGAAAAAAGTGAAAGCGTTAGGCAAAGGGTTACCCGCCGGACCGGGCGGGGCCAGCGGCATGATAGTTTTTGACTCTGTTTCTTCCGTTGAAGCGAAAAAGAAGGGGAAGAATGTTATACTTGTAAGAGAAGAGACAAACCCTGAAGATGTGGAAGGCATGAGGGCGGCGAAAGCTATTCTGACTGCCAGAGGAGGTATGACGTCACATGCCGCGCTCGTAGCGCGCGGATGGGGTATGTGTTGCATAGTGGGATGTTCCGACCTGAAAATAAATCACGCGAAAAAGACCCTTACACTCGGAGGGACTACCCTTAAAGAGGGAGATAATATTACCCTTAACGGGACACGCGGCCTTATCTATAAGGGTCTTCTTCCTATGATAGACGCGACAAAAGAGAATAAAGAACTTAATTCTTTCCTGACGATATGTGATTCTTTACGCAAGCTTAAAGTCAGGACGAATGTCGAAACTCCGGTGGAAGCTAAAAAAGCCCGTGACTTTGGAGCGGAAGGAATAGGTTTATTCCGTACGGAACATATGTTTTACGGGGAAGGCTGTGAAAAACCGCTCTTTAAACTCCGCAAGATGATACTGGCGGATACGGAAAAACAGAGAAGAGCCGCTCTCGCGGAATTGTACCCGTATATGAAAGCGGATGTAAAAGGCACGCTTAAAGCAATGGCGGGGTATCCTGTAACTATAAGGCTACTGGATCCGCCGTTACATGAGTTTGTGCCTCATAACGCCGCGCAGCTTAAAGAATTGGCAAAAAGCCTGAAAATGAACATGCCTGATCTTGAAAAAAGGATATCTCTTCTTAAGGAAAGTAATCCGATGATGGGGCATAGAGGAGTAAGACTGGGGGTTACCTATCCTGAAATTACGGAAATGCAGGCTAGGGCGATCCTGGAGGCCGCCGCGGAACTGATCAGGGAAAACAAAAAAATTATGCCTGAGATCATGGTTCCGGTTGTAGGCACGGATAAAGAAGTAATGGACCAGAAAACGATCATT
>JBDRAX010000232.1:0-6665 GCA_043823375.1 Candidatus Omnitrophota bacterium | reverse complement strand
ATGTTTTACGCTAAACACCTTATCCCGGCACTTTTACAAGCGCGTCTGTTCCGTAAAAAACAGCGCAGTTCCTTTATTTAAAGGAAATAACCGGCTCATCAAATCTCATATCTATATATTTGATGTCATTGATGTTGATATTCGGATCGTTCATTATCTGGCGGAATCCCGTGATCTTCTTAAAAAAATCCTCTGTCCCCATTTTAACATTCATATTATTTACTCGCACGATCATATTATTTTTATCGGAGATATCTATATATTCAACATCCTTCAGGATCTTCGGCATTTTCTTGCGTATCGCCTCAAAAAGAACAAGTGCCTTGCCAAGCGCGGTATTATCTATTTTCTGGCCTCTCGAAGGCATATTCAGAAAAAAGCTCAGCCCTCTTATCCTGACGAGATCTTTTGTCTGTTCGCCTACGGTAAGCACTATCCCTTCGTTATCAATGACTATTCCGCCGCCGGCGTCTATGACGGCAACCGGTTCCCTCGATATTATGTCTATCTCCAGTATATCGGGAAGCACCCGCCTGGCCTCAATTTTTTTAAGCTGCGGAAAATCATTCTTGATCAGGATCTGGACCTGCCGTAAATCAATAGAAAAAATATTTCTGCCTATATAGAGGTTACGGAGCCGCGTATCCCCTTCTCTGAAAATATACCCCTGGTCTTTGTTGACCACGATCTCTTTTATCGAGAAAAAACGGCTGTTCAGAAAGAAGTAGCGTATCCCGAAAAATATTCCCGCTCCGATAAGCACGGTTAAGAGCCCCGGCAAAATAATTTTAGCGGGCAGAAATCGGCTGAAAGAAAAATCGATCCTGTTCTTCCTTCCTCCGTTTTTTTTCCTGCTTTTAGATTTTTTTTTATTTCCCACTTTTCCTCCTGTAATTACATGATCCGTAAGTATAATACCATTTTTTAACTGCTTTATCTTTATTTTTTCAAAATTATCCGGCCTCGCGGCATCAATTACCCTCTCACATTTTCAGGAAATGCCCCGCAAAGCATATTCACGCACAAACCGGCGAAATCCATACCGGCAGCTCCGGCCGCCATGGGAAGAAGGCTGCGTTCCGTAAGCCCGGGAACCGTATTGACCTCAAGGACATATACATCACCCTCATCGGTCACGCGAAGATCAACCCGCGAAAAAAATCCGCACCCTAAAGCCCGATGCGCCTTTAAACCCGCATCCTGCGCCTCTTCACGCATAGCCCCGCTCAATTCCGCGGGAACTATATATTTTGTGCCCGCTGACTGATATTTAGCGTCATAGTTATAGATACCCCCGGGAACTCTGATCTCCACGACAGGCAGCGCTCGGCCCTCAAGTATGCCGACAGTAAGCTCTTTCCCCGGGATAAACCTTTCGATCATCACGTCATTCCCGTACTCTGAAGCTCTCAAAACCGCTTCTTCAAGATATTGAACGGACCGTACGACAGAAAGCCCCATGCTCGACCCTTCATATCTTGGCTTCACCACGCACGGGAATCCGACATCGATCCCGCGTGGCAATTCGGTTCCTGACACCATAACGTATTCAGGCACCTTAAGCCCGTATTCAATAAACATCTTCTTTGACTCGAGCTTATCCATCGCGAGCCTGGAAGACATGGGATCAGAACCTGTATACGGTATCCCCTTTTCAGCGAGTATTCTCTGCGCTGTGCCGTCCTCTCCGAATTTCCCGTGCAGGGCGATAAAAGCGACGTCTATCCCGCTGGTGTCAAGAAGGCTGCGGATATTTTTTTCATTGACATCAAGCGTTACTACATTGAAGCCTAAAGATTTAAACGCGTTGAACACCGCACAGCCGCTCTTAAGGCTTATTTCCCTCTCGCTTGAATCGCCGCCGGCAAGCACTCCAATTTTATATTTCCCGGGAAAACCTGTTATATTGTTCATATTCACTCCGCATCTTTGTTTGTTATACGCGCCCCTCTGTTCAAATCCGCAGGGGGTTTCCTGATCAATTTTTAATAATAAAAAAACTACGCATCAACTATTTCGATCTCGGTTTCAAGGTCAACCGAAAACCTGTTTTTCACCGTTTCCCTTACTGTATTTATAAGGCCGATAACGTCTCCGCTGCCCGCGCCTCCTGTATTGACTATAAAGTTCGCGTGTTTTTCCGACACCTCAGCGCTGCCCCGCCTCAACCCTTTCAGGCCGGCCATATCTATCAGTTTACCGCTCGTGTATTCACTCTTATCGGGATTTTTGAACACACACCCAAGGGTTTTCTTCTCTAACGGCTGTTTCAGGATCTTATCCGTAAAATTATCCCTGAGCCGGCGTTTTAAATCCGGGAAGTCTGCGGTGGCGAGATGAAAAACAGCCTGCATAATAAGTTTACCGTCAAGAGAAGATTTACGGTATCCAAACAGTATCTCCCTTTTATCGATCCACCTGTCTTTGCCTTCTTCGTCCAGGACCCTGACCCTTACCAGCCGGTCGCTGATCGCGCTTTTATATGAAGCGTTCATGCGCAAAGCCCCGCCTATACTCGCCGGTATGCCTACCAGCCCTTCCAACCCGGACAACCCGCGCCGGCAGCAGAATGATATCAATCTTGAAAGATTAGCCCCGGAACCCGCGGTAACTGTGTTGCCCTCGAATTCTATATCCGAAAAAAAATCCCCCCCAAGCTTGACAGCTATGCCATTTACGCCCGCGTCAGGCAAAAGCAAATTGCTCCCCCGGCCTATTACAAGCGTCCTCACGCCTTCATCTCTGGATAAACGCGATATCTGCCTCGCCTCCTCCGCGGAAGATATCTCATACCAGACGGATGCCGGCCCGCCTATCGATATCGTGGAATAATAATTAAGCGGACGGCTGAACTCCATACGCCCGCCGTGTTTATCCGCGAGATCGATCAATTTATTTTTAATTCTGCTTTTCATTTCTAATCCGCGCTCCGCGCGATCCCATCCGCGTAAAAAACATACGCGGGATCACCTATTTTACGGATCCCTGTATCCTGAGGATAACTTCCCCGGAAATCTCCCGTATATCTCCGGCTCCCAATATAAGGATTACATCGTTTTCTTTCACGACCTTTGACAGGTATCCCGGTATGTCTATTTTATTCAAATATTCAAAAATCTCAAATTTATTCTTGTCCATACCGTTATAAATATCCAATACGCCTTTTCCATTAACCGGAGATTCATCGGCAGAGTAGACATCCGTAAGGATCAGAACATCGCTGTCATCGAAACACCCCATAAAACTCTCCGCCAGGTCATGCGTCCTGGAATAACGGTGCGGCTGGAATACAGCGACGACGCGGCCCCTGGTATAATCCTTCGCCGCGCGGAGAACAGCCGCTATTTCAGTGGGATGATGCGCGTAATCTTCCACAACCTCGATTGAGCCTATCTTACCCCTTATATCAAACCGTCTCCTGACTCCCCTGAAAGTCAGTAACGCTTCTTTCAAAATTTCAAAATCGATCCCGAGAGTCAGGCTCACCGAAACAGCCGCGAGAATATTCATAACATTATGCCTGCCTATCAGATTCGGCGCCTTGATCCTTCCGTAATTACGCCCCGACATGTAAAAATCCAGTTCGATGGACCGCGCGTAACTGAAATTCCGGCACGTAACCTCATAACCTCCCCCTATGCCGTAATCAACATTTACGCCTTTATGGCACAGGGACAGTTCCCTTGCCCTGAGGTCTTCTCCGCTGTAAAAAAATATACCGGAGGGTGAAATACGGCTTATAAAAGCTTTGTAAGCGTCTATAAGATTCTCCATAGATCCGTAATGGTCCATGTGTTCACGTTCTATATTTGTCACCACACCGTAAGTAGAACTTATATTACGAAAAAAACCGTCGCTTTCATCCACTTCCGAAATGATTATTTCACCTGTCCCGTATTTTGCGTTAGTCCCGAGGGACGGGACCTCTCCGCCTATTACAGAGATAGGTTTTTTCCCGGCCGACTCGGCTATATGCGCGATAAGCGCGCTGGTAGTCGTCTTTCCGTGCGTACCGGTAACAGTTACGGAAACCGGAGAGCTATCGAGAAAATATTTCAGGAACTCTCCCCTTGAAATCGTTTTTATCCCTTTCTCGCGCGCCGCCGCGATCTCCGGATTACTGTCAGTTATACATGATGATCTCACGACCAGATCAACATCACGCGTTATATTCCCGGCGGAATGCCCGCTGAAGATCTCCGCTCCCTGCTCCATAAGGCTTTTCGCCAGAGCATTAAGCCGTAAGTCTGACCCCGATACCGCGATCCCCCTCGACATAGCTATTCTCGCGAGCCCGCTCATACCTATCCCGCCTATACCTATAAAATGAATTTTTTTCATATACTTTTACCTTTTTTATTTTCCCCCTGCGGTATACCCTTGTCCGATGTAATTAACGAACAATCCCGTCAGGGCCGTTATATCCCGGGGGCAACTCCGCCCCTGCCAGTTTAACCACCTCGCCCGCCAGCAGCCTGTCAGCATCCGGGAAGCTCAGCATCCCTGCCGCTTTTGAAAGCCGGGCGCGTTTTTCATTATCACTCAATATCTCCAGAACCTCGTCCGCGAGGTTATGTACCGTAAGCTCATCTTCTTCTCTGTATATTGCCGCCCCTTTTTCCGAAAAATATGCCGCGTTCGACCTCTGGTTATTTTTAGGGTGGGGATATGGGATGAGGATCATAGGTTTCGCGTAATAGGCCAGTTCGAACACTGCCGCCGCTCCGGAACGTGATACCGCCAGATCGCTGGCCGCGTAAGCGCAGTCTATCCTTTTCAGAAATGAAAAAACTTTTCCGGGTATTCCGTGTTTCTCATAATACTGTTTAACATCGGCATAATCCTTAGCCCCTGTAAGATGTATGAACTGGACCTTATCGCCCATTTTTTCAGTTATGTAACGCGCCGCCTTGGATACAGTAGTATTAAGAAAAGTAGAGCCCTGACTGCCTCCCATTACAAGGACAGTCATTTTATCCGTCTCAATATCCAGTTCCCGCGCGGACTTTTCCCTGTTCATGGAAAGCCTGTCGAGCCTTATGGGATTCCCCGTAAAAACCACTCTGTGTTTCGCGGACGCGAAATATTCCGCTGAACCGCTGAAGCTGACAGCTATACGGTCCGCTATGCGCCCGAGTATTTTATTTGCCCTTCCGGGCACGTAATTCTGTTCATGTATAATAACGGGTATCCTGAAAAGATTAGCCATCCTCAGGATAGTCCCTGAAGAATACCCGCCGAAACCTAAAACCACATGCGGCCTTGTTTCCAGAATTATCCGGAATGACGCCAGTGAATCTTTTAAAAGTTTTATCATGAAAACCAGCATTTTAATGACATCGGCCCTGAGCGGCATGGGATTGGCCGAAAGAAAAAAGCATTTATGTTTCGTACTGCTATGGATATTTTTATCCAGCCTTCTTTTGCTGGAAACAAAATAGATCTGTTCAACCCCCATTTTTTCCAGCTCTGAAGCTACCGCGACAGAAGGAAAAATATGTCCACCGCTTCCTCCCGCCGCCAGTATTACGCGGAGGTCGCGTATTTTCAAAAACGCCGTTCTATTGTCCGTGGCCATTTATTTTCCTCAGTATTTCAGAGTTCAGTGTATTCCAAATCCGCCATTCTGCAACGCGGCCCCTTTATCATTCTCGTCATACTCCGCTTCCCTTGCCATATTAAAAAGCATGCCCATCGCCGCGAGGTGTACAATGATCGAAGTCCCTCCGTAGCTGATAAACGGCAGCGGCAGGCCTTTTGTCGGTAAAAAGCCGGTGGATACCCCTATGTTCACTATTACTTCAAACGCTATCATTACCGCGATACCGAATACCACGCGCGACATGAAAAGGTCACGGATCTTGAACGATATGCGGAACGAAAACCATATCATTACCGCGAAAAGGATAAGTACTGAAGCTGCCCCCACAAAACCGAGCTCTTCACCGATTATGGAAAAAATAAAATCGGTATGAGACTCCGGCAGATAAAAAAGCTTTTGTTTCGAAGAACCGAGCCCTACGCCGAAAAGGCCTCCTGACCCGAGCGCTATAAACGACTGTATCAACTGAAAACCCGCCCCCCTGGCATCTTTCCACGGGTCACAAAAAGCCAGTATCCTTTTCATCCTGTAAGGCGCGCACAAAACAGCGAGAACCAGCCCCGGGAGCATACACGCACCGATCACAGCCATATGTTTCAACCTGGCTCCCGCGACAAACAGTATCAAAAAGCCTATAAGCGCTATCGACACAAACGTACCCATATCCGGTTCAAGCAGTACCAGCCCTCCGGTCAGGCCCGTAACAGCCAGAGGCGGCATAAAACCGAATTTAACCCTGTGGATCATATACCTCTTTCTGTAAGTAAAATCAGCCAGATATATGATCAGAAAAAGCTTCGCAAGCTCAGAAGGCTGGAAACCTATTCCGGCAAAACGGAGCCAGCGCCTCGCCCCACCTACCTGCCTGCCTATACCCGGAATAAGTACAATGACAAGAAGTATGATCGAGATGAGCATGATATATCTGGCATTATCACGGATAAAGCGGCTGTTAACGCTCATGCACAGGACAGCCGCGATAAGGCCTGAAAATAAATACATTAAATGCCTTTTGACAAAAAACATGCTGTCCGCGTATTTTCCGTACGCATAAACGGCGCTG
>JBDRAX010000231.1:0-3370 GCA_043823375.1 Candidatus Omnitrophota bacterium | reverse complement strand
GACAGCGGTTGCCGCGAACCATCCGCCCATCATTAACCCTTTCATTCTCGCGGGCGCTACTTTTGACACAAACGCGAGGCCCATCGGGCTTAAGCATAGTTCGCCCAGTGTTACTACGGCATAAGATGATAAAAGCCAGCTTACGCCTACTCTGCCGCCTATTCCCAGTGCTTCAAGCTTTGTCGCGCCTACCCACATTATGGCAAACGCGGCGGCTGTTAAGAGCATGCCAAAGCCGATTTTAGTGGGAGTTGTGGGTTCGTTTTTCCTGAATAATGACCAGAACCATATAAGCACCGGAGTAAATAACACAACAAAGAACGGGTTCGCCATCTGGAAAATTTCAGGTTTTTGAGAGGTTAATGTACATTCATCCGCCCAGAATGTCAGCGCGAAGCCGTTCTGATGAAATGCCATCCAGAATAGGATTACTACTCCAAAAACGGAAAATAATGCCATAAGCCGGTTTTTTTCTTCTTTCGGGCTTACCGAAGCTTTTTCTTCAGCGGCTTCTTTATGCAGGTTGTCCGCGCCGGCGAATCTTTTCGCGAAAGCCAGAAGTATAACTAAAGATACAAACATTCCGACTGCCGCGGCTAAAAAAGCGAAACCCCATCCGTTGCCCGAACCCGGAATAGTTTCAAATTTAGTGCGCATGAAAGAGGCAACCCATGGAGCGTAAAACGCGCCGATATTTATGCCCATGTAAAATATGTTAAAGCCGGCATCTTTTAACGCGTCGCCTTTTTTATATAAATTTCCCACAAGGGTGGATATATTCGGCTTAAACAAACCGTTGCCGATAACTACGAATAAAAGGGCTATGAAGAACATTCTTTTGTCGGGAAAATATAATAAGCCGTATCCGACGCCCATAACTATGGCGCCCAGCGCTATGGTCTTTACAAAGCCCCAGCATCTGTCGGCTATCCATCCGCCGAGAAGAGGGGTGAAATATACTAACGCCAAAAACGCCCCGTATATTTGACCGGAGGTTTCTTTCGGCATGTTAAAGTGATATTTCATGTAAAGGGCAAGAATCGCCAGCATTGTGTAAAAGCCGAATCTTTCCCACATCTCGGTGAAAAACAGGATATATAATCCTTTAGGATGTTTCTGCCGGAAAAAAGTCAGCATGCTTAGTATGATGACAACCGGAAAAATAATGAAGGTAAGAATGTTGACAAGTGACATAAAATACCCCTTTCGTAAATCAAGATTTTGTTTATATCTTTTAATTCTAACGCTTAGCTAAAACTCCTTTATATTTTAAGGTAAATAATGGAATTTTTCTTTGCCCCCCTCCCTGTGACGGGAGGGGGTTAGGGGGAGGGTGGTTTCAGGGTCAAAATGGTATCAATTTGTTAACTGGGGTCAACACCTTAGAAAATTCAGCGGGGTCTGGCCTTAGGCATCCCCGCCGCAGGCGGGTAAGGCCTGACCCCGGATTATAATCAAATTTGTTTCAATTTTTGTCAAAAAGTGAATTTTCAAGGTTTGACCCCAGAAGCTTTAAGGGAAAAAATGTTAACAATTTGTTAACATTTTTTGACAAATATTATATACAATATCTTCGTGATATTGTATATAATTATATTGCGGCGGGGATTTATGCTTTGCCGCAAAAAATAAAGAGGAGGAACTTATGACAACAATAAACACAGCTGTTCAGGTGGTTTGCGGAAACGATTACATGAAATCGGTTGCCAATGAAAATCCTTTAACAAATGCCGCATCATCGGCAATAAATTCGGCGGACGCTCTTGCCGCCAGGTTAGCGGCTTTGCGTAAAAGTTTGATAGACGAAAAGGTAAATCAGAAGGACATTAATAAAGTAACAAACTTTTTAAAAAGCGTGATCATTTACAGGGCAAAGTTAAGCCAGATCTGCGCCGAATCTAAACCGTCTTCAGGCGGCAAGGGAGTGGGTGTTTATCTTTCATCTTCCAACGCCATTAAAGCAAGCGACGACTTCACGGAAAAATTATACGGCGTTGAGGTTGCTTTAAGACAGCTTATGCAAAAACAGGGCAGTGAAGATAAAGCCACTTTGGAATTATATCTTAAAGAGATACTTACCATGCGCGCCGAAACAGCGAAGATGAGAGGCGAGCTTGAAAGGCTGCACTGGAACAGCCGCGACTGGCCTACCGACGAAATAAAAGGCGTGAAAAATGTTAAGCAGGCGGTTACCCCTAAAACGCTTGAAAAACAGACGGGAGAGTTATATAACTATACAAAAACTTTAGATTCCAACCTGAAACTTTTGTATATTATTACTACCCAGTTCGGCCAGGAATCGGAAAAAGACGTCAGCTCCGACCTTCTTGCCGTGCAGTCATTATATGCTGATTCCGATTTCATAAGAAACGAAGCCGCCAAAATTTATAAGAACTTCGGCTCGATTAAGCCGCCGGTTGACATCATAGATGACGGAGCCGCGTCAAAAGGCGTAAAAGCCCCCGATGGCGCTAAAATTGTGTATGATAATCCGTCTTATGTATCCGCGCAGATAGCCAATACAAAGAAGGTTATAAAAAATCTTACGATGAAACTGTCGGATATTCATTTTAACCTGGTTAAAGCCATTCAGTTCTCAAAGGTTTCAGGCGAAGAGAAAATGAAATATGAAGGCATCTGCGAACAGATAAGAATGCTCCATTACTTTATAGGCAACAGCACAATGAAAAAAATAGACCAGCTGGAAAAAAGGTATAAAAATTAAACGCAAGGAGGGGGCATGACAAATATTTTTCCGTTTTCGTATAACACAGCGGTTAATCAGGCCTCTTTAAATACGGTGGCCGGCAAAGACAGCATGGTGCCCAACCCAACGCCTTATCCTGTGCCTTATCCGGGGCCATGGTATCCTCAAGGGCCTTTTACTCCGTCAGGTTCAGGCCTTTTTGGCGCCGATAATACTCTCAGCACGATACTGTATATCGGAGCGGCGCTGACATTGTTTACACTCGTGTTTTTTCCGCGGAGAACCGTATGAAAGGCTAATGAATGTTTGGAAAATTTGGATTTAGGTTTTTGGGTTTGTTTAGGATTTCGATATTCGAATTTCGGATTTTTACTTTACAGCCAGTCCTTCTTTTTAAACAGATAAAGCATAAATAAGGTGAGCGCGCCCATAACGCCAAGCACGCAGTAATATCCGTATCTCATTTTAAGCTCGGGCATGTATTCAAAATTCATTCCGTATATGCCGGCTATGAGGGTAAGAGGCATCATTATGGTGGCAATAATCGTAAGCACTTTCATAACGCTGTTCAACCGGTTTGAAACGGCCGACAGGTAAATATCAATTGCCGAGGTTGCCGTGTCGCGGTATGAATCCGCAAGGTCGCTTAGCCGTAACAGATGG
>JBDRAX010000230.1:0-9679 GCA_043823375.1 Candidatus Omnitrophota bacterium | reverse complement strand
AACCCAGCTGGTGGTGACGTATATATTACGGGAGCTACTCAATCGTCAGATTTTCCAACAACATATAACGCGTATGACAGAAGTTTTAATGGTGATACGGACGCATTTGTGACGAGGTTTGATTTCACTCCTGCTTCTTCTTCAACAAAGTTGGAATATTCAACTTATCTTGGCGGGGATGGTGATGAAAACTTAGGACAGCATGGCCGTACTTATGTGGGTGGTATAGCTGTTGATAATGATGGATCAGCTTATGTTACGGGAAGTACGGCTTCATCGGATTTTCCTGATGCTTTGGGAGCGTATCAAGGGGCAGTTGATGCTTTTGTATCTAAAATGTCTTCTGACGGGAAAAGCCTGGTATATTCTACATATCTTGGTGGTTTGCGGGGCGATTATGGTACGGATATAGCGGTAGATTCAAGTGGAAATGCATATGTTACAGGATTTACAGCGGGAGACTTTCCTACTACATCAGGTGCATTTAATGAAGATTTTGGAGGCGGATCATTTGATGCTTTTATATCAAAGTTAGCATTTGATGGCGGGAGTTTGGAGTACAGCACCTATCTTGGTGGTAATGCTGATGACTATGCCGCAGGTATTGCTGTAGAGGATGGATATGCCTATATAGTGGGGGAAACTTATTCGAATAATCTTCCTACTACATCGGATGCCTTTCAAGAAAGCTCTTCCGGTGGACATAAAGCTTTTGTCTCGAAATTATCAGCTGACGGAAGCAGTTTGGAATATTCAACTTATCTGGGAGGTAATACTGCCGGACCAAGTGGAAGCAGTGGGGATGCCGGCACGGGGATTGCGGTAAAAGATGGGTATGCTTATGTAACAGGTGTTGCTTATTCTTCTGATTTTCCTACTACTACAGGTGCTTATCAGGAAAATATTATGGGAGCATTCTCAGCATTTGTTACAAAATTAAATCCCGATGGCAGTAGCTTGGAATATTCAACTTATCTTGGCGGAGGTTGGGGGAATGCTATAGCGGTAGATAGTGAAGATAACGCATATGTTACGGGTAGAACAGGTTCGAAAACATTTCCAATTACAGGTGGTGTTTATCATGATGAGAATTGGAGGATAGGAAATACCGGAGGCCTGGAAGTATTTGTAACAAAAATGAACACCGAGGGCAGTGACCTGGAATATTCTACAGTTATCGGCGATTCTAAAATTGGAGTTCAGGTTGTAAATGTTGGTACGGGTATAGCCGTTGATACTGAAAAAAATGCGTATGTTACGGGATATACTCGAAGTAAAGGCATAGGTTTTCCGGTTACCTCTGATGCTTACCAGTCATCTTATGGAGGTTCCGGTGTTGACACGTCTCCATGGGCGGGAGGAGACGCTTTCCTGTTAAGATTAAATCCTGATGCCTCGACGCTTGATTATTCCACATTTTTAGGAGGAGAGGATTTCGAATTAACTGATGGTATTGCTCTTGGTCAAGTTCAAGGAGAGTCTCATTATGGTGTTTATATAACAGGGCGAACTTCATCCCGGGATGTCCCAACGACACCAGGGGCATATGACAGTTCTCGTGGCGGCAATAGTGACGCCTTTGTTTCAAAGTTTATTTTTCCAGCAAATTATGTAACTACATTGCCTCCAGAAGAGACACTGCCGTCGGAGAATGAAATAAATGAAATTACTGAAAAAGTGGGGAAGATACAAGAATTAAGGGATGTATATAGAAGTTTAGCTTATGAAGGGCAAGGATTGAAAATTCGGACAATGAGAAGTGATTTGAACAATCAAATTGCAGGATTTATTGCTAAATTACAAATTGATTATTCAAATTTTTCAGCCGATGAGATAAGTTTCTTAAATCAGGACAGGATGAGGTAATATTTAAAGAAAGAGTGTATGAAATATATATCTTTTGTGTTTGGAACGTTCTGTTTTAGGGGAGAATAAATGAGAAATGTTTTGAGAGTTCTTTTTGTGAGTAGTATTGTTATATCTTCGTGTCAATCTTCGCATGCGCAACTGGATCAGGCCGGAGTAGATCGGGCGACGAGAGAAACAGATAGGTCCATTCGTGAGGAAGAACAGGAGAAGTTGAGACATGTCCCTGAAAGTAAACCTGTTATAGAAGAAGAACCGGAGGAAGAAGATGCGGGGCCTAAATTTTTCATAAAAAATATAACAGTGGAAGGATGCGAGAGTATAGATGTTTCAGAGATAGAACCGGAGATTAATGAATATGAAAATAAAGAACTTAGTTTTAATGGGCTGCACAGACTCTCGCGGAAAATCCAGAAAGAATATTTAAAAAGAGGAATAATCGCGACATGTGTTATTCCTCAGCAGAAAATAGATACCGGTGAAGTTATAATTAAGGTTATCGAAGGGAAAATGGGAGTGTTAAGTGTTCAGGGTAACGAGTATTTTCTTGATAGTATTCTTGCTGGTTATTGGGATATCCCGATAGGTGAAATTCTGAGATATGATAAAATGGTGCGCAGTCTTGAGCTTATGAATGAAAATCCGGATAGAGATGTAGAAGCTCAACTTAAAGCGGGGGAAGGAATTGGTACATCTGATATAGTGCTTGTTTCAAACACAAGGTTTCCGCTTCATGCGACCGCTTCTTTCGATAAGGAAGGAGCTGTGTCTACAGGGCGTGAAAGGATAGGCCTCGGAGGAAGACATAATAATTTTTTGCTTTTGGATGATACTTTAATTTCCGGTGTTGTTTTCGGTAAAGATTTTCAAACGGTTTACGCATATCATTCAATTCCGGTTTCGCGTAGAGGGACCACATTAACATATGGGTTCAGCCAGGGCAAATCGTCTCCTAAAAAAGAATACACACAGTATAACATTAATTCCAGGTCTGATAACTGGTCAGGGTATTTGTATCAGGATTTGTTAAGCAGAGGTAATCATTTTGTAGAGGGATATGCCGGGATGGATTTTAATGATAAGGTTACAAAAACGGTAGATGGAGTTTTCAATAAAGACAGGTTAAGGATAGTCCGTTTTGGACTTAATGTTACTACTTATGTTATGGGTGGAAGCCTTTATTTTCAGCCTGAATATTCACAGGGGTTAAATATATTTGGCGCAAGTGGAAAAAATAATCTTAGTTCCAGAGGAGCTAGTAGTAATTTCTCAAAATTTAAAATAAATACAAGGTATATAAGACCAACACCGTTTAATACTAAATTACTTTTAGTTTTGAAAGGACAGTTTAGCGGTGAAAAACTTACACCACAGGAAGAGATGTCTTTGGGGGGCATTAATTCTGTCAGGGGATATCCGTCAGGTGATTATTTTGCCGATAATGGGATACAGACAAATGTGGAATTATTATATCCCGCATTTTTTATACCGGAATACATAAAAATGCCGTTTTCTTCTAAACCATTGAAAGATCAACTTACGGGAAATATGTTTTGTGATTTTGGATATGGAGAAAAACGAGGAGCACTTCCTTCGGAACAAAGAAATGCTACAATGTTCAGCCTTGGTCTGGGGGCGAGATTGAAATTATATGATCAGGTATATATAAGGTTTGCGTGGGGTGTTCCAATAGGGCATAAACCTATTACTGAGATGGCTGATTCACGTATACATTTTGCTGTAGATTTCGAAGAAAATTTTTTAGGAATGCTTGTATCCAAATTTAAAAATAAGAAAACAAATTGAGTATGTCAGAATTTTTGTGTAAATAGCCATCAACAAGAATTATGAACGAGATCCGGTGGCTTTGTTTACATATGTAAAGAAGGCTTTACGAGGGTGAATTGGGTAACGTATTAGTTTCCCAATTCACCCTTGGCAAAGGGCGAGCCTCTCCTGGGGGCCCTTTTACAGTTTTGAAATATATTTTTACAAAAACAGGATCATTGATAATAAGATATTGTACGCAAAGAAAGAAAAAGGAACCGAAAAAGAAAGAAAGGCTGCTACGACTATAAATACCTGGAGAGAACACTTAGAAGCGCGAAGGATTCTTGACACTACCGTCTTTGCCGGTCGAAGAAGGACAGTTGATGGCGGATATGAAAGAAGTAAATAAAAAGAATTGATCCGCGAAAACGATTCACCTTCTGAACCGGATCCGGGCCAATTCAGGCGCGGGGATTTATTTGAAACCGATATTATTTATATGTTATCTGAGGATTATGCGGCGGTTTAAGAGGATATATGTTGAGATCACGAACGTGTGTAACCTTGAATGCGGGTTTTGCCCTAAAACAGCGCGTAAGCCGGAGTTTATGGGGGTGGATCTATTCAGGCGGATACTGGGAGAGGTTAAAAAATATTCAGGGTATCTTTATTTCCATGTAATGGGTGAGCCGCTTATGCACCCTGAGATAGATGTGTTCCTTGATCTATGCCATGAAAACGGGTTCAGGGTGAATATTACTACTAACGGGACGCTTATAAAAAAAGTGATGGATAAGCTGTTATATAAGCCCGCGCTCAGGCAGATGAATTTTTCTCTTCATATTTTCGACGAGTCCGCGGATGAAAAGGTTATTGACGGATATCTTGATG
Source organism: Candidatus Omnitrophota bacterium (assembly GCA_043823375.1). Lineage (GTDB taxonomy): Bacteria > Omnitrophota > Gorgyraeia > Tantalellales > Tantalellaceae > JBDRAX01. The sequence goes on along the minus strand of JBDRAX010000230.1, from coordinate 5,152 downwards.
ATATTTTCGCCTTTATAGGTCTTGCGGCGGGTGATCCTGGCTTTACCGCGTGTTTGAGATTGTGGAACGCCCGGGAAAAATATGACAGTGCCGGCTGTTCTGCGCGAACGGATGGGAAGAACCGGTATATTCTTGAAAAGATCGAAAAGTTCTTCGCTCTTCCTTATGAAATACGGGAAATACCGTTAACCGGGAACGGTGTCAAAATAGCGGAGAATGTTTATGTGAGCCGCGCGGTACGGTTTGACTGGCCGGATATTGACCTGCCCGATGCCGGTAATAATGGCTTTTGTCTCGGGCTCAGGAACCAGGCCGCGATTTTAGCGGACGGGACAGTGGTTCCGTGCTGTCTGGACAGTGAAGGCATGATCAATCTGGGGAATATAAAAGATTCCTCATTTTCTGAGATCATTAATTCTGAAAGGGCCATGGGTATATATAACGGTTTTTCGGAAAGAAAGATAGTTGAGCCTTTGTGCGGAAAGTGCGGTTACAGGAAAAGGTTTGATAGATAAAAGCTGAATTTTTTTCACGTTCATGTGGCATGTATTTAACTTTGTGGGAACTAAGGGCGGCATGCGTGTTAGTTTGTGCCCATGTTTAAAGAAATAAGGTAAATGTTTAGTGCTCACCCAAAGACATGAGCGTTACCCGCATTTACGCCAATCCCAAAAAATATTTACTTGTAGGGGCGAAAAATTTTTCGCCCTGATTAATAAATAATAATGGATTTCCTATTAAGGGCGAATGATTATTTGCCATTAATGCGCCCGCCCCGCTAAACATTTACGAAATAAGTATATGGGCAAATGCGATCAAGAGGATTAAGTTTAAGAAATCTTGAAAAGGAGGAATTTTTATTATAGGATATAACTGGAAATAATTTTCAATAAGCGAATAACGGAGGGGGTTGTATGCGGATAGGAATAACACTGGATGAGGATAAGGGCCTGGAGTCTGCCGTTTCTTCGCATTTCGGCCAATGCGGGTATTTCCTGATAGCTGATGTGGAAGGACTGGAGATAAAGAACGCGAAGGTTATGGCGAATAACGCTTCGCATGGCGGAGGCGGATGCGTGGCAGTGGATGAGATGTTGAAATATAATGTAACGCATGTTATTTCCGGCGGCATGGGGATGGGCGCGCAGCAGAAATTCGCGATGGCGGGAGTAAAAGTTTCGGGGTACGCGGGAAAAGCGGTGGACGCGATAAAAGAGCTTGTGAATAATAATCTGGATGGACTGGGAGCGTGCGGGGAACACGGGGATTGTCATTAATTTGTGGCCTAAAAAGGCGCTGGAATTCTTATTACCGGCGTTTTAGGGCCAAGCGCTTCCCGGACTTTAAGCGCGGATAGAATAAACGTATTCGCGACATCGCGGGATGCCGCGCTCCAGGCTATCGAGGTAAACTCGCTTTGTTAAAGATGTAACGGCGGGATAGCGTTATAAGGGACAGGAGGGCGAAGCTTTTATGATAAGTAAGGAAGCGTTAGAAAACCACAAATGTTATCTGGAAAGAAAAGCATATTTCAAGAAATTCGGATATGATATTGACAAGGAAAGAAGTTTTATTTTTAAAAAAGCCATGCCTGTTCAGGGCCGGATTTTAGAGGTGGGCACGGGTAAAGGCCACTTTACCATGGAGTTGGCGAAAGCCGGATACTGTCTGACAAGCGTGGATATCTCGGAGGAAGAGCAGATCGCGGCGCGTCTTAATCTGGAATTTTCGGGCCTTAAGGATAAAGTTGTATTGAGGGTTGAAAACGCGGAGAAACTCAGTTTCTCTGATGGAAGTTTTGACGCGGTATTTTCCGTTAACGCGGTGCACCATTTTAAGGATACTTTCAGGGTGATGGATGAGCTTGTAAGGGTTACAGCGCGCCCCGGAAAAATAGTTTTGAGCGATTTCAGCGAAGAAGGCTTTAAAGTTATAGAATGTATCCATGGGAGCGAGGGGAAAACGCATGACAGGGGAGCTGTCTCCATGAAGGCCGTAAAAGATCATTTAACGGGTAAGGGGTTCAGGACGGAAGAATACGGCACTAAATTCCAGGATATTGTGATCGCTTACAGAAAGATAGTATGAATATTTCTGCTGCCAGCGGGAAAGGCGGAACAGGTAAAATTACGAAAGCTGTCAATTCTGCCGTGCCGATTGAGAAAACGCGGTATCTTAACTGAGATGTGGGAGAGCCGAGCGGGTATTTGTTCCTCAAACAGCGTATAGATGCGCCGGCAGCCTTTTTCATACCTGTTATCCGCGTGGATGAAAATAAATGTTATCATAGCGTGAAACGCGCCGGGGTATCCGGCAGTACAGGGTTCGCTTACGAGAAGCTCAATACAGGCGAAATCATGTCTCCGCCGCTTAAGATGCGGCAGAGCTTATTCTTTTTTCGGCGGAGAGAAAGGTCAGGAGGAAAAATGACTGAATATGTCGAAAAATATCTTGGCAGAATGAATGACCCGTCGGGCGCGGCTTATTTAAAAGGCCCGTGCGGAGATTCAATGGAGTTTTACCTGGAAATAAAAGATAACAGGATAAAAGAGGTAAAATATTTTACCGAAGGGTGTGAAGCCACTAAAGCGTGCGGGGCTATGACAGCGCATCTTTCAAGCGGAAAGACTCTCGAGGAAGCGCTTTGCATATCAGCAGGGGAAGTCAGAAAAAATATCACAGCACTTCCTCCAGACCACCTGCATTGTACAATATTGGCTGTAAGCGTTTTTTACAGGGCGCTCGCGGATTATTTGCTGAAGGAGTGAAATGGAGATAAAAATCGTATGCACAAGCTTGTCTGAAAAAGACAGGGCGGAAGAAAGATGGGGGCTTTCGTTTCTCGTCGGAGAAAGCCTTCTATTCGATACATTCGGCCGGCCTGATGTATTGCTTGAAAATATCAAGGCCGGGAATATCGATATCGGGAAGATAAAACACATAGTGATATCACATGACCACTGGGACCATATTTCCGGGTTGTGGGAATTTTTAAAGCTTAATAACAATGTACGTGTCTATGTCTGCTCTCATACCTCGCGGGAAACGAAACTGAGGATCAAGGGTTCGGGGGCTGAGGCAGTTGACGTGAAAGAGGCATGCTCCATAACCGGTAACATTTTTACCACCGGAGAGATCAAGTGCGCGTACAAAGGCGGCCCTTTGTACGAACAGGCCGTCATCTTAGCGGCGGGTGGGAATATCAGCATTATAACCGGATGCGCTCATCCAGGCATTGTTAATATGATAGATAATGTCAGAAGCCGCTATAAAAGCCCTGTGGACCTGGTCATGGGCGGGTTCCATCTGAAGAACCAGAGCGAAGAAGAAGCGAGGAAAATCGCTTTACTCATCAGGGATATGGGTATAAGAAGGATAGCTCCCACGCATTGCACCGGAGAAGAAGCTTCGCGCGTGTTCAGGGAAGTTTTCGGCCGGGATTTCATATCTTTAAATGAACACAGTATCTGCGTGTGCTGAACCGTTCAGTATCCGTATTTCCCGCGGGTATGATATAATTAAACCATGTGGTATGTTTATATTTTACAATGTTCGGATAATACTCTTTATGCCGGGATAACTAATGACCTCGCGGTAAGGCTTGATAAACATAATAAGGGGAAGGCGAGTAAGTATACGCGCGGGCGTACTCCCGTTAAAATGGTTTTCAGGGAGCGGTATACGGACAGGAACTCGGCGTTAAAAAGGGAATGCCAGATAAAAAAGCTGACGCGCCGTGAAAAGCTCAGTTTAATAGCCGCGGACAGGAAAATCCTTAACACGCCTTTTTCTTTTTCGTGAAGGCCGCGTCGAAACCCTGGCCGGCTGTTAATAATAGAATATATCTGGCATATACCGGGGGGATAAATGAAACGGTACGAGCAGGTAGCCCACACCGCGGATCTCGCGGCCAGGATCTATGGAAGGACTCTTTCCGAACTTTTTGAAAACGCGGCTTTTGCCATGTTCGACATGATGGGTGATATCTCGGCGCCGGCTGATGAGGAAAAAACCTGTATTTCCGCCGAGGCTCCGGACATGGAAAGCCTCCTGGCGGCGTGGCTTAATGAATTATTGTACCAGGCGTTTTTAAAACGCTCGCTTTTTTCTGAATTCAACGTGGTGGATCTGGCGGAAGGCCGGGTAAGAGCGGAGGTTAGAGGCCGCGGGATAGGCGGTAATAAAGATCTATTGCGGTATGAAATAAAAGCCGCTACTTATCACGCCCTGGAAATAATGAGAACGGAAAAGGGGTATGAAGTAACCGTAGTTTTTGATGTATGAAAAAACATGTAAATAAAAGGCGGTAAGGCTATGGCGCTGGAATTTACAGGCAGGCTTGAAAAAATAAGCGGCTATAAGTGGCGGATACCAGAGTGCTATATGCCGGGCATGCGTGTCCCGGGCATAATTTATTCCGATGAAAAAATGCTTAAAAGCATTGTGCGGGATAATGCCCCGCAGCAGGTCGCTAACGCGGCGCATCTTCCGGGAATAGTAAAGGCGTCAATGGCCATGCCTGACATACACTGGGGATACGGCCTCCCCATAGGGGGAGTAGTCGCGACAGACGTGGAAGGAGGGGGAGTGATCACCCCGGGAGGCGTGGGATACGACATAAACTGCGGGGTGCGTCTTATCCGTACCCGGTTAAAAGCTGAAGAAGTCCAACCGCGCCTGAAAGCCCTTGTTGATAAGCTTTTCGCGTGTGTTCCGGCCGGGGTAGGGTCTACAGGTAATATTAAAGCCGATTTCCGCGAGGAAAAAAACATATTGATCAAAGGGGCTAAATGGGCGGTGGGGAGAGGTTACGGCTGGCAGTCGGATCTTGATAACTGCGAGGAAGGCGGAGCTATTGACGGGGCGGACCCGTCAATGATATCGGACAGGGCGTATAAAAGAGGGCGCGACCAGTCCGGGACACTGGGCTCAGGCAACCATTTTCTTGAAGCGCAGGTAGTGGATGAGATCTATGACGCGGAAACAGCCGGCGTGTTCGGCCTTGAAAAAGGCCTGGTAACGGTTATGATACATACGGGTTCAAGGGGGATAGGGCACCAGATCTGCGGTGAGTACGCAGAAAAAATGGTAAACCTCATGGGGAAATATAATATAAATATGCCGGACAGGCAGCTTTCATGCGTGCCTGTTA
>JBDRAX010000229.1:0-42203 GCA_043823375.1 Candidatus Omnitrophota bacterium | reverse complement strand
ACATCAAAAACTTCCTGCGCGAGAGTAGGTATCTTATGAGGAGCTTTTTTGCCTTTTTCAAAGACCATCATACCTTCTTCTCCGAGTGTCAGCAGTATAACTTCGGCTTTATTGTCCTTAAGAAGCTTACGCCCCGCTTTCATCCTGCTTTCCTCGTTGTTGACAGGGAACCCGACAGCTTTTGCCGCTTCATGATGGTTCGGAGTTATTACTCCTACTTCTTTGTAATAAGAAAAATGGTTTTCTTTAGGGTCAACCGAAACCAGCTTGCCGTATTTTTTCGCGAGCTGGACTATATATTTTATGAGAGCCGGCGAGATGAGCCCCTTTCCGTAATCTTCGATTATGATGGCATCGAAATTATGGATATTACGATCAATATATTCCTTAATCTTTTTGAAATATCTGCCGTCAATATGGTCAACATTTTCTCTGTCTATCCTTACCACCTGCTGGTGATGCGCGATAACGCGTGTCTTGAGGATAGTGGGCCGCCTATTATCTTCCAGGATACCGTCTGTCGAAATGCCCCGTTCCTTGAGCAGGCTGAGCAGGATACCCGCGTTATCGTCCTCCCCGACTATCCCGATTATACTGACTTCCGCGCCAAGATGCGCCAGGTTATTAGCCACATTACACGCCCCGCCCGGCATAAAACCTTCTTTTTTGACCCAGACTACAGGTACGGGAGCTTCCGGAGAAATACGGGACACATCCCCCCAGATAAACTGGTCGAGAAGAAGATCCCCGATAACAAGCACTCTCTTTTTTCCGTCAAACTTATCAACTATATTTTTCAAACTGGAAAATTTAAACTGTTTCACTGCTCCTCCTTCATCCGCGCTATATTTATATAAAAGTAAACAGGTATTCTAACATGCTGTCATGCGGCATGTCAATTTTTCCTGATTTGCCTGCATTACGTATGTATTATATATACCCAATGCTATTGTTATCTCCGGAAAAAATACGGAACAAACAGACGGAAAAACACTGTTCTTTCCCCGGCAGCATATTTATACTGTTTATTATAAATTCGCGTTTATCTTCGCGACAAGGTCGCTTTTGGAAATAGCCCCGATAACCTTATCAACGACTTTGCCCTGTCTGAAAAATAACAATGTAGGGATGTTCATAACCCCATAATCCGCGGATATTTTCTGCCCCTCTTCCACGTTCAGTTTACAAACTTTCATCTTGCCGCTGTATTCTTTTGCTACAGCTTCAATGGAAGGCGCGATCATGCGGCACGGCCCGCACCATTCGGCCCAGAAATCCACGAGCACCGGTATATCGGATTCCAGCACTTCCTGTTTAAAATTGTTATCATTTATGACCGTTTCCATTATGCCTCCGTTTCCTTCTATAATATTTTGAAAATATTATAATACCTTCCGCGATAAGGGGCAAGAATATTAAGCGAAATCAACCGCGGGGCCCGGGCACGTATTTCAGGAACACGCACACTTAGGCGCGAAAAACAGTTGCGAACGATGTAACCAACTATGCGGCAACGCGTTTCAACCGAGACACCAGGTGTGTTTTCGATGGGCTCAGTCAGACAGCCCTTTCATGGACTATCCGAACAGCAGGATTTTAAATGTTTTTGTTTTCAGTTCTCAGCATAAGAAAATTATCCTGTTTTTCTTATGTTTTCATTTCTTATATTTTTTGCCCTTTTCTGTTAAACGATACTTCTGCAAACGGCTATTTGGTTTTCCCGGAATAGTATATTCAATATAGTTTTCGAAAAGCAACTCATTCACAGCTCTCTTTAACGCTCCCGTTTTGCTTTTCAATTTTAACACATGGACTATTTCACCCATGGATAAGGGAGACACAGCAAGCGCGTACAATATCTGTTCTGACTGGGCCCCCGACTGGGCCCCCGACTGGGCCCCCGACTGGGCCGGTGACACAGAAATCGCCTCTGCATCATCTTCCTTTAAAAACAACGGATGCGCAGGAAATTCAACCGTAAGAAATGCGCGGTCATCATCCGTATGGAAAACAGGTTTCGCGGAACCGTTCTTCGCAATTTCCCGAAGCATTTTCGGTATCCCGGTACCTCTGCCTTCAGTCATATCAAGCTCTTTTAAGAATTCACCTATACGCCGGTTACGATACCTGCGCGTTACAAACTTAAGATTTTTTATATCTTTTTTCCGGATAGACTGATCAAGCCCGGGAAAACTTTTGATTTCAATCCTGTCAGGAAATATCCGAACCTCAACAGGCTCCGGTATTTCATATGAACGATGATATACCGCATTACATAAAGCTTCTTCAATAGCTCCGAATGGATAGTTAAAGAACCGGTCCGCTTCCGGCCGATCCGGATGTTTAACTATCTTCTCCTGAATAACCTGACTACGTATATGAGCTAAAGCTTCACGCAACATTACATTGATCGGGCCTTTAAATTCCTTCTCCGAAAAAGTGTCCGCTCCCGCGCCCTGCGGGAAGTGAACAACATCTATCTGAGTCTGCGGAAAATATTTGTACGGTTTCCGGTTAAAGAACATGAGCCCCACATTTTTAGGGCGCAAAAATTCATCAGGACCGTCAATAATATTCATATTCCGGCAAAGCTGGACAAAATCCATTTTAGCGGTTTCCTCGAACAAATCACTCTTAACCTGCTGCAGATAAGCACGTATCAGCCCCAGATCAAGTTCTTTAAGATCTGCCGTATGGTTTATCCTGTCATCAAAAGGAACAGTAGCCGCAAGGGCAAATAATTCTTTTTCGTCTTGAGATCTTGCCATAACCGTTTTAGACGCTTTGCGGATATAATACGCGAACCGTTCATTTGTTTTTGACAATGAAACCGGCGCTTTGTACGGCCGGGTCTGGCCGCCGACACACCACAAGACAACAATATGTTTACGTTTGTACACCCCCGGCACAACAATAGGATGATAGTATGGCTGTATTTTATACCCCAGTTCGACTATCTTTTTTTGGATTTTATCGATCTGGTTAATCTTTAAACCGCAAGGCGACAGATCAGCTTTCCCTTTCTTTTCCCCGATACCAACAACGATATAACCTCCGCCCAGATTATGGACATCATTGGCAAACGCGCACATGGTATGCAGAACATCTTCAGGATTCCACCCCTCCTTGAATTCAAGCCGTTCCCATTCAACTGTCCGTGCGTTTATAAGGTCATTAACGTTAATCGGTAAATTCATTTTTATCTCCCTGTGTATCCTTCCGCGCCAGAATCAACAGAAAAAAATAATTATCATGTTTTCCTGTTCCATTTCACGTTAAGATCACTTGTCTCGTAGTTCGGCATTCCCGCTCCATGGCCCGACATAAAATAAGGACACTTTTTTCTTCTTAGGGCTGCCTTTTTTTATATCAATTCAAATTGATCCCCGGCATCCCTGTGCTGTCATAATCGATAAAATGGGGCCACGCTAACAAAAATCATACATCGATACCTTCCCCCATTACATTTCTAAATGCCTGCTTCATTATATTTCTGTTATAGTCTATATCTTTGCCCATCATAAATCAAGTTCAGGATCTGTCAGGCTGGCATAAAAAGATCCGCAGCCTGCAGCAGGCGGGAGCGGGGCTATTTAGTGTTGAGCAAAACTTCAGCCGCTTCTATAACTTCTTCCGGCGTAACGGCTTTCAGGCAGGAAAAGTTTTTTTCACAGTTATGGGCCAGGCAAATACGGCACCCGGCGTCTTTGTGTACCACTTTATCTTTTTCGCCAAGGGGGCCCCACCTTTTGGGAGAAAGACCGGGGTCTTTGCGCCCGAAAATGCTTATGACCGGAGTGCCGGAACCCACCGCGACATGTACCGGGCCGGAATCATTGGAAATAAAAAGCTTCGCTCTTGAAAGAAGCTCCGCGAGTTCGCTGAGAAGAAGTACTCCGGTCAGATCTATCGCCTTGTTAACCATGCCCGACACTACTTCGGAACTGTACGCCGCGGTTTCATCTCCTCCGACAAGCACAATATCCACCGCGTATTTAGACGCGATAACATCCGCTACTTTCGCGAACCTGCCGGCTTCCCATCGTTTCGAAATACAGCTCGCTCCGGCATGTATCGCCACAAAATCTTCACGTATCCCGAAGTCTTTCATAACACGGTCAACTATTTGTTTATCTTCAGGCGCGGTAATTATGTAAGGCTTTATATCCGGCTCTCCGACTTCAAATCCGGCTTCTTCCAGCAATTTAAAATTATACCGCGCTTCATGCATATCGCCTTCGTGTTTCAAATGCCGAACCCTGTCGGTCAGAAGAAATCCCATCTTTCTGTCGTAACCGATCCTCCGTGGGATCCCGGCGAGGAACGCGATCATATGGTCGCGGTTGGTGGGATGAAGGATAATAACCGTATCGAAAGCGCGGGACCTTAACGCGAATGAAAATTTCACCGTATCCAGGAAACTCTTATGCGCCCCGTATTTATCATATGTTATCACCTCATCAAGATGCGGGTTATTCATCACTACCCCTTTATTCTCCGGCCTGACCATGAAGGCTATATACGCGTCCGGGTATCGCTCCCGGAAATAACGTATAACAGGCGTGGAAAGCACTACATCCCCCAAACGGTCTGTGCGTGTTATGAGTATACGTCCCATGTGTTTTTTCTCTGGCGTTTTTTCCATATTCATATGCAGGCGTCACGCGCCTTTTGTCCCCCGCCGGCGTGAACTATTTATTTTTTCCCGTCATTTCCATGTAAACCCGTTGATACACGCGTAAATCCTGGCCCGAAAAACATATATAGCGTATATCATCAAAACTATCCGCGAATTCAATGCCCGCTTTCAGCGCTATTACCGCCGCCTTTTCGACGGGATAGCCGTAAACTCCCGTACTTATGCATGGGAAGGCTATTGTCCGCAGAAAGTTTTGCTTCGCCAGTTTCAGGCTATTCTCGTAACATTTTCTTAAAAGTTCAGGCTCGCCGTTCCCGCCTCCCCGCCATACGGGCCCGGGAGTATGAATGATCTTTCCGGCCTTCAGATCTCCGGCGCCTGTGATCACGGCTTCCCCGGTCTTACACCCTCCGATCCTCCCGCATTCATCCATCACGGAAGGCCCGGCTGCCCTGTGGATCGCTCCGTCAACGCCTCCCCCGCCCCTCAATCCCGTATTCGCGGCGTTAACGATCACGTCAACTTCTTCCCGCGTAATATCTCCCTTTTTAATTGTGATCCTGCCCATCCCCATCCTTTTATCCCTGAAGCAGCCTCTTCGCTTCTTCTAAAACTTCTCCGCTTTCAATGCCCGCTATACAGCCTTCAGCGGGCCCCTTACCGCACAGGGCCTTCCCGCAGGGCCGGCATGGAACAGGCGGCTTGATAACAGCGCTCTTACGTGACAACGGGCCGTATTTTTTTTCATCCGTAGGCCCGAAAAGAGCGATAACAGGGGTGCCGGCGGCACCGGCGACATGAAGAGGCGCGCTGTCGTTCGTGATAACCAGGTCAGCGGTTTTCATAAGCTGGTACAGCGCGCCAAGAGTGGTTTTACAAGAAAGGTCCTCAACCTTTCCCTTTATCCGGGACAGACACTCTTTTACGGTGTCTTTATCATCTTCGTTCCCGGTAATGATAACTTCACACTTCAATTCCGAAATAAGCCTGTCCGCGAGGGCCGCGTATTTAACAGCCGGCCATCTTTTGAGGTGGCTTTTAGCTCCGGGGTTTATGATGACAATCTTTCCGCGTTTATCCGACGTTATACCGCCGGCAAAGCGGCGGTCTTCTTCCGTAACCGGGATAAAAAAAACCGGTTCTCCATACGCGGCATTTTTATCGATGAATGAAAGTTTCGAAAGATGTTCAAAAACCTTGTGCCGCGGCCCGGAATAGCGCGGCCGAAAAAGGCCGGAATGGTATTTCGCCCCGGCCAGGTACGGCAGAAGGGAGTTTTTAAGATCAACGACAACGTCATATTTCATTTTTCTGAGCATGATTATCTGTTCCACGCGCCGGCGCAAATTTCCGCGTCTATGTGTATTAACTTCACGCACCGCGTGATGCCCGGAAAAAACAGCCTTTCCCGGTTCTCCGGTAATAACATCTATCCGGGCCTCTGGGAATAAGGATGATAGCCTTTCCAGGACCGGCGTCGTCAATATTATGTCCCCGAGATTATTTAACGTGATCAATAATATGGTTTTTATATCTTTCATTGCCGCTCATCCTGAGATAAGAGTTCAAGTTCAGCCGCTTTAAATACTTCTTCGGCCGTTATTAAACGCATACACTCGTAATCCTTTCCGCAGACAGCTTCATAACACGGTATCTCGCAGGAAACTTTTTTGGACAATATAATACTTTTGCCTGTTCCGCGCGGCCCTGTGATCTTCCAGGATGTGGGGCCGAAGATAGCTATTGTAGTAGCGCCTACCGCGGAAGCCAGATGCAGAGGGCCGGAATCAGCGCTTATCATAAGCGCGCTTTTTTTCAAAAGTGCCGCTAATTCGTTCAACCCTGTTTTCCCTGCCATGGAATAGCATCTGTCAGATCCCGCGCGCGAGGCTATGGCAGACGCCAGAGAAAGATCTTTTCCCGCGCCTGTCACCATTATTTCCACGTCAGGGAAACGCTCAAGCAGCATCCTGGCAAGCTTGACGAAGTTCTCCGCGGGCCAGCGTTTTGATCCCCAGTTCCCGCCGGGGTTAAGCGCTACTATGCGCCTGTTTCCCGCGCCCATGGAACTCAGCAGTTTATCGGTTTTTTTCACGTCTTCGTCTTTAACAAAATATTCATAATGGGACTCGGCCCTTGAAATACCGGCCGGTACCGCGAGCGTGAGTATCTGTTCAGCCCGGTGAAGTTTTTCTTCCGGCATTTCAACCTGTTCCGTAAGCGGAGCGTTTTTTCCCTCGAAGCCTATCCTTACGGGTATACCTGCCATCGCCGCCATAAGGGTTTTTGTTCTGGACGGTTTAAGCAGAAAACACATATCAAACCTGTCTTTCTGCAATTTTCTTATAAATACGGTTTTCTCGAAAACCGAAAAAATACCTGTTCTATCAGACAGAGTGTACACACTGTCAACCCATGGGACATTGGCAAGAAGTTCTTTATACCTGGGAACGACCGCGCATGAAATATGCGCTCCGGGAAAAGAGTTTCTCAGCGTACGCAGCAAAGGGAAAGAGAACAGAATATCACCGAGCCAGTTCAGCTCATAGACAAGAATACGGCCTGGCCGCGCTATACCGCTATCCATACAAGCTCCCCCCTTTCTCTCTTAAAACCGCCGTTATTATCCCGGGTTATCAGTAAGCGCGCCGCGCGAAAATATACCGTTCAGTATTATGATTTTCTTAATACTCTTTCGTAAACTTCCACTGTACGCCTTACGCTGTCTTCTATTGAAAACGCCCTCCCGGCTTTTTCTCTCGCGTTACGCGCGAGTTTTTCACGAAGCCCCGGGTCATACGCCAGCGCCTTTATGGCTTCTCCCAGCGCCGCGGCATTTTTAACCGGCACAAGTATACCGTCCTCTCCGCTGACAATAAGTTCAGACAGCCCTCCGACATCGCTTGCCACACATGATCTCCGGGACGCCATGGCTTCCATAAGCGAAAGCCCCAGCCCTTCATGGATCGACGGCATGCAGAATATATCTATCAGCGACATATATTTTTCCAACGCGAGGCTTCCTGGAACCATGCGTACCCTGTCCGTAATACCCAGTTTTTGTATCTGCCTCGACAGCTTAAACTTTTCAGGCCCGTCCCCTACCAGAAGAAGGACGGATCTCTTCTCTGTTTCTGAAAACCCCTTGAACGCCTCCACGAGATATTCATATCCTTTAACCGGAGAAAGCCTTCCCACAGCCCCTACAACCAGCGCGTCGGAATTGATTCCCACTCTCTCCGCCGCTTCGGCGTCTTTACCCGGCGGCAGGAAAAGAAAACGGTCAAGGCCTATACCGTTATATATCTGTTCCACATCGCCGGATGGAACGTAAAAATCCGAAACCAGGTGTTTTTCCACGCTTTTACTCACCGCTATAACCTTTTTCCCCCAGCATGGGAAGAGTCTCCGCGACAGCTTCCTGTGCCGAAAAAAACCATGGCAGGTTGAAATAAAAGGTATGGAAAGGCTTTTTCCGCACAGCTCCGCGAGAACCTGCGCGACCCTTGTCTGCGCGTGGATAAGATCAAAACCCTCTTTTACGACAAGACGCTTTAAGACAGGCAGAGCCTTCCACATTTTAATACCGAATTCGGATTTTGTCCTTATATCCAGAGGATAATGGTCTATACCCGCTTTTCTCAATTCTTCCTCAAGTTCCCCGCCGCCTGAGGCGACCGCCGCGTAAATCCCGGAGGATTTAAGTATTCTGGCGAGATTCAGGGCGTAGAAGCTTACGCCTCCTTTATCGAGATGTGTAGTTAAAATCAGGATCCGCATAAAACCTGTTCCATTATTTCCATTAACGCGATATAAACCTGCTCCGGGGTAACAGACTTCATGCATTCCATATTTTTATGGCAATCAGGCCTGTAACACGGCGCGCATTTGACTTTTTCATACAGCACACGGCATTTACCGCAGGGCGGCAAGTGCCTTTCCGGATCAGTGGGGCCGAAAATAGACACAAAAGGGATATTCAGCGCCGCGGCTATATGCATGGGGGCGCTGTCGCCCGTAACAAGAGCGTCGCTTTTTTTAATCAGCGCCATAAGCTGTGAAACATCCGTTTTACCGACCGCGTCTATGGGTTTGGCGTCAGACAGCTCCAGAAATTCATCAGCTTCATCGCGGTCTTCTCCCGTGCCGAGCAAAATAACGCGTATGCCGTTCCTCTCCGCCAGCATTTTAGTCAATTCGACGAAAGAGGATACGCCCCAGTTCTTAGTAGCCCACCGCCTGCTGGCCGCTAAGCTTATCGCCACAAGTTTCTGCCCCTGTTTGAGCCAGTTTTTCTGGAGAAAACCGGCGGCCCAGTCCTCCGACGCTTTATCCACAGATACCTCCAGGCTTTTATCCAGTATCCCTATACCCAGAAGGCCCAGCACATGGGCCTGATGGTCTACCGGGCATATGGATTTTCCGGGGAGGCTTATTTTTCTGTTAAGCAGAAAACTGAGTTTCCCGTTATCATATCCGTATCTCTCAGGTATTAAACTAAGGAAAGAAAGCAGATGGCTCCTGCGGTTATTCTGCAGATCGACCGAAATATCGAAATCCTCCGAACGGAGGCGCGAGGCTATTCCCCCCGAACTTGTTTTTTTATCTTTATTCCTGAAATCGCAGGCTATAACCTCGTTTATATACGGACAATTTTCAAAAATATCCCTGAAACGCGCGTCGACAAGCACTTTAATGTTCGCTGTGGGAAAACGCCGCCGTAACGCCCGTATTGAAGGTGTGCTGAGGATAATATCCCCCAGTGAGCTCATTTTAAAAATAAGGATCTTTTTCGTGTTAAGCGCCTGTGAATATACTTTCATGGTCATAGTGGCCATTTTATCCAGTGAATATTTTTTTTCCACGTTTTCCCGCGCGGAAAGAGCTAATTTTTCCCGAAGAGCCCGGTCCCGCGCGAGCCTCGTTATCTTATCCGCCATGTCACGCGCGTTACCGCTCTCGCACAGAAGCCCTGTTACACCGTCCTCCACGTTATCCATGACTCCGCCGACTTTAGTCGCCACTACCACGGTACCTCTGGCCTGCGCCTCGATAACCGAACGGCCGAAAGCTTCCTGGACCCTGTTAGCGGAAACAAGAACATCCATCTGTTTGAGGATTTCCGCGACATCTTCTTCACTGCTTTTAAAAACAACCGCTCCTTCAGGAAAGAGCCTCCGGATAGTCAGGCCTATTTTTTTAATATATTCGGGCTTGGCGGAAGAGGCGTCGCCCATGAGTATTACTTTAATATTCCGCATTTTACGCGCGGCATAAGAAGCGGCCTCAAGAAAATCAGGGTGCCCTTTCAACGCGGTAAACCTGGATATCATGCCGACAGTAAATTCCGCGTTCTTTCTCTCCGACGGAGGGATAAAACTGAACTTCCCGAGGTCCACGCCCCTGGGGATGACGCTTATCCTGCTTAACGGGACTTCAAAATTTTCCTTCATATACCTTGCCATCATATCATTAGCCACGATAACTATTTTACCCCACCCCATTACCCTGCTGATAAAATGTTTCCGGTATTGGCCGTGCGCGGTCGTAATAAACGCGCGGTGCGTGGACCTTGACGCGAAATAACCCGTTAATGCCGGTATACGGCTCCTCCCATGGACTATATCGATATTCTCTTTCCTGATAATACCGCATAAACGAAAATAGCAGTAAAGCATAATAAACGGATTTTTTTTTCCGATGGGAAGCTTATAATGCCGTGACCCGGTCGCCACGAGATTCTTTTCCAGCCTGCCACCGCCTGAAACAACGACCGATTTATGCCCGTTCAGGGTGAGATACCTGGCGATCTCTATAGTGCCTTTTTCGACTCCTCCGACATTAAGCGCCGGCAATAACTGCATAATATTCATTTTTACTTTTCCCGGATATGATCTTCAATTTACGTTACAGCCTCTTATACGCCCGGGCATATTCCCGCGGCATAAAAAACTAAAACAGTTTATACAGTTTGCCGTATATTTTTTCATTATCTTCCGGCAAAGCAAATATGGTTTTTCTGGTGATCGCGTCACGGATCTCTCCCGCCATGTCAGAAGGCCTGACTATCCTGACAAATCCCCTGCCGCTTAATGACGCGGCGAACTTTTCATATTTGGTTTCCCGCCCTGTTTTTTTATCCGGCATAAAAACCAGTACGGGTTTGCCGGAAGAAACCGCCTCGGAAACCATGGATATGCTTTCCCCTGATACGGCTATGACATCACTCACGGCAAGGAGATTTTCGACTGTCCCTGGGTCTTTATCTTTAATGCCGGAAACAAATTTCAAGCACATGGGGTCTTTAACGGAAGACCGTTCCATAAAGGCGTCAACATCGCCCGGTGTCCTGCGTGAAGTAGTAACAAAATATTTACCGTTCATTTCCGCGCACGCTTTTTTTATCGCGTCCATGATCCTGCCCGCGAAGGCCTCAGTAAAAGCGAAACAGGCGTTATCCCCTCCGAACAAAACCCCGATACATTTTTTACCGGCTGTCAGATCCCGGTTATTATCCCTGACTTCTTTCAGCCTTTCCGGAGTTATAAGATTAGGCGCCAGGTCCGTAACGGCCGCATTCTCCGCTTCAGCCCCGCCACCGCGCCCGTCATGCCGCGGCATGATCACAAGGTTAAAAGCGCGGCGGTTTAAACGGCCCGGGTCCAGCACGGAAACATTCCTCGCGTTATTTTCCATCTTAAGCATTTTGTTTACGCCGAATAAAGACGACCCGCAGCTTATGATCACATCCGCGTAACGGCTGACCGCCTCATTATAACTGTCCGGAGTTAACGCGGCTTTCAGGCATTTCAGGCACCCCTGGCATCCGGAAGAGAAAAAACAGCTCATCGCGTTGAACAGCACCTTCGCTGCCCCGTTTTTGAACCTTACGGGCACTATTTCCGCCCGGATATCCCCGCTTTTATAGCCTCCGTCTTTTCTGTAACGTTTTATCTGTTCCAAAACAGCGAGAGACTGGTTCAAATGCCCTTTTTTACCGTCATCAAGTATCATTATTGTTTTTGAAGTCGTTAATTTCCACCTTTTATGCATCCACAACCACTGGTCCGGATACGCCCTTATATGTTTTTCCAGCAGTTTATTATATTCAAGCATGAAGGGTTTAATATCTTCCCCTTTTTGCGGGAACATCAGTTCTTCAAGCTGAAGTTCCTGATAAGGGCCTTTTACCCTGTGGATGAACGCGGGAAGTATGACAGACCCGCATTTCTGCGCGATACGGTAAGGCCCGACAGCCGTCGAAGCGGGCCGCGCGAAAAATTCGATAAGTTCTCCTCCCGATCCCGCGTTCTGGTCCGCGAGCATTCCCACGCTTTTGCCTTCTTTAAGTACCCTGAAAATATTTTTTACATCCGTTCCCTTACGGATAACCTGATTTCCCTTAAGTTCGCGAAGAGTATTCAAAAGCTCATTAAGCCTTCGCATTTTCTGATCTCTGGTAAGCATATAAATGGGGAACCCTTTTATCGCGCTCGTCGCCGTGCTGAGTTCCCAGTTCCCGAAATGCGCGGAAATAAGGATCATCCCTCCCGGGTGTTTTGAAGCCGTTTCAATACGCTCCAGATTATTAATACGCACATATTTATCCGTGTACGCCTTATCGACCTTGGTCATGGACATTATTTCCACGAATACCTGCGCCATATTTTTATACGAATTTTTCGTCACTCGTTTCAGCTCTCCCGGTGATTTTTCTCCGCGGAAAGCGGCCTTAAGGTTAGCGTACGCTATGTTACTCCTCCTGCCGCTCATTAAATACACCAATGTCCCGAACTGCCGCCCGAGCCATAGATTAAAACGCATAGGCATTACATGAAAAAAGATATTAAGGCCTCTTACAAATGCCGCGGCTATTAAGTCCAGCAAGTAGTTCCTCCTTTCCTTCAACAATATCGATAACTATATCAAACACGAACAGTTTATCTTCGATACAGGATATATCAAGGCCGCGCAGTTTAACATAATCTTTTTTAGTCGTAATGATCTTTTCGGCCCCGGAGCATCTGTTATATATCTCGGTCACATCCGCCTGAGTGTATTTATGATGGTCCATAAAATCAAACCGCGATACAACCCCGGCGCCAAGCCCGGCGATCATAAAATTAAAATACTCCGGGTCTACTATCCCGCTTACCAGTAACACCTTATGGCCCTTAACCGTATCCGCGTGGTATATCGCGCCGGAAACATCGGTAAAAGAACAGGCACGGTGTTCCGCGCGAATGACCGGCTTACCAGGGCAATAAACCTTAAGGTATTCCATTATTTCCCCGTGCCTTTCTTCCCCTGCCATATCAGACTTGGTCAGTACCAGAATATCCGCGCGCCGCAGGGAAGAAACCGGTTCTCTGAGTATCCCCCTCGGGAACAATTGCCCGTTCCCGAACAGCACCATACTGTCGATCATAGCTATATTAAGATCTCTTTCCAGCCGCCTGTGCTGATACCCGTCATCAAGTATAATAACATCTATACCCGCCCGGGCAGCCTTCCGCGCGTTCCTCACCCTGTCCTGCCCGACAAACACCGGAACGTCGGGAAGGTCATCTTTCATCATCCTGCTTTCGTCCCCGCCGTATCCGCGCGTAAGTATCGCGGGCTTCACGCCCGATGACACGAGGTGATCAGCCAGGAATATCGTAAAAGGAGTTTTGCCGGTACCTCCAAGCGTGATATTGCCTACGCTTATTACCGGTATACCGGCTTTATGCCTTTTTCTTATCCCCGCGGCATACGAAAGGTTCACTATCTTTATGCCTGAGCCGTATAACAGCGAAATGACAAAAAGCATATGTTTAACCGCGGATCCCAAAAATCCGCCGCGCCTGTCTGTCATAAGATCATAAATATATTTCCGAATCCCCATGCTACAGCCCCAGAAAACATTTTATCCTGTCAACAGTCCTGCCCAGTGCTCCGGAATTTTTTTCTATTACTTCCGCCGAGGCTTTTGCCATAAGCGTTTTTTTACCGGCATCTCCCAGGATGCCGTCCAATACGGTTCCCAGTTCCCCCGCGTCATTGATTTTTACGGCCGCGCCGCTTTCCGTGAAAACACGCGCTATTTCCCTGAAATTCTGCATATTAGGCCCGAACACAACGGGCTTTCCCCACACCGCGGCCTCGATCGGATTCTGGCCGCCTTTTCCGGCGAGGCTTCCCCCGATAAAAACGACGGAAGCCATACTGTAAAGCGTTTTCAAATGCCCTATGGTATCAACCAGGACGACATCACAGCCCTCCGCTCTTTTCCCCGCGCCGGCCAGGATCTCCGACAGGTAACGGCATTTAACACCTTCCTTCAGGAAATGTTCGCGTATCCCGGATGCCCTTTCTATATGCCTGGGGGCCAATATGAATTTCAAGCCCGGATATTTGTCCCTGAGTTTTTTATAAACCCCGATCAAAACCCTCTCTTCCGGGAAATGCGTACTACCCGCGACGAAAACCTCTTCATTTTCGTTAAAGCCAAAAGTTTTCTTATCGAACACGCGTGACTCAGTGGATAGAGGCGTTTCATCGAATTTAACATTCCCGGTAACGAAAACTCCGGCTTTTGGAGCTCCGAGTTCCTTTATCCTGCACGCGTCGTCATCAGACTGCATGCAGAAACAGCCTATACAGCCCAGGATCCTCCGGGTTAAAAACTTTATTTTCATGTAATTCCTGAAAGAATGATCCGATATCCTTCCGTTGACAAGCGCGACAGGCACGCCCCGTAACCGCATCTGTTCCAGGATATTGGGCCATAACTCAGTCTCGATCATAATGTACGCGCGCGGATTTATTTTACGGACTACGCGGGATACTACCGCGCTTATGTCCAGCGGACTATAAAAAACGCCGTCAATATCGTTTTTGCCGGCCTTAAGGGCCATATTATACCCTGTCCTCGTTGTAACGGAGACCAGTATTTTTATTCCCGGCATCATTTTTTTAAAACGCGCCGCTATCTTCGCGGCCACTGCCGCTTCCCCCACGCTTACGGCGTGTATCCACAAGGGCCTGTCCTCCGGGCCTGTCAATCCACCGGGCAGTATACCGAATCTCTGGATAAATCCCCTGTGCATCTTTCTCCCGAACAAAAGGCCGGGTATATAAACGATACTGAAAAACACAAAAAATATGTCGTATAACGCTCTCATTTTATGTATGCCTTTTTCTCCAGGACGCCTCTACGCGCGCGGATGCGCTTTTAAATACATCTCTGTTATCCTTTTCGACCCTAAATGCGTATATATCTGTGTGGTCGAAAGATTTTTATGCCCCAAAAGTTCCTGCACACTCCTCAGATCCGCGCCATTATTCAGTAGATGCGTTGCAAAAGAATGCCTGATGGAATGAGGAGAAATATGCTGCTCTATACTGCATTTTTTCACATATTTATCTATCAGCCTTCTCACGCTTCTGTCAGTAAGCCTTGTGCCCTTCGTGTTTAAAAAAACAGCCCCGGACGAGTCCACGGGCTGGCCTTCAACAGCCATAATATATTTTCTCAACGCTTTCTGGGATTCTTTTCCCAGAAGCGCCAGCCGTTCTTTTTTTCCTTTTCCGCGGACTTTTACGACACCCGCTATAAGATCGATATCCTGCCGGTTAAACCCTACGAGTTCACTGACACGTATACCCGTGGAATAGAGCACTTCAAGGATAGCCCTGTCTCTCAGGCCGGATATACTGTCAAGAGGCGGTGATACAATAAGTTTCATGATCTTTTCTTCATCAAGGAATTCAGGCAGGCGCTTATCGACTTTAGGCGTAAAAATACTATCAGCCGGATTAACCCGTATGTGTTTTTCCCTGAACAGAAAACGAAAAAAAGACCGTACCGCCCCGAGCTTTCTCACCACGGTCCTTCTGGAACAATTTCTGTTTTTAAGTTCAGCGAGAAAACGCCTCAAGTCAAGATGGGTTAACTCGGACGGCGGCCTGTCCTCGCTGAAAACCGCGAGTTCCTCAAGGTCCGTCATATATCCTCTGACCGTATGCCCGGAATAGTTCTTTTCTACCACAAGAAAATTCCTGAATTTTTCTATAAGCCGTCTCATAATGGTTAATTTTCTATTTTTTCCCCGCTGTCCTCCCGGTTTTCCTCATCCTGCGGAAGCTTTTTGGAAATATACGTGCATTTCGGATACCGGGTACACCCGTAAAACATGCCCCGGCTGGATTTTCGCTCCACAAGCTCGCCGTCACATCCTTCCTGGGGGCATTTTACGCCTGTACTTATTGATTTGGCGTTTTTACAGGCGGGAAAACCCGAACAGCTTAAAAACCGGCCGCGCCTGCCCCACTTAATGACCATAGGCCTCCCGCATAATTCACAGACCTGGTCAGTATGCACTTCCTGCCGTTTTACGTTCTTTATCGTACTTTTAGCTTCTTCAAGCTGTTTTATAAAAGACGAATAAAAATCGTTAAGCACATATTCCATATCCAGCTTGCCGTCCTCAATACTGTCCAGCTCATTTTCCATCCTGGCCGTGAAATCCGCGTCAACGACATCAGAAAAATTGTCGACAAGAAGCTTATTCACAAGCTCTCCCAGTTCCGTAGGCTGAAGGCTCTTCCCGATGCGCTTTATGTAATTCCTCGTGATTATGGTCTTAATGATCGGCGCGTAGGTTGACGGCCTGCCTATCCCTTTATCTTCAAGGTCTTTAACAAGCGACGCGTCGGTAAAACGCGGCGGGGGTTTGGTAAAATGCTGCTCCGGTATAATCTCTTCCAGATTTGTTTCTTCTCCGACCGCGAGAGGCGGTATTTCCGTCATTTCCGTGCCTAACTCGCCATCGTCCCTGTACGGACGCAGAAAACCGTCAAAAAGCAGAGTGGCTCCTCCGGCCCTGAACCTGCATTCGCCCGCGTCTATATTTATCGTTAAAACGGAAAAAACCGCGCTTTTAAGCTGGCTGGAAATAAACCGTTTCCAGATAAGATTATAGAGCTTGTATTCATCCGGGCCAAGAAATTTACTGAGTTCAGCCGGGCTCCTCAAAGGCAGTGTAGGGCGTATGGCCTCATGCGCTTCCTGGGCCCGCTTCTTCGATTTATACTGAGGCGGGCTGTCCGGGCAGTATTCTTTACCGTATTTCGATACTATATACGAGCGTACTTCATTCAGCGCGTCATCCGATACGCGCACAGAATCCGTACGCATATAAGTGATCAAACCTATGCTCCCCTCTTCCCCGAGTTCTATGCCCTCATAAAGCCTCTGGGCTACCTGCATTGTCTTACTGGCGGAAAAATTAAGTTTATTGAACGCGTCCTGCTGTAATATCGACGTGGTATACGGCGACCGGGAATAGCTTTTTTTCTCTTTTCTGCTTATTTCCGTTATAATAAATTTCGCGTCCTTCAAACCGGCCAGGATCGCGTCCGAAGACTCTTTATCCGGTATCTGGACCTTTTCATCCTTATACTTATGAAGCTTGGCCCTGAAGGTAAGAGTCCCGTTATAGCCTGCCGGAGGTTCGTTGATCTTCTTTAAAAGTACATCTATGCTCCAGTACTCCTCGGGTTTGAACTTTCTTATTTCTTCCTCACGGTCTGTGATCAGCCTGACAGCCATGGACTGGACCCTTCCGGCGCTTAAACCACGGGTGACATTTTTCCATAAAAGCGGGCTGAGAGAATACCCAACTATCCTGTCGAGGATGCGCCTGGCCTGCTGGGCGTTGACAAGTTTCATGTCGATCTGTCTCGGGTTTTTAAACGCCTCTTTTACAGCTTTCTCCGTTATCTCATCGAAACTCACTCTGAACACATCAAGGCCTTTGCCGGCCAGCTGATTTTTCAGATGCCAGCAGATCGCTTCTCCTTCCCTGTCAGGGTCAGCGGCAAGATAGATCGATCCTGAGGCTTTCGCTTCTTTCTTCAGGCTCATAAGGTACTTTTTCCGGCCTTTCATTACCGTATATTCGGCTTTAAACTTGTTTTCGAAATCTATGCCCATGCGCCCTTCCGGCAGATCGATTATATGCCCCATGCTGGCCATGACTTTATATTCCTTACCCAGGATCTTGTTTATCGTCTTGGATTTTGCCGGGGACTCGACAATAACAAGGTTAGTGGACTTTGACCGGCGCGGAGCGGAAGATGTTTTTTTCTTCCGCGGCGATTTCACGGGAGATGAAGGAACTTTTTTCGCCCGTTTCTTTTTAGTCGTGTCCTCAGCGCCGCCTACAGGCCTTTCTTCTTTTTTATCAGGCATGCCAATCTCCTCCCTGTTTTTCTAAGGGCATTACGGGGCGCGCGCCCGTTCTTAACTTTTTTTCAACCCTTTAAGGATAAGCCGTAAACAACCGGCCGTTTCACCACGGGCTGAAGCCGTTACCGGCCCACAACCGCGCCGCGCAATTTAAAACTCCCTCCCGCGAGAGCCTTAACTTTCCCTTTGAGCTCAAGCCTGAGCAGGATTTCAGGTAAAACTTCTTTTCTGATATCTATACCTTCACCGATATCGTCTATATGCACGGCGTCTCCGCCTATCCTGCCGACAACCGCCCTCTCTTCATCGCTCAACCCTGACATATCTAAAGTTTCTGTACTATTATTTTTATTATCTCTCTCAACCGCGGCCGTGACATTTATTTCCTCCAGTATGTCTTCCACGCACGTTATAAGTTTGGCGCCGGACTGAATAAGACGGTTCGTCCCCATACTGGTCCTCTCTCCTATTCTGCCCGGTACGGCAAAAACATCACGCCCCTGTTCCAGAGCAAAATCAACAGTTATCAAAGCGCCACTCCGCGCCTCCGCCTCGACCACGACTACAGCTTTCGACAGGCCGCTTATTATACGGTTCCTTCTGGGGAAGTTGGATTTCGAAGCTCCCACGTCAGAAGAGAACTCGGTAATGACCGCGCCGTTTTCAGATATGTCCCTCAAAAGTCTTTCGGACCCCGCGGGATATATATTCCTGAATCCCGTCCCCATAACAGCGATAGTCCTCCCGCCCGCCCTTATCGCGCCCCTGTGCGCGGCTGAATCTATCCCTTTAGCCATGCCGCTGACAACCGTTACACCGTTCCGCGCGAGTTCAAACGCCAGTTTTTCCGCGGCCTGAAGGCCGTACAAAGAACACCGCCTGGACCCTACGGCCGCGACGGCGTTCATATCGTTTACATCGATAGCGCCCTTCATAAAAAGCACGGGAGGCGGACTGTACAGGGTACTTAGCGCTTCAGGATACCCCGGGTCCTCGCAACACACGGCATTTATCCCTTCATCGGAGAGGAACATCATCTCTTTTTCATATTCGGCGGTTTTCCGCGCGTTCCTTATTCCCGCCGCGAGGCCAGGGTATCTGCCGATTATCCGGTAAATGACGTCATCCGGCAGATAAAATATTTCTTCCGTGTCTTTCACTTCTGACAGTAAAGACATCAGCTTCCGGGGGCCTATCCCGGGCACGAAAAGAAGCGCGATCATATCTCTGCAGGTTTTGCTAAGCATTTTTCCTATCCTTTGATCTTCCCGGAATTTAACATGCCGATAAATATATCCGTTATTTCCGGGTCGAGTTTTTTGCCTTTTTCGGACTTCATGATCGCGATAGCCTCTTCGCGTGAAAAACCCTTTCGATAAGGGCGGTCCGCTGTAAGCGCCTCATAAATATCCGCCACGCTCAATATCCTCGCTTCAAGAGGTATGTTATTTTTCGCGATACCTTCGGGATACCCGCTGCCGTCAAAATTTTCATGATGTTTTACCATGATCGGAATGATATCCCGCAGAAAATATATAAGGCCTACTATTTCAGCCCCCCATCTCGGGTGTTTTTTTATCTCCAGGAATTCACGCCTGGTCAATTTCCCTTTTTTTAAAAGGATCTTACGGTCAACCGCCAGCTTACCGAGATCATGCAGAAGAGAGGCGATCTTAAGGCGCACTATCGAAGTGTTATCCATCTTAAGTTCTTTAGCGAGCTTTACAGCGAAAAGCATGACGCGCTCGGAATGTTCCGCGGTATGAGGGTCACTCGCGCGGGAAGCGTTAAAAATATCGTTGATTATCATCCGTGACAAAGCGCCCGGTTTTTGAGACGCGGATATGCCCGGCCCGGGAACCCCGGCGCGTTTACCTTTTATCTCACGGCCTATTATCATATTATAAAAACTTTTTTTATCCGCCAGCGGTATGCAGAACCAGGACATCTTTCCGCACCTTGCTGAAGAGGGAGATTCAATACACTGTATATTTTTCCCTTTTTCAAGTTTGCCGAAAATGACGCGCGCGGCAGTGTGCCTGTTTGCCGGGATGCTGATCTTTATCCATTCCTTCCCGAAAACATTCCCCGTTTCCGGCCGGAATACCGCGACATATTTCTCATTGGCGAATATGATCCTGCCGCCCGGATCCACAACCGCTACCATAGCTTCGAAATTCTGCAGCAGTTTTTTGAAAAAGATACCCCACAAAATCGTATTTTTATCGGTCTTCACTATCTTCTTTTTTTCAGTTTTCCCGGCCATATTCACCTATGATCTCTTTTATCCGTTCTCTTACTTCTTTTTTAGTCAGGCCCGAAGTATCTATGTGCGCGTCGGCTTTTTCATAAAAAGGGCGCCTGTACTCCAGCATTTCTTTTATGCGTTTTTCAGGGTCTTCCACGTTAAGAAGCGGCCTGTGCCCGTGCGACTTTGTCCGCCTGTAGATCACATCCGGCGAAGCCCAGAGGCAGACTATGATACCGTTCTTTTTAAGCGAAACCATATTTTCGCTGTCCAGGACCGCGCCGCCGCCCGTATCTATTATAAGATCCGTTTTTTCGCTCAGCTCCTTTATGACGCGTTTCTCCGCGCGCCTGAAATAAGGTTCCCCGTCACTGCTGAATATATCTTTTATTTTTCTTTTTTCCACGGACTCTATCAGCGCGTCCACACTTACATATTTTTTCTCCAGGTCCCTGGCCAACCCTCTGGCGATCTCCGTTTTACCGGTCCCCATGAATCCGACCAGTACGATATTTTTCATCCGATCCCCTTTATCCTTCAGAACGCCGCGCGCCGGGCGCTCATATTTTTATTAACCGCCCCAGATACCCGGCATAATTTCTTCCGGCATCTTCCATGGAATCTCCCCCGAACTTCTCAAGGAAAGCGGATGCTATCTCTATCGCGGTAACCGCTTCCGCCACCACGCCGCACGCCCCTACAGCCGAAACATCCGACCTTTCGCAAGACGCGTAGCTTTCTTTCCCGGTATCGATATTAACCGATTTAAGCGGAGAAGCCAGTGTGGCTATCGGTTTCATGAAAGCTCTCAGGACAAGCGTCTGGCCGTTTGTCACACCGCCTTCCACCCCGCCGGCGTTATTGGACAGCCTGGAAAAAGATTTACCGTCAAATACTATCCTGTCATGGACCTCGGAACCTTTTTTATACGCGTTCTTTATCCCATTGCCTGTTTCCACCGCTTTAACCGCCGGGATGGACATAAGCGCGCGCGCCAGAGCGCCGTCTATTCTCCTGTCCCACTGGGTGTAGCTTCCCAGCCCCGGAGGCACTCCGACAGCCAGCACCTCGAAACTTCCGCCAAGGGTATTGCCCTGTTCTCTCGCGAGGTCGATCGCGCCGACCATCAGCTTTTCCGCGTTTTTATCGGCGCATCTGACCTTTGACACAGATATGTCCGACAACTCGAGTATCTCATCAAAGGATAATTGAGACGTATCAGCCTCGACCCCGCCTATCATAGTAACATGGCTCAAGATCCTTATGCTGAATTCCTTCAGTATGAGCCTGGCTACAGCGCCCGCCGCTACCCTCAAAGCCGTCTCACGCGCGCTTGCCCTTTCGAGGACATCCCTGGCATCGTTAAACCCGTACTTCTGAATACCCGCCAGATCGGCATGCCCGGGCCTGAGGTCTTTCACATCGGGAAGTTCGTCGATCTTATAATCGTTATTGAGTATTATCATCCCCACGGGGCTTCCGATCGTCACGCCTTTCCTTATGCCTGAGATAATTTCAGCTTTATCGTTTTCGATGCTCATACGGCCTCCGCGGCCGTATCCGTGCATCCTGCGCCTCAGGTCGGAATGTATAGAACGGATAGCTCCTTCGTCCATTTTAAGTCCCGCGGGGACACCGTCCAGGATAACCATTATACCTTTGCCATGTGATTCCCCCGCTGTCA
Organism: Candidatus Omnitrophota bacterium; assembly: GCA_043823375.1. Taxonomy (GTDB): domain Bacteria; phylum Omnitrophota; class Gorgyraeia; order Tantalellales; family Tantalellaceae; genus JBDRAX01. The sequence goes on along the minus strand of JBDRAX010000229.1, from coordinate 20,398 downwards.
TATATCTCAACATAAATGTATCCCCCTTGCAGTTAGGAGTTTTTCCGGATGACACGCTAATAGCCGGCAAATAAATATTTCAGGACCTGTTCTCCGTACAACAGGCTGAACACAGCCCCCAGAGACAAAAACGGCCCGTATGGTATTATTTCACTCCTGAATTTTATCTTCATGAATATCCCGACACATGCTCCGAATAGCGGAGCTATAAAAAATGTCACAAGAATGAGTTTCCATCCCAGGAACGCGCCGAGCATGGCCATCAGCTTGACATCCCCGCCGCCAAGAGCCTCTTTCCTGAAAATAAGTTCACCCGCGACGCCAAGGAGGAACATGCTTCCCCCGCCGGCGGCAACCCCCGCGGCTGAATTGAGGAACGAAGAAAGGCAGGAAACAGCGCCGTCAAGTTTAAAAATCGTCATCAACAAAACTCCTGCCGCTATCCCGGGTATCGTTATCACGTCCGGGATCTCCTGATGTTCGATATCAATGGCCGTTACAGTTATCAGGATACAAACCAGAAACCAGAAAATAACAAACTTAATATTGAACGCGAAGAACAGGAACAGGCCGATACCGCTCAAGCCCGTTACGAGTTCAACGAGAAAATATCTCAATGGTATAGGAGTACGGCAGTACCGGCATTTTCCCCTCAGAGCGATAAAACTCAAAAGAGGTATATTAGAGAACCACGGTATAGGCTTCTTGCAGACAGGACAGAACGACCCGGGAAAAACAATGGATTTGCCAAGAGGGATCCTGTAAATACATACATTGAGAAAACTGCCGATTATCGCCCCAAAAATAAATATCAGGATCAATTCCATTTACTCCCCGCCCGGCAGATTTTTAAGAGCCGCCCGCATAACTTTTTTTGTTTCGTTAACAGGGCATCCAGTCCATATGTTAAAAGCTAAAGCTCCCTGATTGACCAGCATACCGATCCCGTTAACGGCACGCGCGCCTTTTTGCCTGGCGCTTTTTATGATCCCGGTTTCCCTCGCGTAAACAAGATCATAAATGACCATACCGGCCTTTATGCGATCCACAGGCAGAGGGTCCGGGTCCCCGGGTTTTGTCCCGAGGGGCGTAGCGTTTACCGCCAGTCCGCACCCTGCCATAGCATCAGGTATATCATCTTCTTTTACGGCCTTGCATTTTATTTTTTCAGACTTCACGGCGCAATCGGCCTCAAGCCTGGACGCCGTAGCGCTGTCAGTATCATAGATAAAAATACATTCAGGCCCTTTGTCTTCAAGATATGAAAGATACATACAGATAGCCCGCCCCGCTCCCCCGGCGCCGCATATAAAAACTTTCTTCCCCGCCGGGTCGAAACCGGCATCATCGATAAGGGACCCATAAAAACCCGGGCCATCGGTGTTATATCCGGTATACTCCCCGTTTTCTATTTTCACGGTATTTACAGACCCCAGATACGCGGCGATATCGTCAAGCCGGTGCGCTTTTCCCATATTTTTCAGCATATCATGGATCTCTATCTTATACGGGACAGTGACATTAAGTCCCGCGACATTTTCACCGGAAACAAGCTCCGTGAAATATTTATTCCAGTTGTCCGCGCCCTGCACATCGAAAATACCATATTCAGCCGGTATTCCGAAATGCCGAAAACAGGCGTTATGCATGGCAGGAGATAAAGAATAACTTATATTCCTTCCAAGCAGCCCGTATTTTTTTCTGTCATGATCAGCATTCCGCATAAAGCTCCTGAAAAACCGGCGGGTTCAAAATACGCATCATCTCCGTATCTGTCCGCCTGTATCTCTGCCGGAGAAAAAAACGTACCGCGAATTTCGCGCGCCCCCCGGTATTTCATGCCGGTTACTTTTTTTTCTTCGCCGGCTTCTTTGTATTTTCACGAGGCCCCAGCCTTCTTTTCTTTATTGCCAGATGGTTTATCGCGTTCACATACGCGAGGACACTGGCCTCGATAACATCGGTGCTTGAACCCCTGCCCGGGACGACCTCGTTTTTAAACGCGATCTTCACATTCGCCTCGCCGAGTGCGTCCATGCCGCTGGTAACGGCGTTGACCTTATAATCTATGAGTTTCCCTTTTTCCCCCACAGCCTTATCAATAGTCTTGAAACACGCGTCTATCGGGCCGTCACCCGTACCCGTCGCGGTTATTACCTGCCCTTCCTTTTCAAGGGCAATGATCGCCAAAGGGTTAATGTTGTTCCCGCTTGTAACCTGGAAATTCACCAGTTTATACTCTTCCGGTATAGTTGCCAGCTCGTCTTCAACGATAGTCGCGAGGTCATCGTCAAATATATTGTGTTTTTTATCCGCTAAAACCTTGAAGCGCGTGAACGCCTGGTCCAGTTCCTTATCGGAAAGCGAATAGCCTAACTTTTTCAGCCTCGCTGAAAAAGCGTGCCTGCCTGAAAGCTTACCCAGCACAAGCCTGCTCCCTTCAAACCCCACATCCTGAGGCCTTATTATCTCATATGTGGTCCTCTTTTTAAGGATACCGTCCTGATGTATCCCGGACTCATGGCTGAAAGCGTTCTCCCCGATTATGGCCTTATTCGGCTGAACGGCAATACCGGTTAATTTGCTCACAAGACGGCTTGTCTTATAAAGTTCTTTTGTCTGGATGTTCGTGCCGATCCCACGGTAGATATCCCGCCGCATCCTGAGGCCCATTACGATCTCTTCCAGTGCCGCGTTCCCCGCGCGTTCTCCAAGGCCGTTTATCGTGCATTCAACCTGACGAGCGCCGGAAAGAACAGCCGCCAGTGAATTGCTGACCCCTAACCCCAGGTCATTGTGGCAATGCACGCTTATAACGGCCTTATTGATATTCGGGACCGTTTCCATAAGGTACCCGATGAGGCTGCCGAACTCCCGCGGGACAGAATACCCTACCGTATCCGGGATATTAACGGTCGTAGCGCCCGCTTTAATAACACCTTCCACCACCCGGGCAAGAAAATCCTTTTCGGTACGGGAAGCGTCTTCCGGAGAAAATTCCACCTGAGGGAATTTTTTCCGCGCGTATTTTACGGCTTCGACCGATATCCTCAATATTTCTTCCTTGGCTTTCCTGAGTTTGTATTCACGGTGTATCTTTGAAGTCGCGAGGAAAACATGGACTCTGGGCTTGTCAGCTTTTTTCAGGGCCTCATACGCGGCATCTATATCCTGTTTTGTGGCTCTGGCAAGGCCGCAGATCACGGGCCTTCTGACATGCCTGCTTACGGTTTTAACCGCCTCAAGGTCTCCCGGGCTGGTCCGGGGGAACCCGGCCTCAATAATGTCAACCCCCAGCTTATCCAGCTGGATAGCTATCTGGAGTTTCTCATTTACCGTAAGGCTTGCCCCCGGGGTCTGTTCTCCGTCTCTTAAAGTTGTATCAAAAATCAGTATTTTGTTATCCATGTTTTCCCTCTTTCCGCCGCGCTCGCCGCGGGCAGTATTACCAAACGCTCAAAAGGTTTTTCTTGTGAACCGCCGTTTTTTACCGGGCCGGCAAAATGCCGGCCCGGTTTTTACGGATAGTTATATCCTCACATCCACGGCATCATACCGCGGAGTTTTTCTCCGACCGTTTCTATCTGATGCTTCTTTTCTTCTTCCGTGATCCTGTTGTAATTCGGCCTTCCGTCCTTGTTTTCTTTTATCCATTCCTCCGCGAAACTGCCGGACTGTATCTCACCGAGTATGTTCTTCATCTCTTCGCGGGTCTTCCTGTTGATAACCCTCTTACCTCTTGTTATATCGCCGTATTCCGCCGTATCGGAAACTCTCTTCCTCATGCCGTAAATACCGTACTTATAGACAAGGTCGGTTATGAGTTTCAATTCGTGAAGGCATTCGAAATACGCTATTTCCGGCTGATATCCGGCTTCCACCAGAGTGTCAAAGCCCGCTTTTATAAGCTCTGAAGCGCCCCCGCAGAGAACAGCCTGTTCTCCGAAAAGATCCGTTTCCGTCTCTTCTTTGAACGTTGTCTCAATAACACCGGCCCTGGTCCCGCCGATAGCCCTGGCATACGCTAAAGCTTTAGCTTTTGCCTTGCCGGAGTGATCCTGGAACACGGCAATAAGGCACGGCACGCCTTTATTCTGCTCATACATCTCTCTTACCAGCGCTCCCGGGCCCTTGGGCGCCACCATAAAAACATCCACATTTGCAGGAGGCACTATCTGTTTGAAATGGATATTAAAACCGTGGGAAAAACAAAGCGCGTTCCCCGGTTCCAGATTTTTTTCTATGGCCTTTTTATATACTTCGGCCTGGACATGGTCCTGTGTCAATATCTGTATGATATCCGCCTGTTTCGCCGCTTCCTGCGCCGGCAGCACGTCAAAACCGTCCTTTTTGGCCTGGGCATGATTAGGCGTTCCTTCCAGTTCGCTGACAAGCACTTTCACTCCGCTGTCCCTGAGATTTAATGCCTGCCCGCGGCCCTGGATACCGTATCCTATGATCGCTACTTTAAGGTTCCTGACAAGTTCCAGGTCCGCGTCTTTATCGTAATACATTTTTGCCATGCTTCCTCCTTTTTTTCGTAACACAGCCCCGGCACCGCCTGAGCGTATCCGTCACACAAATACACCCGGGCCGGTACCACGCGGAAAACTACGTCTCCGATGATAAGGCTATTTTTCCTGTTCTTATTATTTCCAGAATACCGTAAGGCCTGAGAAGTTCAATAAGCGCGTTGATCTTATGTTCTTCCCCCGTCTCTTCAACCGTAAGGAATTTACTGCCCGCGTCAACGATCTCAGCGCCCGTAGAATCCACCACCTGAACTATCTTTTCCTTTTTTTTGGTATCCTCAGACTTGACTTTGATCATAACCAGCTCTCTCTCGACGTATTTCCCTCCTGTAAGGTCCTGCACCCGGATAACATCTATAAGTTTATTGAGCTGTTTCTTTATCTGTTCCAGTATCCTTTCATCAGCTTCGACGACTATCGTCATACGTGACACATCAGGGTCTTCCGTTTCCCCTACGGCCAGAGAATCTATATTGAAACCTCTGGCGCTGAAAAGCCCTGCCACTCTTGCCAGAACTCCGAACTTGTTTTCGACTAAAACAGAAAGCACAAATTTCGACATATAATTCTCCTTCCGCCTCTCTCTTTTTTTTACGCGTACGCTAAGCCAGCCCGTGGAGCATATTGCTTATCGATTCTCCGGCAGGCACCATCGGAAAAACATTTTCTTCCCTTTCGATCCAGAAATCCAGTATTACCGGTTTCTTTTCTTTCAACGCGTCCTTAATAGCCTTCTTAACTTCTTTCTTGCCGGTAACCCTTATGCCGCGAGCGCCGTAACTCTCAGCCAGCTTGACAAAATCAGGGCACATCTTGGACGCGTCTTCGGCTAATATCGTATACGCGTAGCGCTTTTCGTAAAACAATTCCTGCCACTGCCTTACCATGCCCAGACAGCCGTTGTTCAAAATAACTATCTTGACAGGCAGTTTTTCCATGACAGCGGTCGCCAGTTCCTGGATATTCATCTGGATACTTCCGTCACCCGCTATATCGAAAACGACACTCCCCGGTTTTCCGACCTGCGCTCCTATAGCCGCGGGCAAACCGTATCCCATTGTCCCAAGCCCGCCGCTGGAAAGCCATGTCCTGGGTTTCGTGTAAGTAAAATGCTGCGCCGCCCACATCTGGTTCTGGCCGACTTCGGTACATATGATAACATCCGTATCTTTCGTAAGCTCATAGATCTGCTCAATAATATACTGCGGCCTGAGCGCTTCATCATCCTTTTTATACCGAAGCGGCAAGACTTCCTTCCAGCCCGCTATTTTTTTGTGCCATGAAGAGTAATCTTTTTTTGACACGTGTTTCACCAGTTCCCTGAGCACGTCCCCGGCGTCCCCTATAACGGGAATATGCACGGGCACATTCTTGCTCACGCTCGAAGGGTCTATATCTATATGGACTATTATCGCTGAAGGAGCGAAATCGTCTATCCTGCCGGTAACCCTGTCATCAAATCTCGAGCCTATAGCTATTATCAGATCCGACTCCTGTACCGCGTGATTCGCGTAAGCTGTACCATGCATACCGAGCATACCGAGGCTCAGTTTGTCATCTTCGGGGAAAGCGCCCAGCCCCATGAGAGTGGTTGTAACCGGTATATTGGTTTTTCTCGCGAATTTTGTCAATTCCTTATCCGCGCCGGAGAGGATAACCCCGCCCCCCGCGTAAATAACAGGCCGTTCACTCCTGGCTATCGCTTTGGCTATTTTCATTATCTGCCCGGGATGCCCTTTATACGTCGGTTTATAGCCTTTAATATCAACGGTTTTAGGATATTTATATTCCGCCTGCTGAAGCTGCACATCCACGGGAAAGTCTATCAATACAGGCCCCGGCCTTCCGGTCCTGGCTATGTGGAAAGCTTCCTTAACAATGCGCGCGATATCTTCCACGTTCCTCACCAGATAATTATGCTTTGTGATCGGCCTGGTTATCCCTACCATATCCGCTTCCTGGAACGCGTCGTTTCCTATAAGAACGGACTTGACCTGCCCCGTAATAGCGACTAAAGGAATGGAATCCATATTAGCGGTAGCTATACCCGTAACAAGATTAGTAGCCCCGGGGCCGGATGTAGCCATACAGACTCCGACCTCTCCCGTAGCCCTGGCATACCCGTCAGCCGCGTGGGCCGCTCCCTGCTCATGCCTTGTAAGATGAAACCTGATAGACTTCTCCTGGGACAGGACATCATAAAGCGGCAGTACGGCTCCCCCGGGATATCCGAAAATATGGGTTACCTTTTCTTCACATAAACTTTTTACCAGTATCTCAGCTCCAGTTATTTTAGCCATTTTCTTCCCCTTAAAATTAATAGTAATAATTAAGTACTATATATATGCCGCCATACCGCGCATGTTGATAAGTATAACATATCGCCTTTTATTGTCAAGCACACTCGCTCTTCGCGTAGAATGTCGCCCGGATACTGCGGGACAAACGGTAAACAGGTTAGAGAAACCGGATAGCACTCCTTGCAACAAGTTCTTTTCTCTGTTTTCATGAATGGCCGCTCAGGTTTCAGACTGATCTTTACATTAATTCCGGAAACCGGAGCTTTCGGGAACAGTTATTTATAGATCCTGGGGACTCTGTCGGTTATCTGTGAAAGTATTTCGTAGGGAATAGTCCCGGCGAGTTTAGCTATTTTTTCTATGGGGATTTCCGATTGTTCCTGCCTGCCGATCAATACAACTTCATCCCCGACCTTTACGCCCGGGATATGGCCCACGTCAAGAAGAGTCTGGTCCATTGTGACCATTCCTACGATCCTTACAAACTGTCCCCTTATCAGTGCTTCGGCTTTATTTGAAAGTATCCTTCCGTAACCGTCCGCGTAACCTATCGGGATCGTCGCTATCCGTGTCTGGTTCTGTGTTATATACGTACGGCCGTAACTTATCGATCTGCCGGGAGGGGTGTCCTTCAGGAAAACTATTTTAGTCTTCAGGCTCAGGACAGGTTCCAGCCGGAACTCTCTGCGGAACGCTTCTTTAGGGTAGACGCCGTATAGAAGGATGCCTGTCCTTACAAGATTCAAATGAGATTTTTCCCAGTCAACTACCGCAACACTGTTAGCCGCGTGCGTATATTTCACATTAATACCTGAAAGCTTCATATCGTCAATCACATCTCCGAAATCCCTTATCTGGAGGAGAGTCATCATTTTATCGCGCGCGGCTGAAGAAAAATGCGTGTAAACGCCTTCCAGATCAACTTCTTTACGGGAAAAAACTTCCCTGATAAAAGCGATCGAGTCCTCATGCCACACGCCGATACGCCCCATCCCGGTATCTATTTTGATATGGGCCTTAGGCCGCTTCTTCATTTCCACCGCGGAATTAACCAGTACCTTCAGGATCTCACGGTCACACAAGGTAATGGTTATGTCGTGAGCGACAGCGGCCCTCGCTTCTTCCGCCATGGTAGCCCCAAGGACAAGTACCGGTTTTCTGATCCCGGCGCGCCTTAAGGCCAACGCCTCGTCAACCGTAGCCACTCCAAGATAATCTATTCCTTCCTCGACCAGCACTTTGCTTATCTCGCAGAGGCCGTGTCCGTAGGCATTGGCCTTAACAACAGCCATTATGTCTTTGCCCGGGTCGAGGAGCCCTCTTATGCAGTTTAAATTTTTCCTGATCGCGCCTAAATTGATCTCCGCCCAGGTGGGCCTGATCTTTTCGTTCCTCATATAATGTCTCCCGTGACGCGCTGTGTAAATACCGCGGTTTTTCTTATCCCGCGAATTTTTTAAGGGTTATATTACACTCTTTAGCGTGCAGATATAAGGGGTCTAAAAGTTCGGGGTCATCCGTTCCTGCCGCGGACTTTTCAAAACCTATTCTGCCTGTTTCCGCGGCTTTGGGATACCAGTCGATACTGCTATCATATTTCGCGAAAGCGCACATATCAAGAGTTTTTTTGTACTTTTCTATCCCGTCCCCGAAGAAGAGGACTTCCTTATCGAGCCCGCGCAGGAAATCATCCGCCTTAACCAGAAGGTAATCCGTAAGGCGCTCCGGTACGCTTCCGGAACAATCGTATACGCAGGTATAGATCTTTTCTTTACGCGCGTCCAGAAAAGGAGCCGCGAATTTAACTCCTGAGGGCGCGTTCATTATCATGGCGTCCATACTGGGAACGCCTGTAACACCTGTCCCCATGGCCGCGGCCATCCCTTTGGCTGTCGCGACGGCGATCCTGAGTCCGGTAAAAGACCCGGGGCCTGTCCCCGCGCATATAAGACCTATATCCGGCATCTTCCAACCCGCTCCCGCGAGCATATCCCTGATAACGGGCATAAGCATTTCACTGTGCCGCGTGCCGGCGTCTTCATGGAAAGAATACAGCACCTTACTGTCTTCAAGGCACGCGATACTGAGAAATTTTGTGGATGTGTCGAACGCCAGTACTTTCATATTTTCATGCTTCCTCTTTTTCGAATATCCGGCTGATGAGGTCCTCAAAGCGCCTGCCCGAAGGGCGCAGAGTAAAAACCCTGCTGTCACCTTCGCCGTAAGCGATAGAGATCTCGAGGTATTCATCCGGCAATTCACCGCTTATTTTATCCGCCCATTCCACTACGGTCACGCCGCCGCCGTAAAAATATTTTTCATAATCCAGCGTTTCGCGGAAACTTTTCTCATCCAGCCTGTAAACGTCAAAATGATATAGATCCTTTTCACCCCGGTATTCTTTGAGTATTACGAAAGAAGGGCTGTTCACATACCCGTATTCTTTAATACCCAGCCCTTTCGCCACACCCTTGACAAACATGGTCTTGCCGGCGCCAAGGCCGCCCTTAAGGGCCACAAGATCCCCGGCCGAAAGCCCTGAGGCTACCCTGGCCCCCAGCGCTACCGTCTCTTCAGGTGAATTTGTAACCGCTATTTTGCTTTTTTCCATAACGTTCTTTTTTAAAGGTGCCGAAACCCTTTCATTTTAAGCCGTGTTATCCTGCCGTTCTTTTTAACCAGCGACATCCCCCTGTGTTTTTCAGTTATTTCTCCCGCCACAAAAAAACCGCACAAAGCTTTATGCCTTTTCCGGCCACGTATCATTCTTTCAGATTCTGGGCGCGGCATCGTGAACAATAGTTCAAAACTCTCCCCGTAATAAAGCGCGTCATCAAGGGATAAACCTTCGGAAAGAGGTATTGCCGTTTCTCTGAGGACACAGCCAACCCCGCTTTCCGCGCAGATACGGCCGAGGTCCGGCGCGAGGCCGTCCGACACGTCGATCATCGCGGTCGGCCTGTATCTCCCGGCAATAAACCGGGATTCCGCGAGGCGCGGCGTAAAATCCAGATGACACGCCTTACCGTCCCTTACCGGGCCGGTAACCATGATAAGGTCCCCGGGCCTCGCTCCGGAACGCGTGACAAGCCTTTTTTTATCAACCGTGCCCAGGATCGAAACATCTATTACCAGTTTATCGGACAAGTTCGTATCGCCTCCCGCCACAGAGACATTAAATTCACGGCATATGCCGAATATACCGTCATAAAGTTTCATGATATCAGCCCGCGTCATGTCAGGCCTTACGCCTATTGACACAGTTATATATTCCGGGTTCCCTCCCATGGCGGCTATGTCGCTGATATTTACCGCTACGGCTTTCCTGCCTATCTCACGGTAACCGGCCATACGCCTCAGAAAGTGAGTCCCTTCGACAAGCATGTCCGCCGCCCACAAAAGATATCTCCCGCTTTTATAATCGAGGACAGCGCAATCATCGCCTATACCGAGTTTTAACGCGCCGGAACTCCCGCCGGCGCGCCTTCTGATCTCATTTACCAGATCCAGCTCTTTCATCTCAGCCTCCACACCCTGACCGGGCCCGGTTTTTCCGGGCAAGGCGCATTTCATCGCTTCCGGTTCAAAATGTTTTCTATATTTTTTTTCGACGGTTTATCTATAACCCCGCGCTCAGTAATGATCGCTGTGATAAGGCCCGCGGGCGTGACGTCAAAAGAAGGGTTTTTGGCCGCCGCTTTTTCCGGCGTTATATACTTACCGTTTATCTTCTTCACTTCCAGAGAAGAACGGTCCTCTATCGGGATCATTTTCCCTGAAGGCATGGAAAGGTCGAAAGTCGAAAAAGGAGCGGCTACATAGAACGGGACCTTATGATACGCTGAAACTATCGCGAGGCTGTAAGTCCCTATTTTATTGGCTGTATCCCCGTTCGCCGCTATCCTGTCCGCTCCCACGATCACAGCGCCGATATCCCCTCCCGCCATCAGTGAAGCGGCCATATTGTCACAGATAACGGTAACAGGTATGCCCGCTTTCACAAGCTCCCACGCTGTCAATCTCGCCCCCTGAAGCACGGGGCGTGTCTCATCCGCGTAGACCATCTTTATTTTTTTTCGCGCTGAATACAGTACCCCAAGCGCTGTACCGTATCCGCCGGTCGCCAGGGCGCCCGCGTTGCAATGCGTGAGGACATTCGCGCCCCGAGGTAAGAGGCGCGCTCCGTAACGCCCGATCGCGCGGCATATCTTCGTATCCTCTTCCAGTATCGAATGGGCTTCATCAAGGAGTACTTCTTTCAGTTTTTCGACAGGCAGATTCTTGCTGTTTTCCGCCGCCTCGGCCATCTTTTCCCCTGCCCAGAATAAATTTTTCGCGGTAGGCCGCGAATCCGAAAGATATTCAATAACTTTTTCCAGTTCTTTCCTGAAAGCGGGAAAGGTCTTTGCCCTGCTATTCCTTATCCCCAGATAAACCCCGTACGCTCCGGCGATCCCTATGGCCGGAGCCCCCCGCACCTTCATTTTTTTTATGGCCTCATACATATCTTTCACCGTAACGCACGTGGAGTAAACCACTCTGGACGGCAGGAACCGCTGATCGATCAGCCGGACCCTGTTATTATCCCATATGATCGTTTCTATATTCATTTTTTTCCTTTCTTTTCATCCTTAACGCACCGTGCTACAGCCCTATCATTCTAACGAGAAATACAAGGAATACCATGCCGAGATTATGGATTATATGCACTGTGATCGGCGCGGCAAGAGACCCGGTTTTCTCATACAGATAAGAAAGTAAAATACCGAGAGCCAGTATCGGCAAAAGCCCCACTATATGCGCGTGCAGGGCTGAAAACAGTAAAGCCGTCACCAGTATGCCCCCGAATACCCCCAGGTTTTTCTTCAAAGCGCCGTAAATAAACCCTCTGAAAAAGATCTCTTCCGCCACAGGGCCGAAAACAGCCGCGAATACCGTTGACATCCATAGAACGGACGTCTCTTTTTCTTTCATGAATAATTCCACTATAGGCTGAACAGGCGGCTGGTATTTGATCAATTTTGTTACCGCGTAAGTCAGGGCCATAATAAGGATAAGTACCGGTATGAGCGCAAGATAACCTATTATGCCGTAAAACACGCTTTTACCGGCGCCTTTTACGGTCAGCCCCAGGGCCGAGACGCCCTGCCCGTATTTCTTACGCACAAAATATAATATAACGCTTATCCCCACGATATTAGCCAGGGAAGTATTAAATACCATGTTGAAATTCTGGTTTCCCAATACCGCGAATTTTTTTATGGCGAAGGCCTGTAACACCGCGAATAAATAAGCGAACGATAAAAAAATAATTGTTACCCTCAGGATATCAGGCACGCCCCATAACGGCGCCGGCTGAGGGTTCACGCGGATATCAGGCGGTTTTTTCCTGAAAAAGCGCGCCGAAAAATATATATCAATGATCAGCCCCACCAGTATCATGAACATAACCGTCAGGTTGACGATCGCGAGAAAAACGTAAAGAAGAGGTTTTCCCCGCGCGAGGCTCTGCAGTTTTTCCTGCCGCGCCCTGAGGTCATCGGGATCAAATATTTCCGGCCCCTCCGGCTCCGTTTCTCTGCCCGCTGGCATGACCGCGCCGTAAAGATCCTCTGCCCTTTCCCCCGGCGGCCTGTCCAGCCTGCTGTCGACAAGAACCATGAGATTTATACCTAAAATGAAAACTGTAAGGAATAGGTATAATTTATTACGCCTGACAATATCAGCGATCCTGCCCATATATGCGCTCTCCCGGCGCGCCGGACGGCGGCGCGTCATCCCACCACGTTAAGATGCCTGAGCCTGAACCGCGCGCCCAGGCTATTACTGATCTCTCTGCACCTCGCCACAGCTTCTTCCCCTATCATATCGAGGCATGTGACTTCCACTTCTATGCCACAGGCGGCAGAGTCCCCGATGAAGGCGCTGATAGCGCTGAAAGCGCCTTTTCCGGAAACAGGACGGCACAGTTTTTCGTATCTGTCCCCGTCAGGAGCGTTCAGGCTTACGGAACAGCTGTCAATAAGGCCCTTCAGTTCCGGCACGATGTTTCTCCCGTTTATAAGGTTTCCTTCGCCGTTAGTCGTCAATCTTACTCTGCGGCCCGAAGATTTAACATACCCCGCTATTTTCTTTATGACTTCAAGCCTCAGTGTCGGCTCTCCGAACCCGCAGAATACTACTTCGCTGTATCCCGACTTTTCCGATATGGCTTTTATAACTTCTTCCGCCAAAGGTTCTCTTTCGAGTTTCAGGTTATGGCCTTTCACATAATTCGAAATATCCCGCGTACAGAAAACGCACCTGTTCGTGCACCTGTTAGTAATATTAAGGTACAGAGAATCTCTTATTTTGTACGCTACCATTCCCTTTTCTTCCATACCGAGATGGAACAGGCGGTTCGCGTTATGAGTCGTGACCCTCGCTATATCTTCTTCCGACAAAGAATAAATACCGGCATGCGTTTTCAGCAGGTGCCGCGCGAACGAGGGCTCGTTCCTTTTCCCCCTCCGCGGGACCGGCGCCATGAACGGGGAATCCGTTTCAAGAAGAAGGCTTTCCACGGGCGTATATTTTACCAGTTCCCGGATAAGGGAAGCGTTTTCAAACGTGATAGTCCCTGTGAAGGATACATACAGGCCTTTTGACAGGACTTCTCTCAGGAATTCACGGCTTGCCGAAAAACAATGCACCACGCCGCGTATACCGGCGAACTCATCGCTTTTAATGATATCCGTGAAATCGGGGTCAGCGTCCCTGTTATGCATGATAACCGGCAGATCAAGTTCTTTCGAAAGGCATAGCAGCGTCCGAAAAAGTTTTTTCTGATCCTCACGCGGAGAATACGCCTTGCAATAATCGAGCCCTATTTCTCCGATGCCCACGACTTTCTCGCTGTTTATCGCCATCGCCCTTATCTTTCCGGCTGAAGCGCTGTCCGATTTAGCGGCTTCATGCGGATGTATCCCGACCGCGGCGTAAACAGGGGCGAATTTATGAGCGATCTCCACGGCCTTTTGACTGCTCTCAATATTCGTACCGGGAGAAATGATCCTTACAACCCCCGCGTCTTCCGCCCTTTTTATCACTTCATCCAGATCGTCTTTATAATCCGGGAAATCAAGATGGCAGTGTGTATCTATCAGCTTCATTTTCTAAACCTTCTTTTTTGAGGAGCGCCCGTTTTTTTTCAAGCCCCCCGGAATATCCTCCGATAGAACCGTCTGAACGGACAACTCTGTGACACGGCACATGAGGCGCGTAAGGGTTCTTTTTGAGAACCTGCCCGACCGCGCGCGCCGCTCCCGGATATCCCGACTTTTGAGCCACCCAGGCGTACGGCCTTACCTCTCCCTCCGGGATATCCAGAACCGCGAAGAGCACTTTTTTCATGAACTTTGTAAAACGCGGGTTCGCGGCGATCTGTTCCTTGTATGAATTTTTATTCCCCATTCACGGCACCTTTAAATGATATTCCGGATCTACGCCCTCCCGCGGCAGCCTGCCTGATAAGCGGGCTAAATTATCCTCGGGAAAAGAGCCTCTCCTTTTGAAACTCTGGTACCCGGCGGGAAACGCCTCCAGTCCCGCTCAGCCTTGTCCCCGGTAAGTTCCGCGGGATCTATGCTATCCGCTATACGCCCTCCCAGCCCCAGCTGGCCCCACATCCTCTGCGCGGTGGCGGGCATGAACGGAAGCATGCCGATCGCGGCCGACCTGAGAACCTCCAGGAGATCCGCCATGATAAGCTTTATCGCTTCCATATTTCCCTGCCTGGAAAAATTCCAGGGAGCGGAAACCTCGATATATTTGTTCGCGTTCCCTATAAGCCGCATTACAGTTTCAAGCGCTTCCTTGAGACGCAGCTCCGGAGATATCAGCAAACTGTTCATAACAGGAAAAAGTTTAACGGCCTCTTCGCGTATCATGTCCGCGCTCCGCGCGTCCTGGCCGCTGTCTCCCGACCCGGGCGGGGCTTCGGGAGAAACTCCGCCGAAATATTTCTCCACCATGGTAAGAGTCCGGTTCAAAAGGTTTCCCATGTCGTTCGCCAGGTCGCTGTTATACACTGACACCATGGCTTCCTCTGAAAAGGATCCGTCCATACCGAACGCCACGGTTTTAAGAAGAAAATACCTCAGGGGATCAACCCCGTACTTCTGTATAAGCGCGACAGGGTCAACGATGTTACCTCTTGATTTTGACATCTTCTCTTCTCCCATTTTCCACCATCCATGGGCGAAGATGGTACGGGGCAGAGGTATACCCGCGCTTTTAAGCATAATGGGCCAGAATACCGCGTGATGCCTGATTATATCCTTAGCGATCACATGAAAATCAGCCGGCCAGAATTCGTCCATTTTGTTGACTTTTTTAAGCCCTGAAATGTAATTAATGAGCGCTTCAAACCATACATAGACGACATAATCCTTATCGAACGGTATTTCTATACCCCATGACATCCTGTCTTTGGGGCGGGATATGCAGAGGTCCGTAAGTTCTTCCCGCAGAAAACCCAGAACTTCATTGCGCCTGAAATCCGGCATCACGAATTCGGGATTTTCGTTTATGTATCCTTTCAACCAGTCCTGATATCCGCTCATTCTGAAAAAATAGTTTTTCTCTCTGATCCTTTTGACCGGCCTTTTGCAGTCAGGGCACAGCCCGCCCCCGGCCTGCGTGTCCGTCCAGAAAGTTTCACAAGGAGTACAGAACCAGCCGTCATAATGGCCCTGATAAATATCCCCTTTTTCTTTCATGCTGATCAGGATCTCCCGCACCTCTTCTTCATGCTCTTTGTCGGTAGTACGCAGGAAACCGTCATATTCGATCTCAAGGGCCTCCCACACCCTTAGAAAATTAGGCACTATGGAATCGACAAATTTTTTTTCTCCGCCTTTTTCGTACCCGGCCTTAAGGCTCGCCTCTTCTATTTTTTCACCGTGTTCGTCCGTCCCTGTCAGGAAGAAAACTTTTTCTCCGAGCATCCTGTGATATCTGGCTAAAGCGTCTACCGCTATCTGCGTATAAGCGTGTCCTATGTGAGGGTTGGCGTTGACATAATAAATAGGCGTAGTTATGTAGAACTTTTTCATGATCTATTTTCCTTCCTCCTTATCCTCAACCACTATATCCTTTACCACCCCGTCGCCGTAATCGACTGAAATCGTCCTCTTCAAAGGGTTGACAGCTATAACTTTTCCTTTACCATGTTCAGTTTTGATCTCTTTCCCTATCTTCGGAAGGCCCTTCGAATAATGCCTGTAGCATTTATATTCGTATCCCAGGCAGCACATAAGCCTTCCGCAAAGGCCCGATATTTTAGAAGGGTTAAGCGGCAGATTCTGTATTTTAGCCATTTTTATCGTAACAGGCTCAAAATCCTTGAGAAACGCCATACAGCAGAGCGTCCTGCCGCACGGCCCCTGGCCGCCCAGCATTTTAGCCTCGTCCCGCACGCCTATCTGCCTGAGTTCTATGCGCACCCTGAAAATACTCGCGAGGTCTTTTACAAGATCCCTGAAATCCACTCTGTTTTCGGACGTAAAATAAAAAATTATTTTTGACCTGTCAAAAGAATACTCGGCGTTCACAAGCTTCATCGGCAGTTTGTGTTCCTGTATCTTTTCATAACACACCTTTATGAGGTCTTTAGCTTTTGATTCGTTCTTGGATATCTGGTCCTCATCCCATGGGTTAGCCTTCCGTATGATCTTCTTTATCGGGTTTTCCTCAGGAGGAAGCGACTCGGCCATTTCATTGGGAGATATCACTACTCCGTATTCAAGGCCCCTGTCAGCCTCGACTATGACTTTATCTTCTTTTTCAAGCTTCAGGCCGTTCGTTAAAAAAAACCGCGTTTCGCCGGCTGACCTTAATCTCACCTTTACTATTTCATGCATGGTATTCTCCCTGTATAGTAAAAAACGTCACAGCTCTTTTTCCAATAGTTCACAAGATCGCCCGCCTCGCGCCCGGGACCGCCCGGACCGGGATTTTTCCGTTTTTCCCTCTTTCATTTTATACATCCCGGCAGCCTCTGCGCCACAAGTTTAGGGTTAACATTGGACAGTACCGCGAGCTTGAGCTCCACAAGCCTTGAAAGCGTACCGAACATTTTCCGGGCGGGGTATTTCACGAAAAACCTGTATATGGAAGTACCGACCAGATTCTTGTCCATGACCATTTCCGTGAGCCCCTCCCTGCCGAGCGATATATCCCTGAAGATCATTATCATCAGGTCGAGATCCTCGATAAGAACATCTTTGTCTTCTTCGTCCCAGTTCATGCAGGATGAGTTCTTTTCTTCCACGATCTCTTCCATCATCCGTATGACTTTATCACGCCTCTCGAGTATCCCGTCATTAAGCATCCTGAGCGCGTTACCCGGTGAACCCTGGGAAAAACACGCCAGAAAAAACGCCTGTCGCTCGTCGGTTCCAGAACCGCTTTTTATGATCTCCGCGGTTTCCCGCATGGACAGATACCTGAACCTGACCTCAGCGCATCGCGAGACCACGGTTTCGGTCACGAGTTCTTTCTTGTCCGTCGTAAGGATCATCAATGAATGCCCCGGCGGCTCTTCAAGTATTTTCAGAAGCGCGTTGGACGCCTCTACCGTCATCATGTGCGCGTCCTCTATCACGCATACGCTCGCGGGGGATTCATAGGGCTTAAGGTTAAGTATATCCTTAATATCGCGTATCTGTTCTATTTTTATTTTCTTATTTTTTTCCGGCGCGATCCATTTGACATCGGGGTGAGAAAGGGACTTCACCCTCAGGCAGGAAGGACAAACCCCGCACGCGCCGCCTTCCATATCCTTCATACGGCAGAAAAGCCCCATGATAAACGCTTTTGCCGTAAGAGCTTTTCCTACACCGGCCGGGCCGCAGAAAAGATAACTCTTGGCGGTCCTTCCAGAAGCCAGCGTGCTGGAAAGCAGGCTAACCGCCGTGTCCTGCCCTTTTATATCCCGCAATAAAGCCATAAATTTTTTCCTTCACTATGCAATAAGTTTCCTCTATGTCCCCTGTAACCTGAACGACTTTTATTCTGTCCGGAAAGATTTTAGCGAGGGAAAGATATCCCGCCCTTACCCTCTTATGGAACTCGACATTCCTTTTTTCCATCCTGTCCGCGGCGTGTTCTGAACACGCGCGGCTGAGCCCTGTAGCGATATCCACGTCAAGAAGCAGGGTCATATCGGGAGAAAGCCCTCCCGTAGCGGCTGAATCGATCATCCTGATAAGGCCCATGTCCATACCCAGGCCGTAACCCTGATAAGCGAATGTCGCCGTATTGAAACGGTCGCATATGACAATTTTTCCCGACTCGACAGCCGGGCGTATCAATTCTTCGACGTGCTGGGCCCTGTCCGCCTCGAACAGAAAAAGTTCCGCGTTCTTTCCGAGTGATATTTCATCCCTTACCAGCAGTATATCTCTTATCCTGTCTCCCAGCGCCGTACCTCCCGGTTCAGCCGTATGTATAACGTCAAATCCATCGGCTCTCAGGTCTTCCGTCAACCTTGCTGAATGGGTGCTTTTACCACTGCCTTCAGGGCCCTCGAAAGTCAGGAAAAGCCCTTTTTTTATTTTTTTCGCCATACCGGCCCCTCCGGAGTATCCTCGACAGTCACGCCTTTATCCGCGAGCTCTTTACGTATCCTGTCCGCTGACGCGAAATCCCTGTTTTTTCTCGCCTCTTCCCTGAGTAGAACCAGGCGGCCTATCTCGCCCGTTTCCGACGCGTTCATTTTTGCCGCGTTCAGCGACAGGCCGAGTATATCCGCCGCTCTCAATACATAATTTTTCACGGCGTTCGCCTTATACGCTCTTTCCGGTAAAGCCGCGCCTTCTTCTGACATAAGATCATTTCCCGTTTTCACGGCTTCGAATATCACGGCGAGGGCCTGCGGAGTATTAAAATCATCGTCCATGGCCGCTTCGAATTTTTCCTGGAGTTCGTTCACCACGCGCTGTGCTTTTTCAACCGCCGACATGTCTTCCAGCATTATGCCGCCCGCGCCCGGGCATTCGCGCGTCATCCTGTCAACCTTGTCAAAAAAGATCATTACGCGTTCCCTGGAACGGCCCGCGCTATCCATTTTTTCATCACTGTAATCCATGGGGCTTCTGTAATGGCTCGAAAGAAAAGCTATTTTCAGAAGGTCAGGGTCGCTGTATTTCGTGAGGAAATCCGAGATCCTGACATAATTTCCCAGAGACTTTGACATTTTCTCACCGGAAACGGTAAGCAGCCCGTTGTGTATCCAGTAATTGGCGAAAGGTTTCCCAGTCGCCGCCTCAGCCTGAGCTATCTCATTTTCATGGTGCGGAAAGATAAGGTCCAGCCCGCCGCCGTGTATATCGAACTGCGCCCCAAGGATGCCCGTACTCATAACGGAACACTCTATATGCCATCCCGGGCGGCCTTTTCCCCAAGGGCTCTCCCAGTAAGGTTCATCTTCCGCCGCTTCTTTCCATAGAGCGAAATCAAGAGGGTGGCGTTTTTTTTCGTCCAGGCCCACACGCGCGCCGTGCAGCATCTGCTCCCTGTCCTGTTTCGACAATTTACCGTATTCCGGGAACGATTCAACGCTGAAATAGACATTCGCGCCCGCGGCATAAGCGAACTTTTTCGCGATAAGCACATTAATAAAATCCAGCATCTCTTTTATGTTTTCCGTGGCCTTCGGCTCTCTGGTAGGTTTACGTATCCCGAATATATCCATTTCATTATGATATACCCCGAGGTACCGCTCAGCGACGTCTTTAACTCTTTCCCTTAGGCGCGGGGCGGATATTTTTTCCCCTATTTCATTAAGTTCATCGACAGCTTTTTTGATTATCTTATCATCTACATCCGTCACATTCCTGACAAAAAATACTTTATATCCCGAATATTCAAGGTATTTGCGTATAACCTCGAAAGAATAGGCGCTTCTGGCATGGCCGATATGAGGGACATCATACACTGTAGGCCCGCACACATACATGCTTACATTGCCTTCCCGCATAGGCTTGAATTCATCTTTCCGCCTTGTAAGGGTATTATAGATCGATATCATTTTGTCTCCTCGAAAATTTAACCACAGAGTTCACAGAGGTTCTTTAAAATAAAGAGGTCAGGCAAAAACATATGCCCTCCCCTTTTTTTCTCTGTGTTCTCACAGAAATAGTCTTTTAATGCCTTCTTTCAGTCTCAAAACATTAAAATTAATCAAAAGCCCTACCTTTATACAACAAAAATTTGTCTCTTTTGTTAAACCTCTTAATGGATACTTATCTTGAGAACACAGAGCTTTTCTCTCCCCGATCATTAATCCTCTCTGTGCTCTCTGTGGTTCAATTCCATCCCTCTTTCTTTTCATTATTCTTGCTCGGCGCACTCATATAATTTTTGGCACTACCTATTTATGTTTTTTTTTACTTTCAGCCCCGGGCGCGGGATCATTCCTCAACTTCTCCGCTTCGGCCGTACTCACCCTTCTCATGATGGTCGCCTATCTCGGATTCGATATGGTCGATCTCGTGCTGAAGCCTTTCCAGCGCCTGTTGTATG
>JBDRAX010000228.1:0-11596 GCA_043823375.1 Candidatus Omnitrophota bacterium | reverse complement strand
CTCTCCCCTTTATGCTCCGCAACCACCAGGAAACCGTCGTCGTCCAGAAGAGAATTAATCCTTTCTATTATCTGCGACGGCGCGAGGTTGATCTCATCTATAACAAACCACTGCCCCTTTTTCATAGCTTCTATGAGCAGGCCGTCACGCCATACGAATCTTCCCGCCTCATCAGGATGATACCCTCCTATAAAATCCGTTTTCTCCGTCTGCCCGCTCAGGTTAATCCTCTGAAAAGCGTTGTTTGTCAGATACGCGAGGTACCTTATAAGCGACGTCTTGCCGGCGCCCGTATCTCCAACGAATAAAAGCGGCTCATTAAGCGCCGCCGCCTGAGCCGCTTTCTCAAGGTCACTCACCGTCGAATCCGTTAATACAAGTTCCGCTTTGTTTCCTGCCGGGACAAGCTCTTTTGAGACAGGGGCAGGGTTACGGTCAAGATAAGTATCCAGTATTTTTATCCCGCCCCTGCCGGGGTTTTTTATCAGGGCTCTATCCCCCTCCTGTATTTTGCGCTTCAGGCATTTTTCCCGTAAACAGGTATACGCGTTTTTATACCTTACCCGCTTAACCAGTATATCCTGCGCGGTCTCCAGGAAATGATCCTTATCCTTTTTTGTTGTCATACGGTCGTAATACACATATTTTATCCCTTTTGAAAAAGCTTCGTCCCATGGAAGCGTTTCGCTGTACTTATTGATAAACCCGCACAACGCTTTCACATCCCTCATGCTGAACTGGTATTTATCTATGGACCCGCCATCAAGATACTCCGCTATATCCCGCGTGGCTGTATGAAGTTTAATTATCGCCTTTACCGTTTTATCCCTTTCCGGGCTTTCCGCTGTTAAGTAACCTTTAATTATCACCTCGTATTCATCCTCATCCATTTCACCTGATATCCACATCTCGCTAAGCTTGTTCCTCAGGGCCAGAGACATCCTGTTCCTGCCCGAATACCTTTCCGGGTTCATCGCGGTGAATAACCTGAAATCAGGATGGACACAAAATATACCCTTTTCCTTCAGTTCCTCCATCGCGAGGCGCCGCGTTTCTTTATCCGTCTCAGCGCTCCCGCTGAAATTATTCCTGATATGCTCCCTGAGCTTTTTCTCGTATTCCCCGGCTGACATTATTATTTCGTTTTCGTGTTCGGTAATCACAAGGCTCCCGTCATCATCCAGTAAGGAGTTTATTCTCTCCAGGATCTCAGGTTCGGCAAGGTTCAGTTCATCAAGCAATACCCAGTACCCGTTTTTAAGCGCCCGCACAAGCAGGCCGTCGCGCCATTTGAATTCACCCGCCTTATCCTCCTCCGGCACATATCCCCCTATTATCTCCGAGGTATCCGTCTGCGCGTCCAGGTTGATCCGCATGAAACTGTTACCCGTCAGATACGCGAGATACCTTACAAGAGATGTTTTCGCGGCTCCCGTCGGGCCCGTCAGTAAAGGGCATTCCCTCCGGTCTATCATCTCCGCGATAAACGCCAGGTACTTATTCGTAGTACGGGTGCTGAACAATACGGAATCTTTACCCGGCACATACGGCCCCCTGTTTTTACATTTGTTCAGTCTCACGCCGCCAAGCGTGAGACTGTCCTCTTTAATTACCGGAGGCTCGATCATGCCGGCACCGGCAGAATTACC
The DNA here is from genome assembly GCA_043823375.1 of Candidatus Omnitrophota bacterium. Lineage (GTDB taxonomy): Bacteria > Omnitrophota > Gorgyraeia > Tantalellales > Tantalellaceae > JBDRAX01. The sequence goes on along the minus strand of JBDRAX010000228.1, from coordinate 9,947 downwards.
GAATGTGTCCCTTATCACACCTTCGACAAAACGCCGGTCATCGTCATCTCTTATTCTTTCCGTATAGACGCGCGTGAACTGGGACACAAGGATATCTATCCGTTCGGATGAAGGCACCTTTGCCCCCGTTTCCTTTTCTTTCTCATCCACGCGGGCCCGGGTTCTCTTTCCCGTTTTTATGATATCCCTTATCGAATAGTAATAGGGGTCTCTCTCATCAAATCCTATCCTGCGCGCCTCGGCCACATTCTTTATCCTGGAATGCAGCCATTCCATCCTGTCCATAACGCCCCACGGCAACATCGGGCTGCCGTCCGCGTCCCGGAATTTTTCATTAAAAACAGCCTGCAGTTCCAGCCCGGAAGGCTCATCTACCCATTTAACCTTAAACCTGTTCATTAACGCCGGGGACAGGATGTTCCTGCCCGCGTAATCAATGGGGTTCATTGTAGCCAGTATCCTGAAATTTTTGTTTATCCTGAAGATCCCCCTTCGCTTCAAGCCGTTTAACGGCTTCGGGTTCGGAAATATTTTCTCCGGACATCACTTCTCTGACCCTCGCGTCAAATTTTTCCGAGCTGATCCATAAAGTATTGTTCTCCTGGATATTGAGCTGTCTGTCATCATCCAGCAATGAATTCAGCCTCTCCAGAACTTGCGATTCCGCCAGATTTATTTCATCCAGGACCAGGATATCCCCGGCGCGCATCGCTTCAACAACAATACCGTCTACCCATTTAAAATTGCCCCTCTTGTCCGGCCTGTATCCGCCTATAAGTTCCGCCTTCTCCGTCTGGCCGTTAAGGTTGAACCTGCGGAAGCCCCAGTTCAAACGGGAGGCCAGGTATCTGATAACTGATGTTTTACCGGCACCGCTTTCCCCGACAAGCAGAGCGGGCTCATCCATAAGTAATGAGATAGCCGCTTTTTTCATATTGCGCACTGTGGAGATCGTATTAACAAGCGCGGCGTCTTCCTTATCAGGGACATGAAGGTTATCTGTCCCAGTCCCTTCCATAACAGGAAGTTCAATATTATCTACCATTAATTTTTTCCTGCCGTCACGCCCGGTTATCTCGATCACTTTATTTTTCCGTATTACAGCCTCTATATCCTGTATGCCTGTCCTTTCCGAGCTTATCCCCTCGCTTAAAAACGCCGCCCTGCCCTGTTCTTCTTTATATTTTTTAAAAAGATCTATCGTCTCCCGCGCGTACCCTTTAAGGTTTACTTTTAATCTGCGCATTCCTATAAGCTTTTCGACAGGCAGGATCTTATAAAATAACGGGTACAATATCAGGTTACTGAGCACGCTGACCCATACCAGGAACAGGTTTGTCAACCCGCATCCGAACACCAGTCCAAAAACGGCGGAATAAACTATGAACGCCCAAATGCTCGAGGCCCCCATCCCGTTGTGCCTTGCCATCAATACACCGCATTCGTACAGGCTCCGCGCGGCTATCCCGCACAGGATGCCCAGGATTATACCTCCCAGAATAGATATAATCACGGCTGCCACTTTTTTTTGTATATTTTCCGGGGCTTCTCCCATTATCCCGAAATTTATATATTTTTCACCGCGAAACTCTCCGAAGAGCTTATAAAAATCGTCGGGATTAAGGGGAATACCTTCATACCGCCGGTTCACAAAACTGTACTGTCTTTTGTATATGATCCCCTGGAATAATTTCAACGCGGCGTAAGACCCAGCCAGCATAACTCCAAGTATTAAAATAACCCCTCCCATGAACGGTAAAAAGCCAAGCGGAACACAAAAGGAAGAAAGAGCAAGCGGGAGTAGACTCACGGAAAAAAGTCCTGATACCAGCTTCAGGAAAGTACCGCAAAAATCCAGTTCCTCTTCAATGCCCGAGCCGCTCGCCTTACCGGTTATTTTTCTTAAAATATCCCAGTATTTTAATTTCTCAGGCCTGCCGAATATATTCGGAGGGAATTTCGTGCCCAGCTTTTCCAAGGCCAACGCGGCCGTTATCCTCAGAGCCTCATCATTGTTCCGCAGGAGTTCTCTTATTCTTTCGTTAAAATCATAAAACCCGAAATGCGCGGTAACTTCACAGGCGGCTGTCAGAACACCGGCGTCGAGCGAATCGAACACGGGCTCTATTAATAGCCTCGCCGTGTCTTCCGGAAGCAGGGCGAAACCTCTTACGCCTTCATCCGCCTGACCCGGTGTGTTCAGCCTTCTCCTGATCTCGCTTAAACCGTCTTTAAGGGCTGGCGGAAAACCTGTGGTTAAAGCGTCAAACTTCTCCATAAGAATCTGGCGGACCTCCTCTGAAGAAACTCTTTTCATTTCCTCGTCACTAAAGACAGCGTCGGTAATCAACTCCTCAGGCCTGCGCCCTTCTTCTTCGAGAATATCCAGTTTGTCTATATCTACCTGTTTATGCCCGCTGTCCGCCTGGCCTGCCACCTTAAGTATCTTATCTCTGAAAAGCTCCTTGTCCTGGCTGTCTTCCAGCCTGTCCCTGAAAACGAAAAGCGCCCCTTCTATCAGCGCCGTGTTGACTCCCATTGACGGATGAAGCCTCCGCACAAACTTCGCCCAGTCTTTCAGGTCCCTCAGGCTGAAGTTATATTCCGTACCGCTCGCGCCGCTTATCTTCCCTCCGCCAATTTCCTTCTTATCTATCATATCCGTAAGTTTCAGATATACGCCGGTAAATATCTCCGCCAGTTTATTTATTAAATAACTGTCCTTTATCGGCGCTTCTTTTATCACAGCCTCATCTTCCAGGTAAAACCTGACAATATCCTTCACCTCGTCACTGTCTCTTATGACAGGGATCCATTTTTCCGTGAACTTATTCAGCATAGCGCGCGAAAGTTTGTTGCGGCCCGTGTACCCGGAGGGGTTCATAGCCGCGAATATCCGGAAATTCGGATTGATACACCGTATCCTGCTCATGTCCTCGCCGGCCTGCTTAAGGCGCTTATAAATACGCGCGCTCACCCATTTTTCATTATTGTTTTCGGTAACCACGAAACTGCCGTCATCATCCAGCAGGGAATTCAGGCGCTCGAGAATATCCGGCTCAGCCAGGTTAAACTCATCAAGCAGGAGCCACTGGCCTTTTTCCATTGCCTTGATAAGGATACCGTCTTCCCATTTGAATTTTCCGTCCGATCCGCCGACAGGCGCTTCCCTGCCCACAAGGTCCGATGTATCCGTATGCGCGTCAAGGTTGACCCTTATGAACTCACTGTTCGTACGGCGGGCTAAAAACCTTATTAAAGAAGTCTTCGCGGCTCCCGTAGGCCCTATCAGCAAAGGCTTTTCATTCATCTGTATACATCTGGCTATTTTTTCCAGCCAGATAGCTGTGCTCTTCACCTGCTTAAGCTTCGAATCTTCACCCGGGACGAATTCCTTATACGTGTTTACCGGCAGATCGACCCTTCCTATGGCACCGTTCATATCCTCACCGATATCGGGCGTTTCCCAGATGAATTTATACCCCAGGACTTCATCAAAAAGATCTCTGTCATCCTTACTTCGCAGGCCGTCCCTGTATACTTCAACGGCTTCCCTCCAGATCATCCTGTCTTTTTCCGACCGCGGCTTCTCCCTGTTAAACGCGGAAGCCTCGTTATGCGCCCGTTCCACTCTGTCGGCTAAACGGAATAAATGCCTGATAGTGAAATAATAGCTTATCCCCTCGTTCCTTCCGAGCCTGCCTCCCGAACCGGATATTTCAGTGAGTTTTTCATGGATCGTCATGATCTTATCTATCGTCTCCCCGTCAAACTCATACTTTTTCTTCAGTATTCCCCTTATCTCATCAGGCGACAGGCCATGTATCCATTTCAGCCTGAATTTATTCAGAAAAGCCGCTGACAGTTTATTCCTCCCTTCATATTCCGCCGGGTTCATTGTCGCGAACAGCCTGAAATTCTGGTGTATCCTGTGAAAACCTTTTGCCGTTAATTCTTTTACCGCTTCTTTCACCAGGATATCCCTCTCTTTGCCCGGCCCGAGGTTTTTCCGTATATAGTCCTCTACCATACTGTCGTAATCCTGATGGCCGATCCATGTCTCGTTATTATGCTCACTGAGCTCAAGGCGCGGGTGCGCGTCCAGTAAATACCTTATCCTTTCGATGACCTCAGGTTCCGCCAGGTTGATCTCATCCATGACTATCCAGTGTCCGCGGCGCATGGCTTCAAGCAATACCCCGTAATGCCATTCGAATTCCAGGCCGCTGTCATTAACCGCTTCGGCTATGTCCATGACCATCCGGGTAGCCCTCTTTTCAAGCGCTCCTTTTATCACCTCTACCGCTTTCCCGTAACTGACTTCACTGCCTGAGACTTTGCTTACCGCGGCGATGATCTTTTCCCTGTTTTTTCCCGGCTCTTCCAGCGTAACTCTTTCCATGAATTTATACGCGTCTCTCACGGTAAATGCGCGTCTTCCCGGCTTATACCCGCCTATAAACTCCGTTTTATCCGTCTGCCCGTTCAGGTTAAACCTGTACAGGTTATTTTTACTTAACCTTGCCAGATACCTTATAAGAGTCGTCTTCCCGACACCCGTATCTCCCACCAGAAGCAGGGGGTCTCTCATCATCACTGCCTGAGCTATTTTCTGGAGGTCTTTGACCGCTTTTAATACAGGTATGATCCGCGTTGTGCTTTTATCCGGAACGCTTTCCTTGCTTTCCGCGCGGTTATTAATAGGCATCTTTGTGTCGATAAACTGCAGTTTCGTCCCGTTTCTGTAAAAATAATCGCTGTCATAGTAGTAATCTTTGGAGGCGTTCATATTTTCTTTTACGGCCTCCCTGAACCCCTTATCTATGCTGTTCTTAAGCCCGCGGATCTCTATGCATAGCTCTTCCAGCGGCCTGTCGCCCTGATACGGAACGGGCCACGCCTTTATCCCCGTACTTTTTTCCAGCCAAATGATGTCCTTCTGGATAGCCTTTTTACATGCCTGAATGCCGGTTTTATTTTGTAATTCTTTCAATCTGCGCGCTGTTTTTTTTCTCGAGCCCAGAGAAACAAGCGCGTCCAGAATAAGGCCTTTCACTTCATCATCATCCCGCCCGCCCTCCAAATGCCTTATAACGGTATCTATAAGATTATCTTCAGCGCCCTTATACCCCAAAAGCGCTATAGCCCTTATCCTCGCCTTGAATACCCTGATATCCTGTTCTTTGACGCTTATGAGGTCGTTATAAATTTCCGCGGCGGCCTTTTTGTATCCCATTTCCGCCAAAGCTTCCAGCGACGCGGCCGCGAGCTCCGGATCGCCGTTTTTCGTGAATCTTAAGAGCCGGCCGCTGAAACCGGTAAATCTTTTTTTACCCGCCACATACACGACCGCGCGGACCAAAGCCCCATCGTCGAACTGCAAACCCTGATCCACAAGTGTCTCAGCGGCTTCATCCGGCAGAGCCTGCCATGTTAATATGCCTTTTTTCTGGTCCTCTATCTTTTCGGAACCCAGCATTTCCGCTACCCGCTGTATGGCGCCGCCCTCGCCATCATTCTTCTCCTGCCTCACGTAAAACGAATATAACACCGACGGGTTGCTTTCAAAGACCTCGGTAACATGTGTTATTTCCCCCACGCTCACAAGTTCATCTATGTTTACCTCGCGGGAATCGAACGACTTAACCGCCTCAAGGTCAAGTTCCTTAAGGTTATCGATAAATACCTGTTCGTCTTTTGAAGAGCGCATCATATCCCCGTACACATACCAGGCGCCCCTGATGAACGCCTTTGTCAGCCCCATCTCATCCCTGTACATATTGATGAACTCAGACCACTTACGCCTGTCCCTGCGCGTAAATTCGTACGGCTCGTTGAGATCAGCGGTCAACTTTTTTTCCTTAACGGACCGCCTCATCAGATCATGCATCTTTACCATGTTCCGCGCCATCACGGCTTCAGCGTTTTGTTTATCTTCCCCGCGCCGGACATCTATCTGCCCCAGAAAAGCGCCGCTTGCCAGGCAGTACTCAGGCATATCCGAATTACCCGTATATATAACGCATACGCAAATAACGGCTGTAATGATCAGAAGAACAAGCAGTTTATGGCTTTTAATAATATCCCGGGCCTTTCTCAAAAAACTTTTTATCCGGGTTGACATTCCTTCGGCGTGAATACCGGGTATTTTCTCCGGGCTTAATTCCTGTTCCGCATCCGCGATCTCGTTACGCAGCCTGAATATTTCTTTCAGTTTTAAAAGAACAGAGGATACAAGCAGACATAAAGCCAGGAGGCCTGCCGCTTTTAAAAATGGCCGTATCTTTTTCTTAAAGTCCGGCCAGACTTTCTGTTTGAAACGGTCCTGTTTCCATTTTATAAGGGCACTCTTGTCCATGATACCAATAGCCCGTTCCAATAATAGAACTTTTTCCCTGTCAACCGGGCTACGCAGCCACAGGTTAGTCAGGGCGTTCACGAATACAGCGGTAAGTCCATCTTTTTCCCCATTCTCCGCTTTTTTAACAAATTCATACCTGCCAAGACACGCGATACAGGCTAAAGAGCTTTCAGGACATTTATCCCATATCTCAAACAATGCTTCCGCTGCTCCCCTTCGGACCATGTAATCGTTATCGCCTAACGCGGCATATATTAACGGCGCTACTGCTTTTTCACTTCCCAATTCCCCCAATGTTTCCGCCGCTTTTACGCGGACACTTTTATGTTTATCTCTTAAAGCTTCTATTAAAGGTTTTACCGCTTCACGGCCGCAAAGGATTACCAATACGTCTGCGAAGACCACTTTCATCCAGACGTCCGCGTCAGAAAAGCGCTGCAATATCACATTTATATTTTCCGGGCTTTTTTTCAGTTTTGACAGCGCGGCTGCCGCTTCTCTGCAATTTGGTCCTTCTTCTGCGAACAACAGTTTTATTAAGGCCGCTACCGCCTTTTTACCGCCCAGTTTCCCCAGCGCGCGCGCGGCGTAATTACGAACAGTGATCTTCTTATCTTTTAAAGCTTTAATTAATGGCTCTACCGCTCTTTCTTTCCCAAGCTCTCCCAATAATTCGGCCGCGAAACAGCTTCTCTGAAATTTTTTATCTCCCAACGATTTTATTAACGACTCTACCGCGATTTCGCTTCCCAGTTTTACCAATGCTTTTTCCGCATGATAACTTACCATAAGACATTTATCGCCCATTGCTGTTAATAAAGGCGCCACTGATTCTTCGCTTCCCAGATTCCCCAATGCTTTCGCCGCTTTTTCGCGAACTTGTCTTTGTTTATCGCCCAATAGTCCTATTAATGGCTCGACCGCTCTTTTGTTCCCAAGTTTTCCCAACGCTTCCGCCGCGGCTGACCGTTCATTCTCATTTCCTTCTCTTAACAACATGATCAGTTGTTCTACCCTTGGCTTATTTTTCTTTTCTACGCCGGTTACCTTCTCTTTTTTTACCTGCTCCGGCGTTTCTTTATCCTGCGCCATGATCGGAGAACCGAACGCGAACAGGCTCAGAATGAATAATACAGGCAGTAGTGTTTTCACGCTTTGCCCGTATTTTCGTAAGGCGTGGATCTTTGAGACAAGTGACAGGAGGATCGACAAGAGCGCTATTATGCCTGTTATTTTTAAGATCCCGTAAAGTTTTTGTTTAAAACCCGGCCAGACTTTCTGTTTGAAACGGTTCTGTTTCCATTCCATAAGGGCTTTCTCATCCACACGCTTAATCGTTTGTTCAATTAATAATACTTTTTCCCTGTCAACCGGGCTTTGATCCCACAGCACATCCAAAGCCCGTATTAATCCCCCGGCTGACCCGTTTCCAGTTTCATAGACAAAAAAATCTTCGTCATCAAGCATTACTTTAAATAAAGGATCCTCAGGATGCTTTTTCCCTATTTTTACCAATGCTTCAGCCGCGGAAAAACGTACCGAAGGATCTTCATCGCCCAACGCTTTTATTAACGGCTCTACCGCGATTTCGCTTCCCATATTTCCCAAGAATTCCGCCGCGTAACAACGTACCGAAGAATCTTTATCGCCCAATGCCTTTATTAACGGCTTTACCGCTTTACGACTGCCGAGTTTTCCCAATGCTCCTGCCGCGTAACGACGCACCGAAGGATCTTCATCGCCCAACGCTTTTATTAACGGCTCTACCGCTTTTTCGCTTCCCATATTTCCCAATAATTCCGCCGCGTAACAACGTACCGAAGAATCTTTATCGCCCAATGCCTTTATTAACGGCTTTACCGCTTCACATCCGCCGAGTTTTTCCAATGCTCCTGCCGCGCGAGCCCGATCATATGCGCTACCTTCTCTTAATTGTCTGATCAATTCTTCCACCCTTGCCTCTTTTATCTTTTCCGCGGCAATTATATTCTCTTTTTTTACCTGATCCGGCGTTTCTTTATCCTGCGCCATGATCGGAGAACCGAACGCGAAGAGGCTCAGAATGAATAATACAGGCAGTAGTGTTTTCACGCTTTGCCCGTATTTTCGTAAGGCGCGGATCTTTGAGACAAGTGACAGGAGGATCGACAAGAGCGCTATTATGCCTGTTATCTTTAAGATCCAGGCAAGTTTTTGTTTAAAATCCGGCCAGACTTTCTGTTTGAAACGGGCCTGTTTCCATTTTATAAGGGCTTTCTCATCCACACGCTTAATGGTTTGTTCAATTAATAATACTTTTTCCCTGTCAACCCGGCTTTGATCCCACAGCACATCCAAAGCGCGTATTAATACACCAGCTGACCCGATATTAGTTTCACGAATGAATAAATCTTCGTTATCAAGCATTACTTTTAATAAAGGATCCTCAGGATGCTTTTTCCCTGTTTTTACCAATGCTTCAGCCGCGGAATAACGTACAGAAGGATCTTCATCTCCCAATGCTTTTATTAAAGGCTCTACCGCGATTTCGCTTCCCAGTTTTCCCAATGCTCTCGCCGCGGAAGAACATACCGAAGAATCTTCATCGCCCAACGCTTTTATTAACGGTTCTACTGATTTTTCTCTTCCCAGTCTTCCCAATGCTTCCGCTGCGTCTCTTCGAATACTTATAAATCTGTCGCCTAATGCTTTTATTAATAACTCTTCAGCTTTTTTGCTTCCTGCTTTACCTAAGGCTATTGCTATTTCATAGCTGACTATTCCTTTTTCAGCGCCTGACGCCCTCATTAACGCTGCTTTGGATTTTTCGCCTCCTATCTCTCCCAGCGCTTTTGCCGCTGCGCTGCGGTTTGAAGTTTCTTCCGCCGACAACAGTTCTATTAAGGCCGATACCGATTTTTCTCCGCCCAGTTTTCCCAGAGCTTCCGCTGCTTTTCTACAAACATTTGCATCATTATCTTTCAAAGCCTTTATTAACGGCTCTACCGATTTTTCGCTTCCCAGCTTTCCCAATGCTTCCGCCGAATTAGAACGTACCCAGGACTCTTTATCGTCCAATAATTTTATTAACGGCTTTACCGCGATTTCACTCCCCAGATCCCCCAATGCTTTCGCCGCGTAACGACGCACCGAAGGATCTTCATCGCCCAACGCTTTTATTAACGGCCCTACCGCCTTTTTATTCCTCAGATTTCCCAATACTTCCGCCGCGTAACAACGTACCGAAGGATCTTCATCGCCTAACGCTTTTATTAACAGCCCTCCCGCTTTTTTATTTCCAAGCTTTTCCAGGGCTTCTTTCACAAAATGAAGTACCACAGTATTTCCATCTTCCAATGCTTTTATTAACGGCTCTACCGCGATTTCGTTTCCAAGTTTCCCCAATAATTCCGCCGCTTTTATCCGTTTATTTTTACTACCTTCTCTTAATTGTCTGATCAGTTCTTCCACCCTTGCCTCTTTTGTCTTTTCCACGGCAATCACATTCTCTTTTTTTACCTGATCCGGCATTTCTTTATCCTGCGCCATGATCGGGGAACCGAACGCGAAGAGGCCCAGAATGAATAATACAGGCAGTAGTGTTTTC
>JBDRAX010000227.1:0-5805 GCA_043823375.1 Candidatus Omnitrophota bacterium | reverse complement strand
ACCCGGTGACTGGACTCTATGCTCCGCGAACTCTTTCTCATCATAAACATCTACGCGCGGTGAATCCGCGGGAAGCGTACCCTGCCCGATAACAGCGTGATATGTACGCGATGCCCCGTTTTCCTCCCTGAACCGGCACATTACGCTGTTTGAGCGTGCCTCATACATAAAAAGCTGGAGGCCCGGGTAATTCGACACCTCGGACAGGATCTTTTCATTTGCTTTCTCTACCAGTTCCCCTATGTCCGCATTGCCGCCTATCCCCCCCACTTCAGGAAGCGCCCTGATACTCGCGAAAAGCGCCATCTGGATCCTGCCCTTGTCTTCAACAGCCCGCGACACAATACCGGAATTTCTGACAGGAGTAGACAGTTTATCCTGAAGGCCCTGCCTGCGGGCAACAGACATATACGAATATCCCTTGACCATATCATACGCTGATATATCAATCGTAAAAAGATATACCATCAGCGCGGATATAACCGCGATAATATCCGGTTTTATCATACTTTTTCGCATATCGATCTCTTTCCGCCGAATAACATTTGTACTATATGAAATTTCACGCGCTAATTTTACAGGGAACAGGTGTGGGCCCGGCCTCAGGACATATGTAAATTCAAAGTCAGAACCGTCCCCCGATCACCCGTTACGCGTCGTTAAACATGTTGTTGTACATTTTTAAGGCTTCCATGTCCGCTTCTTCCGCGTCCGGTATGTACAGGTACAGATTGTATCCCGGGACCTTTTCCAGCATTTCGGTTTTCCCGTCTATCACTTCGCATGTTTTATTGTACAGCTGGTTCAGTAATCCGGTCCGCGATTCTACCATCAGCAGGCTTTCCTTCCGGCCTGTTCTCAGCGCTTCTTTCGCCTCTTCACTGCTTTTGTCTATAACACCCGCTTTCGCGGCGATCGCTATCTGGGATACGCTTATTCCCGGGCTGGAACATTCCCGTAATCTCTTAAACACCTGTCCGGGAGTTATAGTTTTTCCTTCTTCCATTTCCAGGACCCTGTCCCGGCTTACATAATTCATTAAACCTGTTTCTTCCAGATACTTATCAATTTCCTGATTTATTCTGTCGTTCCTGACCAGAACCACATCTACCACAGGATCATCTTCCTCCGATACGCTCATCTGGGCCCTTCTATGCGTTATGGCCTCGCCCAGTAAAACCATGTCCGTTACGCTCTCAACCGTAGTCACAAGGTATTTCCCCCTCAATTCCGGTTTTTCTTTTATAGCTTTTAAGCGGCTGATCGTATCCTTGGTATATGCTGTCTGATACTTTTTACCTATATCCGCCGCCAGGATACAATACAGGCTTTTTTCTGAAAGCCTCAGGGATCTCACATTCGGATGTATCCTGATATAAAGATCCAGTATTTTCCCAAGCTCCGCGGTATCTTTTATCCTTTTTATCGTTTCCGCGTTCAGGGACAACAGATCCGGGCGTCTTAAATTAATAATATCCTTCCAGGCGTTTTTTACCAGGTCATCTACTAACGCGAGGACTTCGTGTTCCGGAGTATTTTCATCTATTTCCAAAAGGGCGGAAAGGCCTTTACGACGGACCGTTTTTCTTTCCAGCTCCGCTAAAACACTCTTTTTGTCTCCTTCGTCCGAAACCTTGACGCGCTCAATATGGTTCACTCCCCTCGCTTTGATCTGATCGAGAATGCCTCTATGTTTCAGATCGTCATACTGTCTCGACAATAAGCCTATACTTACTTCGAATCCGCTGTCAACATTCTTTTCCGGCCGGACTATTTGCCTGCTTATCTCTGTGCCGCTCAATACTCGCGGCCTTTTCCGCGTTTCCTGCGCCGCCAGGCGGGAAGGGAAAATAAAAACACACAAAAGAACGGCTGAGATAAAAAGCATTTTCTCTATCAGGCGCTTTAAAAAACCCGGAGTTTTCTTCTTTTTTCTGTATTCATAATGTATTAATTTTCTGTCCTTTACCGTTTCCCGCGCCACTTCTCCCGTTACGGGGGTTCTTTTTCCTTTCTCGATCATATCTTTTATAATTCTCCCTGTTACCATAGGGAGGTCTTCCAGTTTATCCACCGCCGCGTGCGGTTCATATACCTCTTTCACATAACCCATTCCCTCGCCAATACCCACGCCTATCACTTCAATACCTTTTTCCCGGGCTTTATTTATTACAGGCCCGACAGGGCGGACGTTCCCTTCACCGTCCGTGAGCATTACAATAGCCTTCGAATCACTGGCCTCATTGTCCAGCTGGCCGATCGCCGCGTCTACAGCGTCTGCGTCATTTGTCGACCCTCCTCTATTCATGAACTCTATAACTTCGGCGATCAACTCATCTTTATCCGAATCCCTGAATTGTTTATTCAAAGGTTTGTGCACAGAGACTCCGCCGCTGAAACCTATTATTGAAAAATCTATATCAAGGCGAGACAGAACTTCCATGAACACTACCAGCGCCCTCACGGCGTATTCCGCTTTTTTACCGGACATCGACCCGCTTTCATCCAGTACAAGGCAGAATTTAAAACTCCGTTTTGTGGGTTTTGCCCTGCGTTTCCATATCTTCATGTCGCCTGTGCGCTTCATTGTCATGGCTTTACGCGTATTAAGTTTCGGGCCCTGGAGATAATCCCCTTTATGCCGGAACTTTTTATCTTTGTGCAGTTCATTATCCAGTATTCCGAACAACTGGTTGACCACAGGATATACCGCGTTGTAATATTTATTGTAAAGGCCGCGTTTATTAACATCTTTTAACGCGTTCCTTAACTGCCTGTCCAGTTCACGCCTCTCTCTCACGCTTAAACGCTCATCTCTTCCCGGTTCAGGCTTTTCGGGTTTTCCTTTTTGGCGCTCGCCTTTCCCGGGTTCGTCTTCTCCCGCTTTCGGATCGCCTTTTCCGGATTCGCCTTCTCCCGCTTTCGGCTCGCCTTTCCCGGGTTCGCCTTCTCCCGCTTTCGGCTCACCTTTCCCGGATTCGCCTTCTCCCGCTTTCGGCTCACCTTTCCCGGATTCGCCTTCTCCCGCTTTCGGCTCACCTTTCCCGGATTCGCCTTCTCCCGCTTTCGGCTCGCCTTTCCCGGGTTCGTCTTTTTTTTCTCCGGGTTTATCCTTTTCATTTTTATCTTTTCCTATCTGGCCGCCCAGTTTATCAGCTTCTTCTCCAGACTTACTTTCTATTTCCGAATCTGCCTCAGCCTGGGCCTGAGAACCGCTTTTGCCTCCTTTTGAAGACTTCATCTTCTGATTTTTAAGCCTGTCTTTTGCCTCATCTACCAGTTTCTGATATTCGGGCAGGACCCTTTCCTTGATTATCCTGCTTACGATTTTCGCGGCTTCCTTCTTTTCCTGGTGGCCCGGCCGTAAATTCACCGTAATAAATTTCGGGCTGCCTCCGGCTTCAGGCAGTTCAACTTCCTCATCCAACGCGAGAGAAGTATTTACAACGACCGTATTTTCATCCTTGCGCGTTATACTCTGGATATCAGGCCATTTCGTAAAAAGTTTCTGGCCCGTACTTAAGAGGTTTACACGCCTGCGCCCATAAGCCGGAGAATTTATTTCGATCGCGTTCTTATCGAGCCTCCTGATAGATACGGTGCCCGCCAGAGTATTGTACGCCTCTTCCACAGCGGGACGCGTAAGATTCAAAGCTTCAATAACTTTCTCGTCCTCTATACCGGGATGGTCCTCATTATAATACCACCGGTGTATTAACCCGTAACCGAACTGCAGGTTAAGCGGCTGATCTTTCATGCGGGCGCGCCCGCTTTTACCGCTCTCGGGATAAATCTCCTGATAAAACGCGTCAAAATACGGTTTTGACCCCGGAACTTTTATCTTCATCCAGTTATTAACCCTGGGGTCTTCTATCGCGTTCTGCAGGAACTGTAAGCTGGGTTTTTTCATGAAGTCCTTATCTATCCATGAAATGTCTCTGTGCCCCGTCTCATGCATAGCCGCTCCTGACACGTAATCCGCGCCTTTTTTCTCCAGCTCTTCTTCAGGATAAATAAATGTCGGCGGCCCGGGTTCATACCGTATCGCCCAACCTTCTCCGGGTTCAGCGTTCATATTCATATCCCCGCTGTAAAATCTTGACGTGAACTGCACCTGGGATAATCTGCTGTTTACCTTTTTCCTGCCGATATTTTTTCTCACATTCTCCAGCCAGCTTCCTTTTTTCTTCGCCGGTTTTTCGGCTTTGAAATATTTCGCGCCCATGTTTAACGCTTTTATCGCGGCCTGTCTCTTTTTTTCCTTTTCCTGTTTCGCCTTTTCGCGCCAATCGCGGAACCTCTCCAAAAGTTCCTGCGCCGCTCCGGCGCCGAACATACTCAGGTACACGCCTCCGCTCCTGTTTCCTGACAACATACCGCTCTGGTACATTATCTCGGCTGACTCAGCTTCTTTTCCTATCACATCCGCCGCGAGTTCATCGAACCGCGTATCCGGCAGTTTCCCGCCCCGGCTAAGATAATCGTAAGCTATCGAGGTTTCCTCTGCCGCTGTTCCTTCCTGGCTGATCCATAACCTGTAGAATTTATTAAGCATCGCCTCCGACATGATCGTCCTGCCCGCGTAATGATCCGGGTTCATCGCGGCGAACAGCCTGAAATCAGGGTGTATGCGCCTTACTCCTTCCCGTTCTTTTTCATCCAGCCTGTCATATACTTCAGCGGGGACCCATTTCTCGCCTTTATGCTCATTTACGGTCAGAGAACCGTCATCATCCAGAAGAGAATTTATCCTTTCTATAATATCAGCCTCGGCAAGATTGATCTCATCTATCAAAAGCCACGCTCCGTCCCGCATTGCCCTTATCAGGATACCGTCTTCCCACTTATATTTATCGGTCCCTTCCTCGGGCACATAATGCCCTACCAGTTGAGACACGTCTGACTGGCCGTCAAGATCTATCGCCATAAAATTATTATTTGTCAGGTCCGATAAATACCTTATGAGGTCGGATTTTCCGCCGCCCGTCAGGCCGGATAAAAGAACTTTTTCAGCGCATCTTACCGCCCTTGCTATCTTGTGCAGATACCGTTTCATGGAACCCGTCATGACAAGTTTCGGGCCGGGCGCGAAATATTTTCTTTCACCGGGTCTTTTCGGCAGACTCGTACCGTTCAAACCCACGCGGCCGGGTAATGATCTGAATTCTATTTCCATATCAAATTCATATACTTTACCGAATTTACGCGTGAGCATATCCCTCAATTCTTTCTTATATCCTTTATGGGTTTCATCTTCATCCGAGAAGAGGTCCGCGTACACAGACTCCCCTTCCATAACGGCGAAATATTCAGGCGAATGTTCCCCGTTCTGCTCCACGCCCTTTACCACGCGGTCCATCCAGCGGATCAAATGCCTTATCGTATAACGCGTATTACTTCCCTGGTCCTGCGGCACTTTCTTTATCATCTCAAAATGTATATCGGTCATTTTATCTATTAAGCCCGGCTTAAGTTCCGGCGAATATTTTTCCCTGAATATTTTTCTTATGTCTTTCTCATCCGGTTCGTCTATCCACTTTACCCTGAACCTGTTTAAAAGAGCCGGAGAAAACACCTGTCTTCCGGCGTATTCCGAAGGATTCATCGTGGCGAATATCCTGAAATCCTGATGTATGCGGTAAATACCTTCATTTTCCAGCCTTTGTTTCGCCGCTATCGCGGCCTGTTCATCGTTCCACCCGGTCTTTTTCTTTATCTCTTCCGTGTATTCCTTTAATTTCGCGTCGAAATCAGCCGCGCGTATATACCTCTCCCCTTTATGCTCCGCAACCACCAGGAAACCGT
>JBDRAX010000226.1:0-2163 GCA_043823375.1 Candidatus Omnitrophota bacterium | reverse complement strand
CGTCATCTATTTCCTCCGATAATTTGTCAGCGGAGAAATTCATGACCTTTTCGAAAGCCGCGCCTGAACTGATAAGGTCGCCCAATTGCATCAAATTCGTCAATGTTATTACTTTTTTATGTATCTGCATGTTCAGCAGGGCTGTTTTTTTGCTGTAATCCTGTAATTCACCGATATATCCCCTGATCTTTCCGGTCATGGAATTAACCGCGGTCGCTATATCTCCAAGTTCATCTTCCGATTGAACCTGTATCTCAGAACTGAACTGGCCTTCAGCGATAAGCTTTGTCTCCAGAGACAGATCTATGATAGGAGAGATTATCTGCCGTATGAGAAGATACCCCAGAAGAGAAACCCATAACGTGATAAGTACGATAAGGGATATCTCCACGAAACTGTCGATATTAGGCATTATATATGTAGTAACAAAATACCCTATAACTAAAAGCGGGATAACCGACATAAGGGAAAACGCGATGACTAATTTATACTTCAGACTCTTCCTCTGCATGGACAGGGCCGATAGGAACCCCATAGAGAACCTCCTTACATAAAATTGGCTCACGTTAGATATATATTATGTTAAAGGATACACGAAGAAAAATACAAAGTCAAAAAAGCCCCGCGGGAGAACACGGGAAGAAAAAACGAGCGGTTAAGTATCAAACCCGCTCTTCCGGAATTCTTCTTTAAAAGACTCCTGGCCTGAGCCGGGATCTATATGTCCCCAGGGTAGAGGTGAATTGGTGGAAAATCTCATCGAAGCGAGTTCATTCATATCCATTTTGTTGTCAGTAAAAGCCCCTCTCCATAAACTCAGGTCAAAAAGATCAAGCCAGCTGTCCATTTTAGCTCCTTTAAGCCAAGCTGAATGGATCACTTCCCCCACTCTTCTGTCACCCCGGGCCATGCATGCTTCAAGAAGAGACTGTTCGATATTATGGAAGTCTATCTTTATCTTTTTTGTAGACCTGGAAAGAAGCATCCGTTTCATTTCCCTGAGAGTGCCTTCATCCCGCATACCCACCCATTGTAACGGCGTATGGGGTTTAGGCGTGAAAGGATTCACGCTTATCTTTATTTCAGCGGCTCCCCGGGAACTCCTGGTTTTCATAAATGAGATCCGTTTTGCCAGATCTATTATTTTATCGGCTTCATCCATCGGGTCCGCAGGGAATCCGACCATAAAATACAGTTTCATCTTATTCCAGCCGCGGGAAAAAGCCATTTGAGCGGATTTGCACAAAACCTCCATATCAATGTCTTTACCCAGAGACTCCCTCACGTCTTCACTCGCGCTCTCAGGCGCGAAAGTCAAACCGCCTTTTCTGATCTCCGATATAAGTTCCGGCAGATCATAAAAAGCCTCATCGACACGCAGTGACGGTATAGAGATCCCGACACCCTTTTCCCTGAAATAACCGTTAAGTTTCACAAAGATCTCTTTGATAAAAGGATAATCCACGCTTGAAAGAGATAAAAGCGCGATA
Organism: Candidatus Omnitrophota bacterium; assembly: GCA_043823375.1. Taxonomy (GTDB): domain Bacteria; phylum Omnitrophota; class Gorgyraeia; order Tantalellales; family Tantalellaceae; genus JBDRAX01. The sequence continues at coordinate 673 of JBDRAX010000226.1, read as the reverse complement.
CGGTCAAACCCCGTATTTTTATAAGTTTCACGGCAGATATCGAAAATCTTCTCAGGATCACGCATCCTTACCGGCCTGTTCACCGCGCTTGCCTGACAAAAACGGCAGCGGTTAGGGCATCCCCTCATTATCTCCACGGCTATTCTGTCATGCACTGTCTGTAAAAGCGGAACGATCTGTTTTTCAGGATAATAGGCGTTCTGAAAATCTTCGACGACATTTTTCCCGATCACACCGGGAGCCTCATCATCAAGCGGAACAAGCGCGAAGAACCGGCCATCGCGGTATTCCGCGCGGTAGAGAGACGGCACATACACCCCTCTCAAAGAAGAAAAGGCCCTCAATTTTTCTTTCCTGCTTAAATTTTTATTTTTAAGTTCACGGTAAGCGCCGATAAAACGCGGCAAAGACTCTTCCCCGTCGCCGATAATAAATACGTCAATAAATTTACTCATAGGCTCGGGGTTATAACAGCAAGCCCCACCCGCTATAACGAAAGGGTCACCTTCCCCTCTTTCCACGGAACACACGGGTATTCCTCCGAGACTCAGCATATTGAGCACATTAGTATACGTAAGCTCATAGCAAAGTGAAAACCCGAGTATATCGAACGCATTCAGATCCGACCTGGATTCCAGGCTGAAAAGCTTCCGGCCGTTTTCACGCAGGCTTC
>JBDRAX010000225.1:0-5005 GCA_043823375.1 Candidatus Omnitrophota bacterium | reverse complement strand
AACGCCTCACTTTTTTTCATTATATCTATTATCCCTTTAAGCGTATCGTTTTCCTTTATTACAAAAAAATCTTCATCCATTACATCCCCTACAATATGAGACTCGACCACGTCTTCTTCAGTGATGTTCCTGTTTATCTCATCCGCTTTTTTTATCCCGTATTTTATCATCGGAGGAGCTACAAGCTGCAAAAGAAAAGTTGTCGCTGTAATAATATTCAATATTACTATGCCCGCCATACGCGCCTCTGTTCCCAGGCCTGAAAAAGCGTGAAAAGTAGCCAGAGCGAGCCCGACCGCCACCCCGGCCTGATCAAAAAGGCAGAAGCCCAGATATTTAGTCACTGTTTCTTTAGCTCCGGATATCCTGCCGCCTATATAAGCGCCGGCAAGTTTTCCTATACTCCTGCTGATTATATATACAACGGCAAGGATCACTACCCCGCCCTTTAATATTATTTTCGCGTCAAGCCGGGCTCCCACAAGCACAAAAAAAAGTATGAATATCGGGGAACTAAGGCTTTTTATAGTATCGAACATTTCACGGTTATCCTGGGACTGCAGATTCGACGCTACCGCTCCGAGCACCATTGAAGCGAGAATAGGATCAACTTTAAAATAATTCGAAAGGCCCACAACAAGTATTATAGTCCCCAAGGCGCATGGCAGGATCCTGTCTTTTGACCTTACTTTTGAGACTATTCTGTTCAAGACAACAGCCGACAGTACGCCGATAGCAATGGAAATCGATATCTGAAAAACCGGCATGAGCATAGTACTCATTATTGAAACATCCTGGTGTATTATGAAATAACGGGCGAAAACACTCGCGAATCCGTATATAAGAAGCGCGAGCGCGTCATCCAGCGCCACGATAGAAAGCGTAGTCATAGTTACCGGGCCGCGCGCCTTATATTCTCCCAGGACGCTGTATGTGGCGGCAGGCGCTGTAGCCGATGATAAAGCCCCGAGGATCAACGCCATGTAAAGCTTACCGGTAAAAAAAAATACCGCCGCGGCGACAAGAAAAAATGTCATGAAAGTCTCAACCACGAGTATCGTGTATATCGAACGGCCGTAGCGTTTAAACCTGTCGCGGGTGATCTCCGCCCCTATCATAAAACCTATAACACCAAGAGCGAGGCTGATAACCGGGTTTAAGGAAGTGACATCAGACTCTTTCAAAAAACCGGAAACAGAACCCCCCAGCAAAAGGCCCATAATAATATACCCCATTACCTGAGGCATATTAAGTTTGCTTATCAGGCGCCCCCCAAGCATACCAAGGAGCATAATTATACCGATTACAAGCAATACATTCATTTCCGGCCTTTTATGATATCATTATCGCGCGCGTTTTTCGACAAGGGATTATCCCAGGAAAAGATCAACTGTCCTCTTTTTTATCTTTTTTCTTTTTTTTGTTTTTACTTTTCTTCGCTTTCCCGATCTTATCGAACTTGTCCGAATATTCCCTGAGTTTCTCCGCTACCAGATAATTTATCGTGCCCTTGGGATACCTACCGTTTTTATCCTTTTGCCCGGCTTTTCTGCCGGTCAATATCTCTATACCCTCATCCACGGTCGAAACAGCCCATATATGAAATTTTTTTCTGCCGACAGCTTCGATAACTTCATCCTTAAGCATAAGATGCCTGACATTCGATTCCGGAATGATCACACCCTGTTCCCCGGTGAGGCCTTTTATTTTGCAAACATGGTAAAAACCCTCTATTTTCTCATTCACCCCGCCTATGGGCTGTACAATGCCATGCTGATTCATCGACCCGGTAACGGCTATTGACTGTTTTATGGGTACACCCGACAGAGAAGATAAAAGGCAATACGCCTCAGTACTGGAAGCGCTGTCGCCGTCCACACCGGAGTAAGACTGCTCGAAACAGATACTCGCGTTGAGGCTTAACGGCCTGTCCTGCGCGAACTTTTCACCGAAATACCCGTTCAATATAAGCACACCTTTGGAATGTATATTCCCCCCCATCTTCACCTGGCGCTCTATGTCGATAACCCCGTTTTTACCCATAAACGTCTTCGCGGTTATCCTCGAGGGTTTTCCAAAAGAATATTCGCCTATATCATAAACCGCCAGGCCGTTTACCTGCCCCGCCGTTTCTCCGCCGGTATCTATCATAAGCACATTATCGTCTATAAGCTCTATTATTTTTTCTTCAATAAGGTTAGACCTGTAAATTTTTTCGTGTATCGCTTTTTTTACGTGCGCCTCTTCCACATATTCCGCGTTCTCTTTCCCCGCCCAGTAATCCGCTTCTCTCAGAAGGTCCGCGATATACATAAAACGGGCGCTGAGCTTTTTCTGGTCCTCGGTGAGCCTCGCCCCGTATTCCACAACCCGGGCGACAGCGTTCCGGTCAAAATGCCTCAGCCCTTCTTCTTCGCATCTGACTTTTACAAACGCCGCGTATTTTTTTACTTTATCTATATCCCGGTCCATTTCAATGTCGAAATCCGCTTTGATCTTGAACATCTTTCTGAAATCTTCATCAAACCTGTATAAAAGCTGATATAACCATGGAGGCCCTACCATTACGATCTTTATGTCCGAAGGTATGGGTTTGGGCTTCAAACTCGTAGTAGTAATAAGGCGGAACTGCTCATTTATATCCTCGACCTTGATCTCATGATTTCTGATAACCCTTTTCAAAGCGTCCCACGCCATGAAATTACTCAGCACGTCCATTGCCTGCAGGATCAGATACCCGCCGTTCGCCTTGTGAAGCGCTCCGGGCGCCACCATCGTAAAATCAGTCGACATGGACCCGAAATGGGAAACATATTCTATCCTCCCGAGCAGATTGTAATAAGTAGGGTTCGGTTCCCGGATAACAGGCACACCTTTGGAATGACGATGGTCGACAAGAAGGTTGACCTGGTATTTTGTGAATGTATTTTTCTGCGGAGCGCCTTTCATCCCGAAAATAAGGGCCTGATTTTCTTCTTCTTCCTTAAATGAATCAAGATTATCCACTATGTCATCCTGAACCAGGTTCAAATGCTGGACAATATCCTCGAATTCCCTGTATTTAAAGCGCAGTTCATCTATAATATGCTTAACGGAAAAAAGCGCGACTTCCTTCTCAAGTTCTTTTATCCTTAGTTTAGCGGCTTTTTCCATAGTCCTTACTTCACTCAGGACCTGCTCGATCTTTATATGCAGGTCATGTTTTTTCTTCTCCATCTCTTCTTTTTCTTCCGCGCCCAGCTCCTCGTACTCTTCCTGGGTCATCGCCCTGTCACCCATGCGCGGGACCAGTATAACTCCCGTAGCGGACTGTTTAAGCACAAATCCTTCCTCATACGCGGTGTTTTCTATCTCTTCCAGGGTAGTATCCCTTGATTTTTTATATTCCTTAAGCAGATCGTGTTTCCGGCTCTCATAATCTTCACTTTCAAACGCCTTCGGTATCTCTATCCGGAGTTCTTCTATTAGCTCCTCCATATCTTTTTTGAAAATTATACCCCTTCCCGCCGGGAGCCTTATCGCGACAGGTTCATCCGGCATAACAAAGTTGTTAACATACACCCAGTCATCAGGGGTCTTCTGTTTCGCGGCGATAGCGTTTACCGATTTATTTACCTGTGTATTCCGCCCTGTACCTGCCGCGCCGCATACGAAAATATTAAAACCCTCAGACTTAACGCTTAACCCCAGGTCAATAGCGCTCACGCCGCGTTCCTGGTGATAAGGCTCATGTTCAAACTCATAATCTTCCGTTGTCTTAAACGGAAAGATCGAAGGGTCACATATAGATTTGATCTCCTCGGGTTTCAATTCCCTCATAACATCTCCTTTTCTACTGGATATATATTCAAAAAATACCGGATTTAATTCCGCTCAAAAACTAAATTCCAGGCTAAAGTTTTTTTGCCCCGCACGCGCTTTTCAGAACCTGATAAAAAAATCCAGGAAAGGATCCCCGGATTCACGGGATATTCTCTTATATCTTAAACTCACTAAAAAAAGGATGGAACCGGTAAAAACGAGAAGCGCGGCGATTATCAGAGACAAAAGCGGCGGATATAACGCTATAAGTATGCCGCTTAAAATAAGTATTATCCCGATTATCATGATCAGTCCTTTTACTTAATAATATTCTTATAATTGATCAGCTGATTAGAAAATACCTGATACTCAACCTCAAGTCAAGTTGATCACTATAGTTCAGTTGAACACGGATCGATCCGCCGCGGCGGGAAACACGGCATTAGCCAGCGTAAGGATAGTAAGCGGCGCGTTATTTAATGACCCGGCGGAAAACCTCAAACCAGAGAGGAATAGTGAAAACTACGGCGATATGCGAATAAAAAATACAGCTGCTGAGGAATCTATTGTTCGCGCCGGTATAACTGCCTATAACTACAAGAGATACCGCTGTAGGCATTATAGATTGCAGGAACAGAAAGAATTTATAATCAGAAGACATGGGAGTAAAAAAAAGAACGGATAAAATCAGAACAGGAAACAAAAAAAGTTTCGTAAAAACACAAGCCATAACCGGTGAATCGGTTTCAAGCCTGTGCGCCCTGTATCTGGAAAGATATGCCCCGAGTATGATCATAGCCACAGGAAAAGCCGCCAGGCCCAACTGCCTTACAGGCTCATTTATTATCCCCGGCAGGCTTCCTTTACCCATAAAACCTACCCATACGAGTGAAAACACTATGGCCATGACGGGCGCGTTCATAAGAACTCTAAAATTAAAACCGCTCCTCAGTCTGCGTGACAGAAAAAGCGGCACAAGCGACCACATTAAAATATTAAACCCCATTGTATACAGGAACGTATATATGAGGAGCCTGTCGGAAAGAACACCGGAAAAAGAAAATGCTATCAGATTCATCGGCAGGTACCCGCAGTTCTGAAAACCGCAACTCGTTATAAACTCCCTCCGCGGAAGAGCCTTTTTAATGATCCGAAAGACAAGATCCCCCAGAAGTGGCGCATCTCATTTCAAATTGTCAGCCTT
>JBDRAX010000224.1:0-2763 GCA_043823375.1 Candidatus Omnitrophota bacterium | reverse complement strand
CGATAGACCTCGCGGCCGTTTAATTCCATGATTTCATCTACAGATAAAACCGCTAATCCAACGTCCATCCCCATCCAATCCGCTTTATAGGTAAACTTTTCTCCGACTCGCAGCTTAGGCTTAGGGGCAACTATTTTGATTTCCTCCGGTTTTTTTTCTTTGATCTTGTAGCTCGTTGTAATCCCGCAGCCTGAAATGAAAAATATAAGCGCGAAAATAGGCAAAAATATCCTTGTTTTCATAATATTCCCGTTCTAACGATAAATGTTTTTTGCTTCATTAAATACCTCCTCCGCGGTTATCTCCCTGAGGCACAAAAAATCTTTTTTGCAGTCATGAGCAAGGCACTCTGTACAGCCGACATCCCTATGTATGGCTATGGCCTTGTCTCCGAGAGGCCTCCATCTTACAGGACTAAGGCCTTTCTGATTTCTGCCGAATATGGAGATAACAGGCGTTCCAACGCCTGAGGCGACGTGACTAGGGCCTGAATCATTAGAAATGACCAAACTCGCTTTCTTGAATAACGCGGCCAATACTCCGAGAGTAGTCGGATCACGGAAAAAAACCGGCTTACTATTCATCATATCTCGTACCTTTTCTCCAAGCGCGGCCTGATCAGGCGCCAAGTTAATCATGACTTTTATCTTCAAATTTTCTATCAGCATATCCCCTGTCTTCGCGAAATTTTCCAGAGGCCACATCTTCGACACACAGCTGGCTCCGGGATGAAGAACCGCGAATTTCTCTCCCGCTCCGATATTCAGGCCTTTAAGCAGGACATCCGCTTTTTTCTCATCATCATTCCGGACATATATAAAAGGTAATGAAAATTCAGGCTCTATCCCAAGATACCGCAATATGTCCAGAGAATACTCTGCTTCATGTTTTTCGCCTAATTTTTTCGTATAGGCTATTTTATCCGTTAGGAGAAAATCAGCTTTGCCTCTTGCGTACCCTATCCTTTTCGGGATCCCGGTTAAAAAACAAATAAGATTTATTCTTTTTGTCGTGTGAAGAATTAAAGCCATATCAAATCTTTTTGACCTGAGCTGTTTTATGAAATTGATATTTCTTAAAATCCCTTTATGTTTTTTATTCTTATCATATACTATTACTTCGTCAACATGCGGGTTCCCTTTCAATAAATCGTCTATTCTAGGCTGCACCACGACCGCGATATACGCGTCAGGGAATGCCTTTCTTACAGCCTTTATCGCGGGCAATGACAGCACCGCATCTCCCATTCTGTCGGTCCTCGTAATCAGTATTCGTTTTACATTAGATATGTTCATATTAGTTTATTTCACCAGGGCCAAAGAAATCTATAATATTTTATTTACCGCAGCTAAAACTTCCTCCGCGCTGATAGAATACATGCACTCGTGCGTTCCGAATTCACACTGCGCTTTTTTGCACGGAGAACATTCTAACTTCCTGCGTATAGCAATATCTCCGCTGCCCCTCGACCCGTATTCTTCAGGATCCGTAGGGCCAAATATCGACACAACCTTCACACCCAAATCAGAGGCCATGTGCATAGCCGCGCTGTCGCATGTAAGAAGCATATTAAATCTTTCTATAAGCGCGAAGAGTTCGTTTAAACTTGTTTTCCCCGTTAAATCAATAAGAGAGCCCGGCTTATTTATCGCGCTCGCGATCTCTTTCGATAATCCAGATTCACTTACGTCGCCTATTAAAATAACTCTATGCCGCGGGTTTTTTAGGATACTGCTTATAACATCTATAAACCCTTGTTTTTTCCACTGCTTTAAATGACTCCTGCTTCCCGGGCTCACTCCTATAAATGTGTCCGTATCTTTGACTCCATTATCTTTCAGCGTCTTATCTATCTTATTTTTGGACTCATCATCTATATAAATATTTCTTTGTTCCTTATACTTTATTCCAAAAGGTTTTAAGATCTCTAAATGTATTAATCTTTTATGTTTTATTTTTGATTTAGGCCCGGGGAACAATCCTGTTCTGTTTTTCGCCGCGATTAAGACAGGCAAAAGACTTGTCTTCATGTCAATTGCCAAGTCATATCTCTCGGCTTTAAGCCTTTTTATAAATCTCATCTTATCTTTTAACGCGGCGGCCTTATTATAAATAAAAACCTTCCTAACCCTGGGGTCCTTTTTAAAAACCTCCTCAGGCCTTGGCCCCACCACTACATCTACAGCCGCATCAGGAAAATTATCTTTCAGCGCGGACAAAACAGGTAACGTCAAAATCACATCGCCTACATTGGAAAGAGTGATAAAAAGTATTTTATGAATATTGGATAATTCCATCAAGCGCCCCCAATACATCTTCTACGGTAACCGCCTTCATACACTTGTTATCCTTGCATTTAAGGTCATAGCACGGCACCTTGCAGCCCGTATCTTTACGTAAGACTAAATATTTCCCGTCCCCGTACGGGCCTGTCAATTCCGGCGAGGTTGGCCCGAAAATCGCTATTACATTAGTCCTGACCGCGACCGCGAGATGCATCGGGCCTGAATCATTCGAAATGACGCACATTGCTTCTTTAAAAATTGCCCCGAGCGTTTTTAAATCGGTCTTTCCGCATAACACGACAGGTTTATGCCTCATTAAACCTGCTATCTTTTCGGCCAGTGCAATATCCTTTTCAGCGCCCGTCATGACAACGGGTATATTAAATCTTTCGAATATCTTATCCCCCAATTTCGCGAAATCTTCAGCCGGCCATCTTTTAAGATCCCAGTTCCCGCCCGCGTTAAGCGCTATAACTCC
>JBDRAX010000223.1:0-10805 GCA_043823375.1 Candidatus Omnitrophota bacterium | reverse complement strand
AAGATACCACCTGATACTTAATCCTGATATCATCATTAAAAATGGTTCAATAGAAAAGATGCTGGATCATATGGAGTCCGATCCTGACATAGGTATACTTACCCCGAAAATGGTATATGAAAACGGCGAAATACAGTATTCATGCAGAAGGTTCCCTACTTTAGCGTCTTTTATAACACGCGGTACGGCGCCGGGAGTGAAAAACGGTCTGATGCGCAGATATCTGATGATGGATAAAAAGCATGATCAAATAATGGATGTTGACTGGGGGCTGGGCAGTTGTCTTTTGGCAAGGAAAGAGGTGCTCGATCAGTTGAACGGATTCGACGAAAAATTTTTTATGTACTATGAAGATATTGATCTATGTTTCAGGGCGGGGATCAAGGGATGGAGAGTGGTATATTTCCCGTATGCCGAGGTTATCCATTCCTATAAAAGAGACAGCGCGAAACGCGGAATGAACAGACTCAAATACGTTCATGCGATGAGCGCTATAAGATTTTTCTGTAAACATTTGCTCAGAAGAGGGTGGAAAACTTTTTATGCGTAGTCTATCCCGGCTTTGCGCTTTTATATGGATATGCGTTTTTATTTTTTCAGGATGTTATTCCGCCCCTGTGCGTACTGAAAAAAAAATACGGGTGGATATCACGCCTCAGACTTTCGGCGCCTACATGGGAGGCGGCCTGGGAGTGTATGCCCCGCTTGAATTGTGGAAAAAAGAAATACTCTACATGAAAAAGGCGGGCCTGGGGATCGCGAGGTTCAATTGTGACGCGTGGGATCTTATAGAGCCTCGAAAGGGGGAATATAACTGGGAAAAAATCGATATGATAACGGCGCTTCTGAGGAAAAACAACATTGAGATATTATTTACGATACCGGTGTCATCATCATGGAATACCACAGCGGAGGAAAAATGGATAGATACGATCAAAATCCCGGACAGCCATTTCCCCGCGGCCGATCTTAATGACCTGGAGGAGTTATGCCAAGAACTGGCATCACGGTATAAAGGCGTTATAAAATACTGGGAAGCATGGAACGAACCGGACCTGCCGGTTTTCTGGAAAGGGTCTCCGGACCCGGCGGAATATATGGAGGTTTTACGGGCTGTTCACAAGGGAATTAAAAAAAGTGACCCCGGCGCTCAAATTGTGATAGGAGGTATAGCCGAACCTCTGAAAAAACACTTTGTTGGCCGCCTTATGAGATCAGGCGCCGCGGAGCTATTCGACATAATGAATATACATATTTATCCCGGGACGGATATCGATAAAGTCAGGCGGTCGGTGCTTGCCGCGAGAGACGCAATTGGAAAATATGATCCGGGGAAACCTTTGTGGGTTACGGAGATATCAACGACGCCCGCGTATTATTCTCCCGGAGAAACAAAAAACGCTGAACAGGAAAAAGCTGTTTTTCTTGTCAAAAGCTATATGATCTTACTCGCGGAAGGTGTCGAAAAGATTTTCTGGCATACTTTGAGAAATTGCGGACGCGATATAGGCCTTTCAAAGGATTTTGATTTCGGGTTGCTTGACAGTGAATATACCGCGCTTCCCGCATATCTGTCCGCGCGGATATTACTTCCGAAACTCGATGGGTGTTACCGTGTGGAGATAAAATATCCGGAAAAAAATTCCGCTGTCTTTAAATTCGATAGTGAAGATTCGGCCCTGATCGTAGCCTGGGGTGAGGCTGGGGAAAAATCTCTGGAAGTACCATATTCTTTGAAAAACCCGACAGTGATCGATATTTTCGGGAACAACGTGTCTTTCGTGGCCGTTGATAAAAAACTGATCATACCGGCGTGTGATTTTCCGGTAATTATTTCGGGGACGGAACGAATGGAGAATGATCATCCTTATAATGTGATCTCTAAACAAAATGAAAGGAGAAATCAGTGATAGATCTTCATACACATACGTTTTTAAGCGATGGGGTTCTCATACCTTCCGAGCTGGTAAGACGCGCTTATGTTTCAGGATATAAAGCCATAGCGTTGACTGACCATGTCGATTATTCCAATATAGAAACAGTCTTATCAGCGCTAATAAGGGTTTCAGTGGAATTGAACAAATTCTGGGAGATCGTTGTTCTCCCCGGCGTAGAGATCACGCATGTTCCGGTTGAGGTTTTTTCGGACATTGTAAAATATGCCAGAGATAATGGCGCGAAAATAATAGTCGGGCACGGTGAGTCTCCTGTTGAACCGGTCATTCCCGGGACAAATACCGCTGCCATTAAAGCGGGGGTGGATATTCTGGCGCATCCGGGGTACATCAGTGAAGATGCCGCGCGGCTTGCCGGAGAGAAAGGCGTCTTTCTCGAGATAACGGCGCGAAAAGGGCACTCAAAGACAAACGCGCATGTTTTTGAACGCGCGGTCAAAGCCGGCGCGCATATGGTACTGAATACTGACGCGCATGCCCCGGACGATCTTCTTACTGTTGAAAAAAGGGAAGAGATCCTTTCCGGACTTACGGATGCGGCTATTATTAAGGGAGAGATCTTGAGAAATTCGGAAAAAATCGTAGAAAAAATTTTATCAAATACTGAGTCGCGGAACCATGGCCGATAGAAAACATCTACGCGCCTTATTCGGGGATAGATGGAGTTAATATAACAAAATTTTAGTAGAAAATTTTGTTATGCTAACATAAAATTTTATAAAATTCTTACTTGACTCGCAAAAATTTCATGCTATACTTTGACAAAATACGGGATATTGTGTTCAAGAAAAATAGCGCCCGTAAAAATAAAAAATTCGCATGTACCGCCAATGCAGTTTCGATACAGGCTAAGAAAGGGGGGAGGAAATAAATCGTTATGTCCAGAGCCGGAAACTGTCAAACAAAAGAACGGCGATACTAATATAGAAGCAATAAGAACAGCAAGTTCTGTTCGTTCGATATATCAGCAATTATTTGAATTTTAAAAGGAGGCACAATGAAGTTTTTAAAAGTATTATGTGCTGTGGCGCTTGTTTTAGCGGTGTCCACAATCGCATATGCCGAAACACAGAGCGTGAAAATCAGCGGAGAGATCACAGAACGCGCTTTCGCGAGGGACAATTTTGACCTGGACAATAATAACACTGTAACAACTAACACAGGTTATGGTTCAAGCGACTGGGCGACATATCTGCTCAGCACTGTTGAAGTGCAGGTAGACGCTGATCTTACGGACAATGTAGCGGCGGTTATCAGATTAGAGAACCAGAGAGTATGGGGCGATCAGTATTATCTTTCCGATAACAATGGTGAACTCGGAAGGATCGCCGGCATAAGGGATCAGGTAGTTGCCCGTGACGTTAACTGGTGGGGGAGCTTACTCAATGAATCAAACGCATACAAAATCGGCGTTGATTTAGCGTACATCGAACTTAAGGAATTCCTTTATTCACCGTTAACACTCAGAATAGGTCGTCAGGACCTCTGGTTTGGTAAAGGTTTCATCATAGGGAACAGCCTGCTTGATTCTGAAAACAACATTTACCCGCAGGAATACACATGCGTTACATCTTTTGACGCTGTAAGAGCGACTTTGGATTATGACCCGTGGACGATTGACGGTGTTTTCGCGAAAATGAGTGAAAATGCCAGAAGATCTGATGACGACATAAACCTCTGGGGTATCAACGTGGGTTATGTGTTCGATTCCTATAACGCGGAAGTGGAAGGTTACTGGTGGTACAGACAGCACAGAAATCCGGATACTGCTGCGACAATTATGTCGATCACGGCGAACAACAATTTAACAAGCAATGACGTTCATACGTTCGGTGCCCGCGGAAGTTTTGATCCGATCGAAGACTGGACGATCGCTCTTGAAGGCGCGTACCAGGCCGGAGATTTTATCGGTATAGCGGCTCAGCGCGAAGAGCGCAAAAGAAGCGCTTGGGCGATAGACGCTATGGTCGAATGCCGTTACTGGCAGGATGATTTCGCGTGGAGGCCAGTTCTTGGCGCGGAATACATATACTACTCCGGTGAAAAAGATTCGGGTGACAGGAATGTAACGTCGAATGGTACATACAACGGATGGGACCCGATGTACAGAGGTAAATTTGATACAGCGATCAGGGAATTCCAGAACGTATTTTACAGAACGACACAGGTAAGCACTCCGTCATTTACAAACCAGCACCAGCTTCTTGTAAGAGGCAGTGTTGAACCAACGGACAGCTTGACTGTTAACGCGACATATGCTCACTTCTGGCTCGACAAGCAGTACAACGAAGATAACACTCGCAAAAATGTCGGTGACGAAGTCGATGTAACAGTAACATGGGACTATACGGAAGATGTATCTTTCGGCCTTCTCGCGGGATGGTTCTTTCCAGGCAATTACTGGAGAGGCGGCGAGGATAACATCGCGACTGATGTTGTCGGTACTGTAAAACTCAGCTTCTAAGAGTTATACTCAGCGTAATAAAAGAACCGGCCCGCTAAATGCGGGCCGGTTCTTTTATTTCTAAAGCATAAGATCTGATCCTGTAACCGTTATAAATGCGATGGCTATTGACTTTTGTTATATAACCATTAGAATATATAAAACGCTATTATTGAGGTATAACTATTAACTATTATATAGAAAAAGGAGCAGGGATGGATCAGGAAAAACAAACAGGTGAGAATAAAACGGCATTATCAGATGATAATGTTTACGCTATCCTGGCATATATCTGGGTTCTTTGTTTGATTCCAATATTAATGAAAAAACGGGGTGAGTTTATCGAATTTCACATGAGGCAGGGGCTTATCCTTTTTATAGCGGAGATCGCGTTTTTTGTTATCGGCATAATTCCTTTTCTCGGGACGCTGATATATATGGTCGGGATGTTTTTATGCGGGGTGCTTTCCCTTATCGCTATTGCCAATGTATTAATGGGGAAACAATGGAAAATACCCATTATGGGCGAATGGGCGGAAAGGGTAAAGTTGTAACAGGATGTTACAGGGGATTTTGTGAAGAAGTCAGGAAGCTTAAGAAAACTTATATTTCTGTTTTTTCTGGTTTTAGCTTGTTTTGCGGTAATAAAAACAGAATTTAAGTTTTTTTTCGCGGGATATGAGACCTGGGAAAAAAAAGAGGATTTTCCACCGGGCCGCAGGATAGTAAAAGAGTTCACTTTTGTCGATAATGCCGATCTGGGAAACTGGGAAGAAAAAAAACTTTCGTCCGGAAGGACTAAGTACAGTATAGCCGAATACGCGGGAAAAAATTGTGTCAGGGCCGATAGTGATGATTCCGCTTCCGCGCTTTACTATAAGACGGAACTTAAGTTCACTAAGGATCCGTTTTTAAGCTGGGATTGGACACCCGTCAGGTTTCCCGGGCGGAAACATCCGGAGACACTGGATAAGAAAAAAGAGTTTGATTTTGTCGCGCAGGTATATGTTATTTTCGCGTCTAAATTTTTTCTGAAAACCAGGGCTATCCAGTATGTATGGGCAAAAGACGCTCCTGTCGGGGCGAAAGCGTATAATCCGTATACGAGCAATGTAAGGATCATTGTATTAGAGTCCGGGGAAACGGGCGAATGGCGCCATGAAGACCGGGATATACGGAGCGATTACCGGGAGCTTTTCGGGGAAGAACTGCAAAAAGATGTCGCGGCAGTTTCGTTTATGACGGATTCCGATAGTACCGGAGACAGCGCGGAGGCATATTACACAAATATTGTTATCGGTTATATGGAGGCGGGACACGAGGCCTCTCTAAAAGATATGTCTGCCCGGAGCGGGGAAAAAGGGCTTATCTCAGGATGTATAAATGATCTCATGGAAATATTCAGGAGTTGTAAAGAGGCTTTACGGGCATTTTTAAAGGATAAAACTGATAAATTTTTCAAATAGCGCGTAACGGAAGGAGCAGCTATTCGATACTTGAACCGGTCATTACAGTCTAAATATCTTTTAGTATTGATACTTTCCATGATAATCCCCACGGTTTTTGTCGGGGGGTGCCTCTATTACCTTATTTTGAATATTATGGCGGAACAGATCGCTCTGCCGGACGTTATAGCCCGGGATCTTTTGCCTGTTATAGAGCGTATAAACCTGATACTCCTTGTCGGGTTGCCGTTTGTGTTCATTTTACTCCTTTCCTGGGCGGTTATCCTTTCTTACCGGTTTATAGCCCCTTTGGAGAGGCTTGAGGAGGATATAAAAAGGATCGATGAAGGTGATTACAGTGTCAGGCTTCAGATAAACGAAGATCACGATTTGAGCCCCATAGCGGGAGTTATCAATGACCTTGTAGATAAGCTTGACACGAATAAACGGAAGGGACATCAGTAGATGGGGATACATAGAACAGCTTTTATTTCTAAGGAAGCGGAAATAGATCCGTCCGCTGAAGTCGGTACTAATGTTACGATAGAAGGCCAGGTCAAAATAGGCCCCCGCGTAAAGATCATGGCCAATGCCTGTATACGCGGAGGTACTGATATCGGAGAAGGTACGGTTGTCCATCCCGGGGCGGTCATAGGAAATGATCCGCAGGATTACGCGTATAAAGGGGCGCCTACTTTTACGAAGATAGGCAAAAACAATGTTATAAGAGAATATGTAACTATTCACCGGGGGACTAAAGAGGGTTCGTCCACTATAGTAGGGGACAATAATTATTTAATGGTCCAGGCGCACCTGGGGCATAATTGTGTTTTGGGGGATAATATTATTATAGCGAACAGCGCTTTACTCGCGGGTTATGTTGAAGTGGGGAAAGGCGCGTTTATTTCCGGCAATGTTGTTTTCCACCAGTTCTGCAGGATCGGAGCTTATGCCATGATCGGAGGGTTCACTGGAGTAAATAAGGATGTACCTCCTTATATGCTGGTAAGAGGGCCTTCGTTGATACGCGGTGTTAACCTTGTCGGATTGCGGCGCGGGGGGTTCCCTCGTGAGACGATAAGTGAGATAAAAGGCGCGTATAAATTATTATTTATGTCGGGATTAAAAGTGGATGAGGCGCTTGAAGAGATAGAACATTCGTATAAGTCCCCGGAAATAGTTCATCTTATGGATTTTATCAGGAATTCAAAAAGAGGGATCTGCCGTCCGAGGTTTTCTAAAGATCAGGAAGATTTTTTTGAAGGATAATAGACACAAAGAGGAAAGGAGAAATTTTATGGCGAAGGAAAAAGGCGATCTGAACAAATTGTTCGAGAAATACCAGCCGATGATAAAGAAGACCGGAGAACAGCTGTCTAAAGCTCTTAAAATAGCGGAAGACGATATTTCCAAGGTGTATAGATCCGCTCAGGTTCATGTTGAGATCCAGAAGAAAAAAATCGAAAGAGAATGGCTTTATCATGAAATAGGAAAATTCGTGGGGGAAAAACTTATGAACGGGACCCTTGTCCCGGAGGACCTGGAAAAGTTCAGGAAGCGTATGCTTAAAATAAATTCCGACGGGGAAAAGATGAAAAAGAAACTGGTACAAAGCGGTAAGGGCAGTAAGCCTTCTAAAAAAACGGTTAAGAAAACGGCGAAGCCCGTATAAAGCGCTTAAAACTAAAAGGAGCTGATGATATGCGTAGAGGAATGTTTGTAATAGCTTTAATGACCGCTGTATTGTGTGTTTCAAGCAGCCCGTCGTATTCTCTTGACCGTACATATAAGATCAAACGCCTGGTGACGCAGCTTTATGACAAAAGGGAAGCGATGGATGCCCAGCGGCAATTGTCAGGCTACGGTACGGAAGTAACGGAATTCCTTATGACGGCTTTAAATGATAAAGGGAATGAAAGGGTAAGGATATCAGCGTTAAGGATCATAGCCGATACCGGTGATTCTTCTGTAGAAGATGATGTCGTCGCGATGCTTTCTGATAAAAGTAACAGGGTGAGGCAGGAAGCGGCGAGGACATTAAGTGTTATCGCTAAAAAACAGTCATCCGTTGAGCCTCTTAAAAAGCTCATGTCTGATTTTTACCCGAATGTCAGATATAATGCCATAAAAGCTCTGGCGCATCTGTCGCCTTCGGATGAGGATCAGTTGTTTGTAAATTCTCTGGGAGATTATGATCCCCGCGTGCGTATGTTCGCGGTAATAGCATTAGGCGATTTAAAGGCTAAAGAAGCGGTCCCTTATCTTGCGCAGATGATAAGAGATTTCGACCCGAACGTGCGTTTTCAGGTAGTTATCGCTTTAGGTAAAATTGGGACGCCGGACTGCCTTCAGCCGCTTTTAATGCTGATGTCTGACCCTGAACTCGGTATCAGGAGAACTGCCATAGATTCTCTCGCCCAATTGAATGTCCCGGGAGTCGAGGAGCAGTTACTTAAGGCTACGGAAAGCGCTGATCCAAAGGTCGTAAGCCGGGCTATCATTGCCCTGTGCGATAAGAAAAACGACAAGGCTGTTGAGATAGCGAGGGAGCAGGTTAGCAGTGAATACATGGATGTAAAATTAGCCTCTATAACCGTGCTGGGAAAAATGGGCGGAAAGAATGAAAAACCTGTGTTGGAAGAGCTTCTTAACTCGGAATCCACAAATGTCCGGAAACAGGCTAAAGAGGCTCTGGATGAGGTGAACTCCAGAACATGAGTTCGGATGAGTCGATCCATAGATCAAAGAGATACGCTGCGGTAAAAATAAAGATTTTTATAACTGATATTTTCGTGACGGCGGGGGCGCTTTTAGTTTTCCAGCTGTTTTTGTCGGAAAAATTATCGATATTCGCGTCTTTTGTCAGCGGCAATTTTTACGTTGGGTGTTTTTTTTACTGCAGTGTATTTCTTTTCTATATATATACCGCGTCATTTCCGCTTCATCTATTAAGGTCTTTTTTTGTTGAACATGGATTTAGCCTGTCGAAACAGTCGTTTAGCGCCTGGGTTCTTGATGAGATCAAATCCGCGTTATTGTCATTTATATTGTCAATAACCTGCGTGCTTGTGTTTTACGCCGTATTAATCAATTATCCGCGTCTCTGGTGGGTGATAATATCAGGGTTATGGATCATGTTTTCGATAGTGTTAACCAGGTTTTTTCCTGTGTTTATTATACCGCTTTTTTTTAAATATTCACCGCTTGGCGATGAAGAACTTAAGGAAAGGCTGCTGGATCTGGCCCGCCGCGCCGGTATTTCTCTGGATAATATCAGCCGTATCGATTTCAGCCGTAAAACAAAGAAAGCCAATGCGGCTCTTACCGGATTGGGGAATACCCGCAAGGTCATATTGACAGACACGCTTATGGAAGGGTTCTCCGCGCGGGAAATTGAGTCGGTTGTGGCTCATGAATTCGGGCATTTTAAATACAGGCATTTGTGGCGGCATCTTGTTTTTTCCGGGGCCGTTGTTTTGGCCTGTTTTTTTATTTTATCCCGGGCCGCGGGGAGTATCGTGAAATTTGCCGGCGCGGCGGCTATTTCCGATCTATATCTTTTCCCCGTGCTTTTTTTTCTCATGCTTCTGACCGGTGTGCTGTTACTGCCCTTGCAGAATTTTTTTTCGCGTTTTCTGGAACGCCAGGCAGATATTTTCGCGTTAAGGCTGACAAATGATCCGGACGCTTTTATATCCATGATGAACAAGCTTGCGCGTATGAATTTGGCTGAGATAAGCCCTTCACCTGTCCGAAAGTTTTTTTTATATGACCATCCTCCGGTCGGCGAAAGGATCCATATGGCTGAATTATGGAAGGATAAGCCGTCGGGATCCGTCGCGCGGAGCGTGTGATAAGAGGAATACCGGAAAGAGGCCGCGTGAAAGAGAGCGAATTAATGCGTGAAAACAAATGCCGGGATTCGGCTAAAGATATAAGTAAGAGGATATTACGTATATACCGCGTTATGGGCGCGTATTTCGGCGATCTGAAGTGGTGGCCCGCGAAAACCGGTTTTGAAATGATAATCGGCGCGATTTTGACGCAGAATACAGCGTGGTCAAATGTGGAAAAAGCGGTCGCGAATCTCAGGGAAAAAAAACTTCTGGATATGGATAAGATCATCCGCGTGAACATTAATTCCCTGGCGGAAAGTATAAGGCCGGCGGGCTATTTCAGGGTTAAAGCGGAACGGTTGAAATCCATCGCGCGGTTTTTAAAGAAAGAATGTAACGGCGATCTTGAAAGGCTTAAAACGCGCGAGGCCGGTACTTTAAGGGAGGAGCTCCTTTCCGTTAACGGGGTAGGCCCGGAAACTGCCGATTGTATCCTTGTCTATGCTGTTCACAAGCCTGTTTTTGTGGTAGATGTTTACGCGAAAAGGATATTTTACCGGCATGGGCTGATCAGCGGTGAAGACGTATCGTACGGGAGCGTGCAGTCTCTTGTCAGCGGATCTTTTCCGGCTGACAACAGGATGTTGAACCAGTTTCACGCTTTGTTAGTCGAAACAGGTAAAAATTTTTGTAAGAAGAAAGAAGCCTTATGCGGGAGATGCCCGCTTAAGGGCGTGTAACATGAATATATTACGGCAGGAGTATTTATGATCGATCTAAAAAGAGTCAGCCAGGTAGCGGAAGAATGCGCGAGGGAAGCCGGCGGGTATATTATTGAAAGAATGGGTACGTTAAAAGAGGTAAGTCATAAGACGGGTCGGAATAATCTGGTAACAGATGTCGATAAAATGTCCGAGAAAATTATTATCGCCCGGATAAAGGAAGTTTTTCCCGGACATTCGATACTCGCGGAAGAAAGCGGGTATCTGGACCGGAAAACAAATGAAGCCTTATGGATCATCGACCCCCTTGACGGGACTACAAATTATGCCCATGGTTTTCCTTTCTTTTGTGTGTCGATAGGTGTGGCGGTCAACAACATCATAATGGCAGGCGTGGTGTATGA
>JBDRAX010000222.1:0-22769 GCA_043823375.1 Candidatus Omnitrophota bacterium | reverse complement strand
CCGCAAGTAGAGACAGACCGATGTGTACTGCCTGATAGATAATTGGAACATTTTTGTTTGATATAATATCCCGGCCAAAAAATATTCGTATTTGTAGGGGCGAAAGATTTTTCGCCCCTAGTGCGCTATCCTAGTGCGCTATCCTAGTGCGCTATCCATTTCTTTACCAAACCTGAATATTGTTATAGAATACATGAAAGTACGTAATGGAGGTATGTTTTGAATATTCTGGTTTTTAATTGCGGGAGTTCGTCTCTCACATATAAAATTTTCGAAGTAGATGACCCTGATAATATAAAAACGGTTTTATCCGGAAAAGCTCACAGGGTAGGGGTCCGGGGAGCTGAGGGATCTTTTGTCGAAAACCATTATGAAAACAGAGTAGATAAAGAGATCGTATCTGTTGAGGATCATAAAAAAGCTGCCGGGTTAGCCCTGAAATATATACGGGATAAAAATATACAAATTGATTACGCGGGGCACCGTTTTGTGCATGGCGGGTCTGAATTTACCCGTACAACTCTTATTGCCGGGGAAGTTCTTGGAAAATTGACAGACTGTGTTCCTTTGGCGCCTATACATAACCCTGTTTCTTTAAGTGTGATCCGGCAGGTAAGTGAGTTTTCGGCGGGGACGCCTCAATACGTTGCTTTTGATTCCGCTTTTCATTCCGGGATGCCGTATTATGCTTATACGTATGCTTTACCCAAACGTATCGTTGAAGAGTTCGGCTTCAGGAAATATGGTTTTCATGGCCTTTCTTATTCTTATGTTACCAGAGAAGCGTCACGTTTTCTCGGTAAAGATCCGGACAGGCTTAAGATATTGGCCTGTTATCTGGGAACAGGAGGAGCCAGTGTCGCCGCGATCAGAAATAGCCGTTCCATAGATACATCCATGGGATATTCCCCATTACAGGGGCTTGTGATGAGTACCCGGTGCGGAGATATAGATCCGATGCTTACCATATATATGATGGTTATGTACGGTTACAGGCCTGATGATCTGATGGGGCTGCTTAATAAAAAAAGCGGGCTTTTAGGCGTCTCAGGCACCTCGAGCGATATAAGGGATATATTGCACGGTATTTCTGAAGAAAACGACCAGATAGAATTAGCGTTTAAGATGTATATACATCGCTTAAAGAAATATATCGGCAGTTATATAGCGGCATTAGGAGGGGTAGATGTCGTTATTTTTACCGATGATATAGGTGTGCATAATTGGCAGGTCAGAGAAAAAGTCTGTGAAAATATGGAATGGGCCGGGGTTGTATTAGATAAGAAGAAGAATGAAAGCGTGACTGACGATAAAATATGTAACATAAAAACGGATGGGTCCGATGTGGACATATTGACTATTCCAACTGAAGAAGAACTTGTTATCTGTCTGGAAGGATTAAAGATGCTTGGAGGGGAGAGATGATCCTGCTTTTCAGGCCGATACCGCCCTTCATAGAGTTTTGTAAAGCGGAAAAAGGTAAATTTTCCGTTGATAAAGTTTTGTTCGGCCAGAGTGGTATAGATAAAATACTTGATAACGCGCCTCAAATAGAAGGCATCGGATATCTGTTGCGCCATGGCGGTGAGGTCTTTAAGGATACAATTAATGTAATGAACAAAGAGTCTTTGGATATGCTGGGAAGATGCCTTGGTTTTTCTTTGGAGCATAATGACCTGACTTTAAAAGCGGGGCGTATATTCTTCGAAAAATTTCCGGCAGTACCTCAGGTGCTTTTTTGTGATACCGCGTATTTTGCCGATCTCCCGGATGAAGCCAGTACTTATGCCGTTCCGTATGAACTTCGCAGACAGGGGGCCAGGAGGTATGGGGGGTATGGTTTAATTCATGACTGGGTTTGGCGTAAAACGCGGGACATACGGGGTAAAGATCTTAACAGGCTCATAAGTATTTACCTGGGAGATACCCCCAATATCGCCGCGATAAAGAATGGAAAACCTGTTGAGACCACTATTGGTTTTACTTGCGCCGAGGGTTTGCTTTCTTCACATGGGTGTGGTGACGTGGACCCTACGGTTGTTTTCCAGCTTTATTCAAAGGGCGTATCCTTTGAGGGAATATATAACCTGTTAGCTAATGAAAGCGGATTTACGGCTCTCGCGGGAGAAGAGTGTTGTTATGCCGATATTGTCGCGGGTAGGATTACCCGCGACATGACTAAAGTGAAAAAAATATTGCTATATGGCATAGTTAAATATGTAGGCGCTTTCGTATCTTTATTGGGCGGTGTTGACGCGCTGGCATTTGTCGTGAATGACTTAAAGGCGTCGGAAGGTTTTATCTCGGAAATACGCGGCAATCTTGATTTCTTAGGTTTGTCTCCGGCGAATATCATCGGATCAAATGCCCCGATCCCGGCTCCCGCAGAAAAAAGCCCCGGGATCGAAGCGCTTTGCATGGAACAAAGTCAATGGGATATTACGTTTCAAGGGGTGAAAGCGAAAATAGACAAGGAGATGTGAAATGCCGAATGAAAAAAAGTTCTTAGCAGATGTTGGTATGGAAAATTTGCCGTTCCCGATGAAAGTTGTGTCAAGGGCGCATCCGGGAGGGCAGCAAACAGTCGCGAGTATTTCAATTAACGCCCGTATTATGCATGAGTTTGAAGCGGGATGGATAGATAAATTCATACAGATCCTGCATAGTCACAGAGACAGGATCGGGACAGAAACCCTTAAAGAGAATATCGTGGATTACGCGAAAGAACTTAATGCTTCAAGCGTAAGAGCCGAGTTTGATTATCCGTTCTTTGTCGAAAAATTGACTCCTGTGTCCAGGGAAAAATGTTTAGTAAGATATTTATGCGCCTATTCCGCGAGGACCAGTACGGTTGATAAACCCAAGATCCATTTTAAAATACAAATACCGGTTATTACTACTTATCCTGTTTCTTCAAAGGAGCAGCCTGGCGGCCTTTTTGGACAGCTCAGCATTGTGTCCATAGAGATCGAAACAAAAAAAGATGTATATCCTGAAGATATTATCGAGATCGTGGATAAACACGCGCTGGTACCGGTATATTCATTCCTGACGGAAGCGGATCAGATCAACGTTATTAAAAAGATCCATTCCGAAAAAAAAGACAGTGTTGTAATGACAGATGAAATAAAGAATGAACTCGCGCATAACCCCGATATAAACTGGTATTCTGTCCGCTGTGCCAATTTCGGGATGCTGCATTCTTACAGTACCGTAATCGGTACGGAAAAAAGCTTCTGGATACCCTTTAGTACCTTTGAGTGAGAGTGTTTGTCTCGGGGGATTTACGGGATATTGACGATCCTGTAACGTGAAGGCTGTCAGGGGTAATGTTCCGTGGGAGGAGAGATGGCTTTTTAACAGCTTGAGCGTTACCCACAAGTCAATATAATGCTGTAAAAAAAGTTAACATTTGTCTTTGGTAACGTAATTTCCACGAACACGTCATTCGTGATGAATTCAACCTTCCGCGAATCCTATGGAATTTACCCCGCCTTTGAGGTTGATACCGGGATTTGAAATCCCGGAGCCGACAGTGTATACTGATTGTAATATTATTCAGATTACTATCATATAAGGAGCCGGAGTGAAAGAAAGCGGCAAGTTGTTTTATTTATTGATATGCCTGTTTTTTATATTGTTCGTTTATCCTTTTGTAGAGCAAAGCGTGTTATCCGGGAAGATCCTCGTGTTTTTCTTTACTCTGGTTCTGGCCTCAGCCACATTCGCGGTGAGCACCTATAAGCGCGTGAATTTTGTGGTTGCTTTAGCCCTGGCTGTTCCCACGAGTATCCTGATCTGGGCGGATGAGCTTTTAGACAATCAAGTGGTTGAGATATTAAGTTTTTCGTTTATGATGGTATTTTCCTTTTTCGCCGTGATCTGCATCGTTTCCCACATAATGAGCGCCAAAAAAGTGACAAGAGATATACTCGCTGGCGGGGTGAGCGCTTATCTGCTTATCGGGATAAGCTGGGGGATGCTTTACGCGCTGCTTGAGTGTGTACATCCCGGGTCTTTTGTCATTAACAGCGCTTTAGAGTCCGGGGCCCTTGATAAATGGTCCACTTTTAATTATTACAGTTTTACGACGCTGACCACTCTTGGGTACGGCGATATCACGGCGTTATCCATACACGCTCAGTCGTTCGCTATTCTTGAAGCTGTAACAGGTGTTTTGTTCATAGCGGTTTTGATATCACGCCTGGTCGGTATGTATCTTTATCAGATCAAAGAAGGAAACGCGGTCATTAATGAAGATAAGATGTAGGATTTTTACGCCGGTTCTGGTAATATGCGCCCTTACCGGCGTTTTTTACGGTTACCAGAGCGCGTTTTCCCGGGAGGATCCGGAGGGAGAGGGAACAAAACCGGTTAAGAAGATAGTCTTTTTATATGACGGCCCGGATCTGTTCTATGAAAATGAGATGGGCGCGGTCCGTAAGGAATTGCGGGATCTGGCCGGGGAAAAATACAGCTTTGATTTTATCGGAGAAGAAAACGGGTCGTGGGATGAGGATGAGATCCGCAGTAAGCTCGAAGAGCTTCTTTCGGATAATGACGCTGACCTGATAATAGGCGCGGGTGTTCTGCTCGGCAGGATAGTTTCTTCCATGGAGAGTTTCGCGAAACCGCTGATACTCGCGGACTATTATGATACGGATATAATGAAGATGCCTTACAGGGAGGGGGTGAGCGGGATCGGGAACCTGACTTACCTTTCGATCCCCGGTATGGCTGAGGAACAGCTCAAAGCGTTCAGAAAAGTGATACCGTTCAAGACACTTCATATTTATGTGGACAGTGTCCTGCTCGCTGAGGCCGGGAAGATCGCCGGGCGGCTTAGCCCGCGGGATTTCAAAATAATATTTACCGGTTACGGTGAAAGCGCGGAGGAGGCGCTGGCCGCCCTTAAAGGCTCCAGGGCGGAAGCCGTGTATCTGACGCCGTCTTCTTTCCTGCCGGTAACAGAGTATCAAAAGCTTATTGACGGGCTGAACGGGCTGAAGGTGCCTGCGTTTTCCGCTTTGGGATATGTCGATGTGGAAAAAGGGGTGCTGGCGGGGCAGATGCCGAAACTTCTTACAAAATTCGCGAGAAGGATAGCTGTCAATGTTGAGAGAGTATTTTCCGGGGAAGACGCGGGGAATATACCCGTGGAGTTCAAGATCGAAAAAAGGTTCGTGGTGAATGCCAGGACGGCGCGCGAAATAGGGATATCCCTTCCTTTTGACGTGCTTTTCAGCGCGGAAGTATTGAATGCCGGCGAAGGCTGGGGGGAAAAGCTCTCTATTTACGAGGCTGTCAATGAAGCGGCAGGGAACAATCTCCTTTTCAGGATAAGGGATGAGGAGATAGAACAGGCGAGGCAGGACCATCTTATAAAGTGGTCCGAATATCTTCCGCAAGTCAAATATTCTCTGCAGTATGATATCAATGATTCCGAGAGGGCTCAGGATGCTATGGGGCTTCTGCCCAAATGGTACCTCAGGAACAGATTCAGTTTCACGCAGCTCATTTTCAGCGATCCGGTCATAACTGAGATACGTAACAGCAAAAAGACCGTGGAGATATCGAAGCTTGAAAAGAGATCGGCGACGCTTGATATAACGGAAGAGACTGCGGCGGCGTATCTTGAATACCTCAGGCAGAAAGCACTCCTTAAGGTCCGGATGGAGACACTGGAAGCCAACAGGCAGCATTTGCGTACGGCCAAGAGCAGGCATGATATAGGTGTCGCCGGCAGGGAAGAAATGCTCAGGTGGGAGTCGGAGGTCGCCAGTTCGGAATCGGATGTTATACAGGCCAGTTCCGATATACAGATAGCAAAAATAACACTCAATCAGCTTATGAATCATCCGCAGGAGATGCCGTTCTCTGAGGAGGACCCGGGGCTTGAGACAGTCGGTTATTATATTGCCAGCAGCCGGCTGGAGAAGTTCCTGAAAAACCGGGAGACGTTAATGGTCATGCTCGATTATATGACACTGAAGGCGTTTGAGAATTCGCCCGAGATACAAGTCCTGGACATCGCTATTTCTCAGCGGAAACTCAACAAGGATACCGCTATGAGAAAGTTTTTTCTTCCCGAGGCCAGCGTGGAAGGATATACCGACCACAAACTCAGGCAGAAATATTTAGGGGCTATTCCGCGGAATGACCATGATGACTGGTACTTCGGTTTACAGCTGTCGTATCCTGTTTTCGAGGGAGGGGCAAAGGCTTTTGATTACGAAAAACAGAAGTCTGAATGGGACAGGGTGCGGTTCAAGCGTGACCTGCAGAAGCAATTCGTGGAACTCGATGTGCGTAAGGCTGTCTACCGCATGGCGCACTCTTATCCCAATATATCGCTTTCAAGAACAGCCATGGATAACGCGACGGAAAACTATGATATAGTGAAAACAAAATACAGTAAAGGCACAGCGTCCATAACGGATCTTATTGACGCGCAGAATGATAAGTTCACGCAGGAAGCGAGAGCTCTGATATCGGTATATGATTTTTTATACGATGTTTACACTTTTGACAGGGCAGTGTCCGAGTTTTATTCTTTCGCGCCGAAGGAAGAACAGGAAAAATGGGTAGAAGGGCTTACGGCGTATATGACGGCGCGTGGCGTTGACGTGGAACAGCCGTGAAAACGGGGGGAGCGGTATGGATAGAAAAAAGATGTCATTTATTTTTGCCGGTGTCTGCGTTATATCCGTGTACTTTACCGGATGCGCGAAAAAAACCGAATTCGAGGAAACGGCAAGGCCGATAAAATATATGGTGATCGAGAAGTCGGACGCCGTTCAGAAGAAAGTTTATAACGGCGTTTCACGGTCTACCGTGGAATCACAGCTTTCATTCCGCGTCGGCGGAAAGATCGAAGACCTGCCGATAAAGGTGGGGCAGACAGTCGTGCCCGATCAGGTCCTCGCTACGCTGGACCCCGTTGATTATAAGACCAGGCTTAATGAAATGGAAGCCAGATATGTTTCCGCTAAGGCGGATATCGAAAGATACCGGCTTTTATATGAAGAAGAAAGCGCGACGAAACAGGAACTTGACCAGGCGCAGGCCGCGTATGATGTGGCCAGATCGCAGTACGAACTGGCGAAAAAAGAGCTTTCTTATACCGTATTAAAAGCCCCTCTTGAAGGGCGCATCGTGCGCAAGGACGCTGAAGTGAACGAGAATGTCGCCGCGGGACAGGCCGTATGCGTTATCGAGACGGGCAGGGCGCTTGAGGTAAAGGTGGGGCTCCCGGAACATCTTATCGGGAGAGTGAAAAAAGGGGACAGCTGTTCCGTAAGTTTCAAGTCCGTGGAAAATAAAACTTATAATGCCGTCGTAACGGAGGTAGGGGTAAGGGTGGATGAAAAAACTGCTACATTTCCCGTTACCGTGGAAATAGAGGGCCAGAACAGTGAACTGAGGGCCGGGATGGTCGCTGACGTGGAGTTCACATTTATGCCGCTGGAAAAAAACGCTACTGTGATAAAAGTCCCTCCGCAGGCTGTCCTGGAAGATCCGGAAGGCAGGAGGTATGTCTGGGTATATGACAAGGCGGGGTCAACGGTGAATAAGCGGCAGGTTGAATCCGGTGAGATCACCCAGTCCGGGGTGGAAATAATTTCGGGCCTGGAAGGCGGAGAGACCATCGCGACCGCGGGGGCTCCTTATCTTCATCAAGGGCAGAAAGTAACTTTATGGAAACAAAAATGAATCTGACTGATATTTTCATAAAGAACGACAGGGTAACATTTACTCTCCTTTTGCTTATTATACTCGGGGGGATACAGGCGTATATATCTTTTCCCAGGAACGAGGACCCGGAGATAATAATCCGCCAGGCGATGGTGATGACATATTCTCCCGGCATGGCCCCCGTGGACGTGGAGCTTCTTATATCCGAAAAGATCGAAAAGAAAATACAGGAACTCCCGGAGCTTGATTATGTCCAGTCGGAAAACAGGACCGGTGTTTCTCTTATAACCGTCAGCATAAAAGAAGAATACAAGGATATGCGCCCCATATGGGACAGGCTGAGGAATAAAGTAAAGGATGCTGAGGCGGATCTGCCCGCGGAAGCGTCACGCCCCTTTGTCTGGGATGATTACGGTGACGTATTCGGTATAGTCCTGGCGATCACCGGTGACGGTTTCAGTTATAAAGAGATAGAAGATATCGCCGATGATATGAAAAAAGAACTTCTTATGCTCCCTTCTGTGGCCAGAGTTGAGATGTACGGCCAGCAGGACCAGCGTGTTTTTATCGAAGTTTCCAACGCGCGGCTTGGCGCCTTCGGCATGACGCCTCAGCAGCTGATGGGCCTTTTGTCCGATGAAAATATCGTACTGCCGGGGGGGCAGGTTTTTTCCGGGCCGGAAAAGATCGTGATCGAACCGACGGGTAATTACAAATCGGTTGAGGATATTGAAAACACGATAATATCGAACCCCGGCGACCTTGAGGTAGTATATCTCAAGGATATGGCCGTTGTCAGGAGGGGGTATATTGAACCGCCTTCGAAAATGATGCGCTATGACGGAAAAACTTCGCTTGCCCTCGCTATAAGCATGTCGCGCGGGGGTAATATAGTGGAGCTCGGCGACACGGTGAAAGATTTTATAGCGGGATATATAATGAGCCTGCCTGTGGGCATTAACGTGGAATTCGTGAATTTTATGCCTGAAAATGTGGTTACCGCGACAAATGACTTTATGCTTAACCTTCTCCAGTCGGTGCTGATCGTCACGATCGTAATGGTGCTGTCCCTGGGGCTCAGGACCGGTGTGATCGTCGCGTCTCTTATCCCTATGAGTATTTTCGCGACTTTTGTTTTTATGTCATTTCTGGGAATACAACTTCAGAGGGTTTCCATAGCCAGCCTTATAATATCGCTGGGGCTTATGGTCGATTGCGGAATAGTGATGAGTGAGAATATGATGGTTCTTTTCGATAAGGGGATGGACAGGCTCGAAGCGTGCGTGCGCACGGGGAAGGAACTTCTGGTCCCGCTTCTTACCTCCACGCTTACGACATGCGCGGCGTTCCTGCCTATAGCGCTGGCTAAATCCGCCGTAGGCGAGTACTGCTTTTCGCTCTTTCAGGTGGTGACTATTTCTCTTTTATGTTCATGGTTCATCGGGCTTACGGTGATCCCGCTTTTCTGCTTTAAATTTTTAAGATTCGACAGCCCTGAAAGCCCTGTTTTCAGGAACAGGGCTTTCAGAGCGGCGATGATAACAGCGCTCTATCTGGTGGGCATATTTGTCGCGAAGCTTCCGGCCCTTTTTATGGCGGCGGCGTTGCCTTTCTTTTTCATGAAATACCTCTCCGGCAGAAAACCTGAAGCCGCGGACCCTGATGAGGGTGAGTTCGGGACGCCTTTTTACCGGAAATATCTGGCGTTTCTTGAGTATGTACTGTCAAACAGGAAAAAAGTCCTGATCGGTATCCTGGTGTTTTTCATAGCGGCGCTCTGGGGGTTCGGGTTCGTGCGGAAGATATTTTTCCCCCCTTCGGACAGGCCCCAGTTCTATGTCAATTTCGATATGCCCGAAGGGACAAGCATATATAAAACTTCGGAAGAGCTTAAAAAACTTGAAGACTTTCTCGGTAAACAGAAAGAAATAAATTCTTTCGTCGCGTATATCGGCGAAGGCGGGCCGCGTTATCTTCTCCAGTTCACGCCCGAACAGGCGAAGGAAAATTACGCGTATGTCCTTGTGAACTGCCGGGCGTTCAGGGATGTGGAGCCTCTTATAGAAAAGACGCGGAGCTTTATGGAGGAAAACATCCTTTACGGCCAGCCTGTCGTCAAACAGCTTGAATCAGGCGCTCCCGTGGGAGATCCGGTGCAGGTAAGGATATCCGGGAATGATATTGATACTCTTTATGAGCTGGCGGGCCAGGTAAAAGAAATACTCGGGGAGATCCCGGGGACCTATAACATAAAGGATGACTGGGGCAACAAGACCAAAAAGATAGTTATAGACGTGGATCAGTCCAGGGCGAAAAGGGTAGGCCTCTCAAGCCGTGATATCGCGGATTCTTTGAAGATGCTGATGGATGAGATGCCGGCGACGCAGTACAGGGAAAAAGATAAAAATATCCCGGTCGCCCTGCGATCTGATGAGGCGGGAAGGAACGATATAGGGAAAATAGAGGGCATGAACGTTTATTCCGCGGGGAGTACGCAGTCCGTCCCATTATCTCAGCTCGCCAGGGAAAAACTGGTATGGGAGAATTCTCAGATCTTCAGGCGTAACCGCTGGAGGACAATGACTGTGAAAAGCCAGGTAAAGCCAGGGTTTGTGGCAACCCAGGTCCTGGAAAAATTTATCCCCCGGCTTGAAAAGGTTTCAAGGTCATGGCCCGCGGGATATAAATATGAACTCGGGGGAGAGAAGGAAGAGAACGAAAAAGCCCAGCAGTCCATAGTGGACCAGCTTCCTGTAGGCGCTTTTATCATTGTTATGCTTATGATAATGCAGTTTAACTCAATGAGGCGGATGAGTATAATAGTCATAACCATACCCGTCGCGATCATAGGTGTTACAGCGGGGCTTCTGGCAACCAACATGCCGTTCGGGTTCATGGCGCTCCTCGGTTTTATCAGCCTCGCGGGTATAGTTATCAATAACGCGATAGTTTTGATAGACCGGATAGAACTGAACATAAAAGAAGGAAGTACTCCTCAGCGCGCTATTATCACGGCTACGCTGTCACGGACAAGGCCGATCATGCTTACTTCCATCACGACAGTCGGCGGATTGATACCTCTGGCGGCGGGCGGCGGAGAGTTCTGGGCGCCTATGGCCATAACTATAATGAGCGGGCTTAGTTTTTCAACGTTGCTTACTCTGGGTTTTGTTCCTTTATTGTACGCTGTATTTTTCAGGATAGGTTTCAGCCCGGAAGATTTTTTTTCCGCCGGGAATTAATTTAAATTTTTGTCCGCGAAAGCGAAAGGAGTGCCGCGTGAAAATAAAATTTGTCGGGGTTGACAGCGTGGGAAGCTGTAGGGTCGCCTCGCCTCTGGCGGGGAAAACGAGGTCTTCTTTCGTGGACAGGAAACAGAGCGTCGTGTATAACGTGCATGAGGCGGAACTTATAGCGGATGACGCTTCGGACGGGATCATGTTTTTTGAACTGGCCGGCCCGCGCGAGAAAATATTTTATGGCCCGTCGAAGATAGCGTGCGGGATAGTGACGTGCGGGGGTTTATGCCCAGGCCTTAATGATGTAATACGTTCCATAACCATAGAACTTTATCAAAGGTATGGCGTGCGTAAGGTACTGGGGTTCAGGTACGGGTATAAGGGGCTTACAAAAGACACGGAATTCCCGCCGCTCCTTCTTGACCCGGATAATGTTGACGATATACATAATCTGGGCGGGACCATCCTTTCTTCTTCCAGGGGAGCGCAGGCCTCCGCTGAAATGGTGGACGCCCTCGTTCAAAACGGGGTAAGCATACTTTTCGCGATAGGCGGAGACGGGACCATGAGAGGCGCCGGGGCTATAGTCGAAGAGATCCGTAAAAGAGGGCTTGAAATATCAGTAATAGCCATACCTAAAACGATAGATAATGATATCAATTATGTCAGGATGTCTTTCGGGTTCCAGACAGCGGTCGAAGAATCCAAGTCTGTCATAGCAAGCGCTCATGTGGAGGCGAAAGGCGCGCCTAACGGTGTGGGTATCGTTAAACTCATGGGGCGCCATTCCGGGTATATAGCCGCGACCGCCACACTTGCTAACAGCGACGTGAATTACTGCCTTATCCCGGAGGTGCCGTTCCGCCTGTACGGGGAAGGGGGCCTTATGGATATTTTACGCGGGAGGCTTGAGAAAAAAGGGCACGCGGTAATAGTCGTAGCCGAGGGCGCTGGCCAGGAACTTATACCGGATGGACCCGGGGCGCAAAAGACCGATGCTTCCGGGAACCTCAGGCTCAAGAATATAGGTGAGTTCCTGAAGTCGGCGATAGAAGAATATTTCGGTTCCATAAAAACGGAAGTTAATGTCAAATATATCAACCCGAGTTATATTATCCGGAGCGTACCGGCCAATGCCATGGATTCCGCGTATTGCCTTATGCTGGGGCAGAACGCGGTCCACGCCGGTATGGCGGGCAGGACGAATATAGTCATAGGGCACTGGAACAGTCATTTTATCCATGTCCCTGTCGAAATGGCGGTAAGGACCAGGGACAAGGTCAATCCGGACAGGAGATTATGGAAGACGGTCATGGAATCGACCTGTCAGCCCGATTCTATTTTTGAAAACCGGTGATAAAACCTTGCCGCGAAGCCGGGACGGCACGGAAAGCGGCATATTCCCATGGCATTAACAGCGCTTGGTTGAACCTTCCTTGACACGAGGCAAAAGTATTTGCAAACAGGGGAATTGTCACATAAACTTGAATATGAACAGGCGAATAAAAAAAGGAAAAAATTGGATAAGTCGAAAGTTAAGATCATTGTATATTCGATTACCGCGGCTTTTTTGATCTGGGTCATAGACACGATAGTGGATTTTTATGTCTTACATAAAAGCGGTGGGCTGTGTTTAAGACGCGGGTTTTTCAATATCCCCGGGGAAACCTGGATAAGGTCAGCTGTTCTGGCGGTATTTATCGTGTACGCGGTTGTTGTCGCGAACTATCTGGTGGTGTTAAGGCGGAAAGAGAAAGAAGCCAGGGACATAGCTAAATTTCCTGAAGAAAACCCTAACCCTGTAATGCGGGTATCAGAATCGGGTGAAATTATCTATTACAATAAACCGGCGGGGAGATTGCTTAAGTTATGGGGTATAGGGACAGACAAAGCGCTTCCCGGTGACGTAAAGAGGGAAATAACTGAGGCGTTCATAAAAAACGCGACTCTTTATAAAGAAATAAAGATATCTGACAGAGTCTTTTTATTTGCGATATCACCATTACGGGACGCGGGATACGCTAATCTTTACGGACTTGATATAACAGCGCTTAAGGAGACGCAGGAAGACCTTATGGACAGTAAAAGGCGGCTGTCTGAAGCGCAGAAGGCGGGCAAGATAGGCAACTGGGAGTGGGATAGCCGTACAGGCGAAGTTTTCTGGTCTGAAGAGGTGTACCGTATATTCGGTGTTTCTCCCGGGGAATACAAACCGGATTTTGAGTGGCATATTGATCTGGTCGCGGAACAGGACAGAAAAGCGTACCGCGAAAGGGTTGAGAGAGCGCTTATTGATAAAAAGAGATTCGAGCATGAATTTAAGCTTGTGACTAAAGATAAGATCCTTAAGTATGTGTGGTTACATGGTGATGTGGAAGTTGACGATTCCGGCGAAGCCGTGGGGATGTGGGGTATTATCCAGGATATTTCGGAACGCAAAAAGGCCGAAAACAGGATCCGGAGCAGTGAAGAAGAGCTGAAATGGCTTTTAAAGAGTATGATCAACGCTTTTGTCCTGTTTGAGTCGGTATTTGACGATAAAGGTAATTTTGTCAGTTACCGGTTTGTGTATAGTAATGACGCTTACGAGCGTATAACAGGCGTGAAAAATGACGAGGTCAGAGGAAAAACTGTTCATGAGGTCTGGCCTGGAACTGAACATGAGTGGGTAGAAAAATACGGGGCGGCGGCTGTTACAGGCCTGACTCAGATATTTGATCTTTATCACGGCCCTACGCGTAAATACTATCACTGTAACGTGTACAGGCCGTGGGATAATTCATCCAGGTTCTGTGTGGTGTTCGAGGATATTACGGAGCGCAGGGAAATGATGGAAAGGCTTAAAGAACAGGAGGCACTGTTAAACAAGGTGGGGAATATCGCCAGGATAGGCGGCTGGGAGATGGACCTTGTGACGGGAAAATCGACATGGACCAGAGGGACATATGACATAGCGGAAATAGAATATGATAAGCCTATCCCGGGATATAATGAACATATAGATTTTTATCTGCCCGAATACCGCGAAATGATCCGCGCGAAAATGGAACGGCTTGTAGCTGAAAAAAAACCTATGCGTTTTGAGGCCGCCCTCAGGACAGCGAAAGGCAACGTGAAATGGTGTGAAGCTTTCGGGGAGGCCGTAGTCGTGGACGGTAAAGCCGTTAAACTGAGGGGTACTTTTCAGGATATTTCTGAACGCAGGAAAACAGAACAGATGAAAGCTTCTCTTATGCGTGACGTCACGCATTCGCTGAAGTCTCCCATATCTATGGCAAAAATGGCCAATGATATGTGCGCGCGGGCTATAGAAGAAGGCAATATGGAACGGGTCAGAGAAGCCCAGAGAATAGCCTGTGACAGTATTTCAGCGGCTATGAAAGATATTACAAGTATTCTGGACCTGTATACGCTTGAGCAGGGCGCTCTGGCGGGGGAAAAGAAAGAGGTTTTATTTGAAGAAGTGATAGGCGGGGTGCTTAAGGATCAGGCGCATGTTATAACCCGGAAGAGGCTTGAAATAAAAGTGGAGGTATCTGCCGGAGCGGATAAGATCATTGCCATAGGAAAACAGATGAATATCCTTTTTTTTAATATAATCAGTAACGCGGTAAAATTTACGGATGAAGGAAGTATCACTATCCTGACAGAAAAAACGGGAGACAGCATCCGGATGATCGTAAAAGATACCGGCTGCGGGATCGCCCCGGAACACATGGGCAGGATATTCGAGAAATTTTATCAGCGCCATCCCGCGGTGGAGGGCCTGGGGCTTGGTATGGCCATATGCCGGGAGATCGTTGAAAGAAGCGGCGGGAGTATAAAAGTTGACTCTGAAGGCGAAGGTAAGGGCGCGACTGTCACGGTCATCCTGCCGGCAGAGTAATGACGCGTCCTGAAATCGGAGTGTTTTCGGGAGAAAAAGGGGGCAGTATGACGGCTGAAGAAAAAAAACGTATCCTTATTGTGGAAGATGATCCTAATATGTGCGTATTTTATAAGGACATGTTCAGGGCCAGGGAGGACAGGTACGAGATCGAGATCGTTAATGACGCGAGGATAGCTTTCAGGAAAATAACGGATGAACTTTTTGACCTTATTATCCTTGATATGATCATGGAGCCCATGGACGGGGAGATGTTCTTTTTGTGCGTGAGGGAAACTTCACGGATCAAAGACATTCCTGTACTTATCGTCAGCGTGCTAAGCCCCGGGACAATGGAACATCTTAAGAAAATAGATCATGTGGAATTCATGCAGAAACCGATCTCACCGGAGGATCTGTATCAGAAAGTAGATATGGCGCTTAAGGCGCTGTAACGCGCGAGGCAGGCCATAATATACCAGACGGGAGGATAGTACGCTTATGAGAAATATTCTGATCGTAGAAGACGCTTTGGACATGCAGTTTATATATCGGAGGATGTTTGAAGCTGTGGAGACAGAATATAAAATAGAGATGGAAAAGGACGGGAAGAAGGCTTTTAAAAGGCTGAAAACAGGTTCTTTTGACCTCGTGATACTGGATATCCTTATGGAGCCTATGGACGGAGAGGAATTCTACAGGATGGTCAGAAATGATCCGGAAATTTCCGGTGTGAATATCCTGATAGTCAGTGTTCTGCCTCCGGATAGGCTTGAAGACCTTACGAAGTTCGGGAAGGTCTACTGTCTCCAGAAACCTGTTACCGGGGAACAATTGTTCGCGGAAATTGACGCTATGCTGAAATAGCCCTTCCGGCAGGGTGTGCCACGGTGATATCTCAAGGAATAAATATATGATATTGGAAATACATGTCCATTCGTCAAAACATTCCCCGTGCAGTAAGGCTGACGCGGCGGCGATGATAAGGCAGGCCCGGAAAAAAGGCGCGCAGGGCATTATTATTACGGAACATCATTACCAGTGGACGCGGGAAGAGCTTGACATCGCGCGGAAAGAGAGCGAGGTGGACGGCTCTTTTATAATACTGTCCGGGCAGGAGGTCAAAACCGACATAGGGCATGTTCTGGTATACGGGGCTTACAGTACGATCGGAGAACCGATGGCTTTAGGCGAATTAAAAAGCCGTTTCCCCGGCGCCGCGCTTGTCTGGGCGCATCCTTTAAGGGGCGGGAAAGTGCCTTCCAGAGAGGAATTTATGAACCCGCTTCTTGACGCGGTCGAAATATTCAACATAAACCATACTCCCGGAGAAAATTATCTCGGGCTTAATCTCTGGCATGAATACAAGTTTACCGCTGTCGCCGGTACTGACGCGCATGAAGAGAAAGACGCGGCTCTTTTTTCCACGCAGCTTATCCATCCCGCGGCAAGTATCGGAGAATTCGCGGAGGAGCTCAGGCGCGGCAGGTGTATGCCTTTTGTAAAAGAGATCCCGCGCTCCGGGAGCAATCTCGTTCTTACGGAGATAATAATGGGGACCAAAGGCGCGGATGAGGCGCGAAACCGCCTTATAACAAAACAGTTCCATGATGAAAAAAAATGGCGGGACGCGAAAAAGGCTCTTGAGATCAGAGAACGCCTGTATAATAGCGGTTTTGCTTCCGGAAAATACCGCGTGCCGCGCACGCTTGAGGTCAATGACGGCGCCAGGCTTGTTATTGAAGAGGGGCAGAGAGGCGGGAACCTTTTCGATACTCTCGCTTACGTGGCGCCTGTAATAGGCCTTGAATATTTCAGGCTGTCCGCGGAGTGGCTCGCTGAAATGCATGGCGTTAAAATACCCGCGCTCCCGCATATCGAAAGCGCCGTCAGCCATGAAGAAAAAAGGTTCGATTCGTACCTTAAGGCTTTCACGTCAACGAAGAGCCCATATTCGGATGAAGCCGCGAAATATATAAGCTTTGTCAGAGGCGGAGAGCGGAAGATCTTTTCTGCCGCGCCGGGTATCTTTACGGGGTGCCACGGCGATTATCATCCCAAGAATATTATAATAGGCCAGGACAGGGCGCGGGACATAAGCACGCTTTTTATTTCAGTGATAGATTTTGACAGTTTCATTTTTATGCCTCCTGAATTTGACGCGGGGTATTTTATTTCCCAGTTCTTATACCAGTTTAACGCTATGCCGTACGCGCTGAAAGAATATACCGGGGATTATTTCCTGAATATATACTCGGATTCCGCGGCCGCGTCCGGCAGGCCGAAGCCTGATAGAGACAGAGTCATGCTGTTCAGGCTGCGCGCGAATATGAGTATAGCCGCGTTCCTGATAAAAGTCGGGAAGGGTGAAAGTAAAGACATGGAGTTCCTTATGAATGAGTCGAGGAGCCTCTATTCCGCTTTACGCTGAAACGCGCGGCAGTTACACCCGTATTTTTTGTGAAATAAGAATTTATTGAAGGCCCCGGGGAAATTAATGATCAGGGAAAACGACGGCAGATATATCAGGGATCTGAAAACAGCGTGTCAGAATAATGACAGTCACGGCGCTGTGGAAACAGCCCGCCGGTATATACGTGAAAATCCGGTACCGGGCGATTTTTTTTACTATATTACAGCGAAGACCTTGCGTTTAATAGAAGAAGAATGGTCGGGAAGGCTGGTCAGTCTCACTGATGTTTACAGGGTGGGAAAAGTAATGGAAGCTGTCGTAAATTATTTACTGGAGCATTACAAAGAAAGTTATTACAAAGGGCACAGGCTTAAGGGCAGGAATGTTAATATAGTTATAGCGACTTTTAATGACTGGCATGAGTTCGGAAGAATAGTTGTCGCTTCGTTCCTGAAATTCGAAGGGTACAATGTAGAAGATATCGGGATGATACCGGCACTGGCTACGCTGGTAGAGAAAGTAGCGGAGAAAAAACCGGATATACTGGCTATTTCGGTATTAATGATCAATTCAGCCCTGCGGCTCGCAAACCTGAGGGAGAAACTTGACGCGGCGGGATGTAAGGATGTGAAAATAATAATCGGAGGCGCTCCATTTTTCTTTGATACGGCTCTCGCGAGAAGGTTTAAATTTGACGGGTACGGCGTATCTCCCTTTGAAGCCTTAGCGCTTGTAAAAAAGGTTATGGGTGAAAAATGAATTCATATGAAAGGGTTATGACAGCCTTGAGCCATAAAGAGGCGGACCGTGTGCCGGTTTTCCTCTTTTTTACGTTTTACGGGGCGAAAGAACTCGGAGTAAGCATAGAAGAGTACTTTTCAAAAGCTGAAAACGTGGCATCCGGACAGAAGCGGCTTCTGCGGAAATTCGGGCATGACTGTGTTTACGCGTTTTTTTATGCCGCCCTTGAAGCTGTGGCATTCGGGCAGGAAGTAGAATTTTATGACGATGGCCCTCCTAACGCAGGTACCCCGGTGTTGAAAAACAGAGACGATATCTTCACGCTTAAGGTTCCTGATCCGTTTAAAAATAAAGCTCTTGCCGAAGCGATAAAAGCCACGGAACTTTTAGCCGCTGAATATAAGAAAAAGGTGCCGGTAATTTCAGCCGTGGTAGGGCCGTATTCTCTGCCTGTCATGCTTATGGGGATGAATAACTGGCTGGAAATAATTGTCTCTGGCGATACGGAAGCTATCACCGCGATGACCGCTAAAACCTCCGCTTTCTGCCTGGAATGGGGTAACGCTCTTTTTCGAGCGGGAGCTGATGCCATCGGTTTTTTTGAACCATTTGCCACGACGACTATGGTAAGGCGCGAAGAATTCATAAAATATATTTACAATTATGATAAACAGCTGATCTCCAGGTTTAACGGGCCCGTGGCTTTCTGCGGCGCGGGGGGCCGGATGGAACCCATTATGGACAAGATATGTGAAACAGGTGCCGCCGCGTGCGCCTTGAGCGTGGATGACAACCTTGAAAGAATAAAAAACGACTTTGGCGGGAAA
This sequence comes from Candidatus Omnitrophota bacterium, assembly GCA_043823375.1. Classification (GTDB taxonomy): domain Bacteria; phylum Omnitrophota; class Gorgyraeia; order Tantalellales; family Tantalellaceae; genus JBDRAX01. Next base: position 3,989 of record JBDRAX010000222.1, on the reverse strand, counting down.
ATAAATATAATAGGCAACCTTAACAATATTTCCATGATTGACTGGACATACGATGAGGCTAAAAAAGAAGCGAAAAAATGCCTTGAAAACGCGAAGGAAGGGGGCGGCTATATCCTCGCGGACCAGCACGGCGAGATTTCCTGGCCTGTTACGGAAGATGCTCTCCGCGGTATTGTCGATGCCGCGATAGAATTTGGAAAATACGCGTAACAATATGCGGTTTGATGAGGGTTTAAGGTCCGCGAGTGTTCCCTGCTTTCCCGCTTATTACGCGCGGCATTTTTAGAATTCGGGGATTTAGGATTGTTTTATAATGTTTTTCGTAGTATAATCGGTGAAATCTTTTAATAAGAGGGTGCTTTTCTCTTTGAATCTTGTGAATGAATTATGCCTGGCCTGCCTTGGAATTTATCTGAAGTTCACATCTTTCTAATTTGATCAGTTTCCCTCGGAATTATTAACAAAGCCGGAGGTATGGTTGGGCCGGTAAAAAATCTGAAGAAGGAATTGTGAGCAAAAAACCGGATCCTTTAGTTATCGGAGATCTTACGATAAAAGTACCTATTATCCAGGGAGGGATGGGAGTAAGGATATCTACGTCTTCACTTGCCGCGGCGGTTGCTGATTGCGGGGCCGCGGGCACGATCGCGAGTGTGGGGTTGCCGCCTGATAATGACGAGAACCGTTCGGATGTGCCAAAATCTTCAAGGGAACACCTCCAGAAGGAAATAAGGCGGGCAAGAGAACTCTCGGACGGGGTTATCGGAGTGAATATTATGGTCGCGCTCAGTAATTACGAGGATATGGTAAGGACTGCCGCGAAGGAGGATATCGATTACATTATTTCCGGAGCGGGTATGCCGATAAGCCTGCCGGAATTCGCGGAAGGTTCATCGGTTAAGCTTATACCGCTTATTGCTTCGGCCCGGGGAGCGGGGATACTGCTCAAAACATGGAAAAGGCGGTATAACCGTTTTCCTGACGCTTTAGTTGTTGAAGGCCCTTTGTCCGGCGGGCATATAGCGGGTTACAGCCTGGAAGAATTGCAGGCTTTGAAGGGGAACTTGAGAGAAAAACCGCTTCTTGAAAACGCGGTGAGAGATGTTCTTTCTCTGACACGTGAATATGAAAAAGAGTACGGTATAAGTATCCCGGTCATAGCGGCAGGCGGCATATTCGACGGCAGAGACGCGGCCGGATTTTTCAAGCTTGGAGTAAAAGGCGTGCAGCTGGGGACCAGGTTCGTGGCTACTTTTGAGTGTTCAGCCGCGGAAGAATTCAAACAGCTGTATGTTAACGCTAAAGAGTCCGACCTTGTTTTTATACAAAGCCCGGTGGGTATGCCTGCCAAGGTTATAAGGACAAAGTTCCTTGATGACGTGCTGCGCGGCGAGAAAAAAGATTTTACCTGTAATTATCAGTGCCTTAGGACATGCGATCCGGCGACTGTCCCTTATTGCATCGCTAAGGCCCTCATCGACGCCGTGGAAGGTGACATAGATAACGCGGTAGTTCTTGCAGGGACAAATGTATCGAAAATAACGAAAATAGTATCCGTAAAAGATCTGATAAATGAAATAATGGATGAACTCTCGGAAGAACTCGGTAAAGACTGAATATAATAGTCGCCCGCGGCGCGGGCAATTATCATATTCAGTTCCTGGTGGTTCGCGTATAAACATAAGGCTCTTTCAGCCCAGAGTAATATTATTCCCGCCCGTCCAGGCTACTTCCTGACACGGCGCCTTTCTTGAAGCCTCCGGCAGTTTCTTTTACAACCGGCCCATTGTCCGGGAAATTAATTAAAAATGCGCTGGAATAACGGCGGGTATTTTTTATATAATGAAATATATCCGGAGGAGATAAAATGAAAAAGAATATGATGTTTCTCGCGTTTATACTGTTTTTTCTGATGGCTGATAACGCGCTCGTAGCGAAAGGTGAGGAAAAACAGGAAACATTCACTGACATTATCGGCAAAGGCAAAGAGATGATCGATAACGAGGATTACGCCGGGGCTATAAACTATTATACTGAAAAGACGGAACTTTTTCCCAAACTGCCTGAGATGCAATACTGCCTCGGGTTTTCATACCTTAAAGCCGGGGATCATGATAACGCGGAGCGGATCTTTAAAAAAACCGTGGAAATAGACCCATATTTTTCCGAAGCGTATTTTTACCTGGCTGTTATTAACCATATGAAAGGAAATCTTGGAGATACGATCAGGAATCTGAATAGAGTTACTGATCTTGACGCGAGGTTCCAGAGCGCTTACTATAACAGGGGAGTCGTTTATCTTGAGATAAATAATCCCCGCGAAGCTGTAAAAGATTTCGCTTATTCTTTATACCTTAAGCCCGATGATCACGCGGCTTTTAAATATCTCCTTCAGGCATATGAGGAATTAAACAGGACAGTAGAAGAAAACCCGGGTATCCCGGACATTAAAACGCCCGAAGGGACGGGAAAGCCCGCGCATATCGCCGGGCCCGCTAAGGAAGAAGGGCCCGAAAAAGATGTGTCCGCTCCGGTTGTGTATTTGATCAGATCCGGCAAAGAAAAAGAAGTAATACCGGAACATAACGGGGTTTTCGAAATAGATGTGAGGGATGTGAACAAAACAGAAATAGAGATCGCCCTTCCCCTGAAAGAAAAAACGGCCGCAAGATCCATAAAGTTTTTAATGAAGGGGCAGGGTGACGGGGGAAAAATAAGCTGTAAGATTAAATCGGATTCTACGCATGCCACGCCAAGATTCAATCTGGGAAAAATTTCCGGAAAATGGGAAACTTATACAATAGACGAAAATAAGGTGGATCCCTATTTTAAATTCAGCGACATCAGGGTAATAAATATAAAATTTCTCCCCTCCGATAAACAGGAAAACAGAGGGATGATAAAGACATATATAAGCAAAATTGAACTCATTTAGCGCTATTGACCCCATCCGCTGAATATGCCCGGTTTTTCCTGTTAAGCTGTATATTTACGCTCATTTATCCGGGCAGAGAACCATTAAGAGAATTTTTATATCTTTCAGAAGGCTGAGCCGTATGGTATACTATATAGTCAGGAAATGGAGCTTTTATGCTTATTTTACTGTACTATAACCTTTAATACGGTATTAAAGAGCATAGGGCAAATAAATTAAAAACGGGAGAATTTGATAATGATGAATAATGTGGAAAATTCCGAAAGATCTTTTTACGGGCTCGGCATAGCGCCAAAAATACTTGAAGTGCTTGACCGGATGAAATTTAAGGTACCGACGCCCATACAGCATAAGGCGATCCCGCTCGGGATAGAAGGAAAAGATATTATAGGTGTCGCGCAGACAGGTACGGGTAAGACGCTGGCTTTTGCCATACCGGTTATACAGAGGTTTTCCCAGACAAAAGGCAAGTGCCTTATACTGGCTCCTACGAGAGAGCTCGCGATCCAGGTTGACGATACTTTCAGGAAACTTATGCCCGCGTTCGGGATAAAGTCTCTGGTCGTTATAGGAGGAGCTCCGATGGAGCCGCAGATAAAGGGTTTAAAACAAAACCCGCGCGTGATAATAGCCACTCCGGGGCGCCTTGTAGACCATATGAGGCAGAGGACGGTCAATTTGTCGGATGTGGATACGCTTATTCTTGACGAAGCCGACCGTATGCTCGACATGGGGTTTCTGCCGGATATTCAGCATATCCTCAAGTTTGTGCCGCAGGACAGGCATACAATGCTTTTTTCCGCGACTATACCGCGGGAGATCATGAAAATAGCGGCTTCATATATGAAACTGCCGGTTAATGTGGAAGTCGCGCCTTCAGGTACTACGGCTGAAAATATCATACAGGAATTATTTATCATCAAAAAAGATTCAAAAAAAGTTCTCCTGTTGAAACTGATGGAAATGTATTGCGGGCCTATTCTTATTTTTTCCCGTACCAAAATAGGGGCGAAAAAAATAAGGAGGCTTATCGGAGAAAAAGGGTACGCCGCGG
>JBDRAX010000221.1:0-4401 GCA_043823375.1 Candidatus Omnitrophota bacterium | reverse complement strand
AAAAATGGGATAGACGGTTCGGGTAGATGTAAGTAAAACGGGAGAAGAAGGGCACGTGCGGGAGAGGTGCGCGCGGGCACAGGAAAACTTCTTCCAGATTACCGCGGAGGTAAGAGATCTAAGGCGGTTACAGCATTTTTTACGGCAAAATACTCCCATCATCGGGCTTTTTGGGGAGTATTTTTTGTGACAGATATCTTAATCAGGATTTGGGGTACAGAGCATTTATTTGACTTTTGCTGTTTATTGTGTTATATTTCAAAAAACTAAATAAGGGGGGTGAAGAATGAAAAAGTTTTTGGCTTTCTTTTTTGTGCTTATACTGGCTTTATCGCTTTCAGGAACTGTATTTGCCGCAGATACACCGGTTAAAGGAACGACTGCTACGGGTGGATATCCGAACGGACCTATACAGAAAGCGGAAAGGGGTTTTTCAAACGCGGTTTTCGGATGGACAGAAATACCAAAAAGAATAGTTGACAAGTCAAAAGAAACTAATCCGCTTAAAGGAACATTTATCGGATTGTTTCAGGGAACATTTAAAGCTCTCGCAAGAACAGCTTCAGGTGTTTTTGATTTCGCGACTTTTCCGTTTGGCGGCTATGATAAACCAGCAGTTCTTCCTGATATGCCGGCGGCAGAGCAATAATATATCGGCGGAATTCCGCAAATATAATACAGATCTGCTTTTATCCAAGGATAAAAAATAAAAACGAGCGAAGAAAAATCGCTCGTTTTTATTTGCATTCATATGTCAGATATTATATTATATTATTATTAACAATAACTCCAATTGAGGGATGATTTTATGTGTATGAGGATTGTATCGCAGGGACAGGCCTCTAACGGTATCCGGTTTGATATGTTGTACGTCAGCCCAATATGCAGGGAGGGACAATGAAGCAGAAGCTGCCAGAAAGAAGACGTTTTGTGAGAGTCGAAGTTCCCTTAGAAGTTACGGTTACAACAGCCGGGATGAGCGAAAAGGTTGTTACCAAGAATATCTCGCCTGTCGGTATGAGATTTGAAATAGCGCGGCCTATAAAAAGTGAAGATAAAATCAGTATGGATCTAAGCCTGCCGTCAGCGGGAAAAACGGTAAAACTCGATGGGAAAGTCGTTTGGCAGAAAAAAAACAGTTTAGAAGACGATGCTCCTTATGATGTGGGCGTTGAAATAATGAATATTGAAGAAAAAAACAAAAATGTGTTTTTGAAATATCTGTGTGATATCCTGTATAAGTCAACTTATGAGGAACGCACATAATTTTAATCGGGAGGTGCAGGTTGAGGCTTAATCATGTAGTGTTTTTAGCTGCGATGGCTTGTTTCTTTGTTACCGGATGCGCTGAAGTGGAAATTCCAAGTACTAAAGATCTGTTGAAAGATCCGTTAGGCGAGGGGTCTCTGCATAAAGGGATGAGCAGGACGCAGGTTATTAATATCTATGGCAAGCCTGACAGCACGAATAAAGTTGTATCGGGAGATTGGAAAAATGAAAGGGAAGAATGGTATTATCGTGCCAGATACGCGTCCTTACCGATAAACGCGGGATACCTTTCAGAAGACCTTTATATTTATTTTGACGATGACAGCCTTACTAACGTAAGCAAAACGCCCCTTGGGAAAAGTGTAAATACCCCTCAGGGAAAAGACGGAACTATCAGCAATTGATATTAATTAAAAAAAAGGCTATGAAAGATATTGATTCTATTGTAGCGTAACGGCGGGGAAAGAAAAATGTTTAGAATACTTTGCAAATCAAAAATCATGAACGCGATTATCACAAGCAAGGATCTGCAGTATAGCGGAAGTATCGGGATCGATAAAACCATTATTGAAGCCTCTGATATCATGATCGGAGAGCAGGTGCATGTGCTTAACGTGAATAATGGTGAAAGGTTCACCACTTATGTCATTGAAGAAAAGGCGGATTCCGGAAAAATCGTTCTCTATGGCCCAGCGGCAAGAAAGGGTGATATCGGTGATGGGCTGGTTATCCTTACGTATTGCATGCTTGAAAGTAAAGAATGCCACAATTTCAGCATAAAAAAAATTTTTCTGGCTAAAAACAACCAATATAAAAATAAATAATGCGCTATCTTGAACTTAAAAAATATCCTGACCCCTGCTTGAGAATTAAGACGAAAAGCGTAGAAAATTTCGATCAGGAATTAAAGTCGATATTGAAAAAAATGGCTGATATTATGTATGTAAGCCAGGGGATAGGCCTTGCCTCTACACAGGTCGGCTTGGGGTCGAGTATTTTTGTGGTCGATGAGGGGAAGGGGCTTATTAATTTTATAAATCCGGAAATAATTGAATCTTCCGAAGAAAAATCAGGTATGGAAGAAGGATGCCTCAGCCTTCCGGGGGTACAGGTATGTGTTTACCGTCCGGTCGCGGTAAAAATACGCGCCCAGGACGAAAATGGTAAATTTTTCGTTAAGCGATATGACGGTCTCATGGCAAAGGCGGTACAGCACGAAAATGACCATCTGAACGGAAAATTGATCATTGACTATCTGAATCCTATAAGGCGTTTTATCTCTAAATTGCACTTGCACAGGGAAGGAAAAAAAACTTGCGAGGTGATTTGTGATGCTCGAAAAAACGATATCTGAACAGCTTAAATGCGCGCTAAAAAGTCGTGATACAGTACGCGTTTCAGTGCTCCGTATGCTTATCAGCGAGATGAAAAATAAAAAGATCGCGGATATCGTAAAAGAGCTGGATGATGACAAGATCATAGGTATTATCCATAAGATGGTCAGGCAGCATAAGGAATCGATCGAACAATTCAAACGTGGGAATAGAGAGGATCTTGTCGAGAAAGAATTCGAAGAACTCAAAATACTGGAAGAGTTTCTTCCTGAACCGGTGACTCGAGAAGAACTCGAAAAAATAGTAATGGAAGCGATCTCTCAGGCTGGAGCCGTATCATTAAAAGATATGGGGGAAGTTATGAAATCAGTTATGGATAAAACCGGAGGGCGCGCTGACGGTAAGGAGATAAGCGGTCTTGTCCGGGAAAAACTGGCTGGTAAAACGTAACGAGGATTGGATTGTGAAGAGAATAATTTAGATCGGTGCAATGTGTTGTTTTGTGCTTACGGTTTGTTGCTTATTATCATTATCGGCTTTTGCGGCGGATGACCAGGGGAGTCTTCCGCTAAGAAAACATCGGAGCAGGTCCGTTAATTTGTATATCATCAGAGGTGCCGGATCTTTTAGCACCTCAGGTTTTTTGTTTTCAGTGTTTTTTAAGGGCGAATGACTCGGTTAGCAGGAAATACAATTATTGACAGGTTGTTTTTTAGCTTTTAAGTTTATCCGCATGAAACGTATATCGTGTATATTGTAATCTTTATAATCTTATTAATTTTGTCGTCATTTTTTTCGGGGTCAGAAACCGCTTTTCTGTCTCTTGACAAAATCCGTCTTAAACAGATAGAAAACATGAAGAAGCCTGCGGCAAAAAGGGTTGTAGAGCTTCTTTCTGACCCGCATAAGCTTCTTGTTACGATTTTAGTAGGGAATACCCTTGTCAATATCGCTGCCAGTGCTTTGCTGGCGGAGATTTTCCTGTCTTTTTTTGGGGAGAAGGGTGTTCCTCTTTCTATAATTACGATGACTATCATTGTGTTAATCTTCGGGGAGGTCACGCCAAAGAGGTTTGCGCTTTCCAATGCGCTCAATTTTTCATTTTTCGCATCTTTTCCTGTAAAAATTTTTGAGAGAATTTTTACTCCTGTTAGGGTTATTCTCATCAGTATTTCGTATTCTATCGTTAAAACATTGGGGCTGAAGATTTCTTCGGAAATACCTAAAATAACAGAGCAGGAGATAAGGTCCTTGTTGTCCCTGGGAAAAAAACGCGGGGTTGTCAAAGAAAAAGAAAAGGATATGATCGACGGCATCCTGGAATTTAAAGAACTTAACGCGGCGGATATAATGACTCCCAGAATTGATATGACAGCGCTTGATCTTGGGACAGGCATCGATGAATTGGTGAAAAATATAAAAGACGCACAATATTCACGATACCCGGTTTATATCCACACAGTCGATAATATTGTCGGTATAATCCATTCAAAAGATTTTCTGCTTAATCCCGGAGTGGACGCGAAAAATATGATAAAAAAGCCCTATTTCGCGCCGGAAAATATGCGGATCGATGATCTTTTGATGGAGTTACAGAGCCGGCATATACATATGGCTATTGTTACTGATGAGTATGGGGTTACTTCCGGGGTTGTTACAATTGAAGACATCCTTGAAGAGATCGTGGGGGAAATAAGAGATGAACTTGATTTTGAGAAACCAAACATATTGAAAATCGATAAAAAAACTTATGAAGTTAACGGACAAACTCATATAGATGAAGTGAATGATGAGGTAG
>JBDRAX010000220.1:0-15015 GCA_043823375.1 Candidatus Omnitrophota bacterium | reverse complement strand
CTCATCCCCACTTCATATATATCCGGATAGGCAAGAGCTATTTTTATTTTTTTCTCATCCCATTCTTTCCTGATACTATTTGTCTCATTGCCTATATAACGCCCCGGTTTCTGCACATTTTCCAGTAATTTTGAAAGATCTACCATCACTTACGCTCCAATCACTCCGTTAATAACATTCTTTAAAATCCGCCTGATGAAAACATCCGCCACGGGAATTGCCGCCACTGGTCTTATTAAGACTCTAAACTTATCTCCTGACCCCCCGGCTTATACTTAAAAGAAATCCCGCGCCGATAAGAGACGCGACCGTATTTGAGCCGCCGTAGCTGATCGCGGGAAGAGGTAATCCCACTACAGGCATAAGGCCTATTGTCATGGAAATATTCACAAAAACCTGGAAAGCTATCAGAGTTATAATGCCGGCGGTTATAGTTTTGCCGTATATATCGTCTATCTCGGAAATTATTTTTATACCGCGCGCTATGATCAACGCGTATAAAGCTATGAGGCATACTGCTCCCGCGTACCCCCACTCCTCTCCGATCACTGAAAAGATAAAATCGGTATGCCTTTCCGGCAGGAATTTAAGATAACTCTGCGTGCCGTTCAGCCAGCCTTTTCCCCAGAACCCTCCGGACCCTATGGCGATCTTCGATTGTATAATAGTATACCCGGCCCCCAGCGGGTCAATGTCCGGATTCAAAAAAACAAGAAGCCTGTTCTTCTGATAATCCTTAAGCACGCTCCATAAAACCGGCAGACCCGCTAACCCGAGGAAAATGCTGGAAAGTATATACCTTACCCGCTCACCCGAGATATACACCATGGAAAAAAGAATAGGTACCAGAACAAGAGCGGTCCCCAGATCAGGCTGAAGAAAGATCAGAAGAAAAGCCGGTGATATGAGAAGTAACGCTAAACAATAATTCGACAATGTCCCTATTTTCTCACGCCTTTCTCCGAGAAAAGCCGCGAGGACAAGGATAACATTTATTTTTATAAATTCCGAAGGCTGGAGTGAAACAGGCCCGAAATCTATCCATCTCCTCGCTCCGAAACGTTCTCCGGCAAAAATAAGTATGAATAACAGCAGGATCAGATTAAGCCCGTAGACAATATAGGCGTAATCTATTATCCTCCTGTAATCGATATTTGCGATTATGAACATGATAACAAGGCCGGCTCCTACCCATACACTCTGCTTCACGACCCGCGGGTTAAGGCCTCCCGGCGTTGTGTCCGTATCCCATGTAGCGCTGTAAATAAACATTATTCCCAGTATGGCGATCAAAATAACCGCCGCCAGCAATACCTTGTCCATTTTACCCCGCCATTTCCCTGCCATGATCTTTTTCCCTATCCTTTGTTTCTCAAAAGTTTTACTTTTTTTCCGTTACAACAGCTTCAGCTCCTTTGCCTTTCCAAAGACCCTGCCCGCTATCTCCGCGGCGTAGTGCCCGCCTTTCCCGCCGTATTCATCGAACACAACAACCGTAAGCGCGGCTTTTTCATACGGCGCGAACCCTGCGAACCAGCCGTGGTCTACTCCTTTTGAAGTCTGCGCCGTGCCTGTTTTACCGGCTATAATAAAGCCCTCCTGTTTTGCTTTCATTCCCGTCCCACGGCGGTCATTTACAACTTTTCTTAAGCCCTGCCTGACTGTTTCCATATCCTTCCGGGGAATATTAAGAGAGATTTTTTCACTGCTCCCGACAGATACATCTCCGACTTTCATCGCGATATACGGTTTTACCAGAAAGCCGCCGTTCGCGAAAACCGACATAAAGCGCGCCACCTGGATCGGAGTGCACAAAAGATATCCCTGACCGACAGAATAATTCAAAGTCTCGCCCTTGTACCACTGATCGTTCATGGTTCTTTCTTTCCATTCCCTCGTAGGGAGAAAACCCGGGATTTCGCCGGGCAGGTCAATACCGGTCTTACTGCCTACACCGAATTTTGCCGCGTAAGCGGATATATTGTCTACTCCCAGAGATGCTCCCACACGCCAGAAATATACGTTGCAGGAATTTTTCAGCGCCTCTATAAGGCTCTGTTCCCCATGCCCCGTTTTTTTCCAGCAATGAAAGGTCCTCTTCCCAAGCGTAAAAAAACCAGGGCACTCGTAGCTGGTTTCAGGAGTGATCACCCCTGTCTCAAGCCCCGCGATGCCGACAATGACTTTGAAAACGGAACCCGGAGGGTAAGCCGCGGCTATGGCCCTGTCAAGAAGAGGATAATTTTTATCCTTAAGTACCGCCGAAACCATGGCCTTTTTTTCACGGTCAACGAATATATTAGGATCATATGCAGCGGCGCTTGAAAGCGCCATTACTTCACCGCTATCCGGGCGCATCACTATAATGACGCCTTTTCTGCCTTGAAGAAGCGAATCACAGAACTTCTGAAGTTCGAGATCGATCGTCAGATAGACATCTCTACCCGAGACCGGTTCTTTGTAGCCCAGAGTTCTCACATTCTGCCCTCTGTGGTCAACCTCGATCTGCTCGCCTCCATGTGTCCCGCGCAGGTAATCGTCATAATATTTTTCTATACCGTCCCTTCCGACCATATCGTTGACTTTATAGCCGTACGGCTTAAGGCGTTTAAATTCATCACGGTTGATCAGCCCGATATAACCCAGAACATTAGCCGCCGCTTTGTCATACAGATACTCCCGTTTAGTCGACACTTCAAGCAACAGCCCCGGATAATCGCCCCCGATCTCCTCAAGGTGCACGGTCTTATCTATGCCTATATCCGAAACTATACAAACCGGAGAATAGGGTTGACGCCCCGCCTCTTTTATTTTTCTGGCCGTATCTTCTCTTGAAATTCCGAGAACCGGGCTCACCGCGTTAATAAGCGCGTTCTTATCCCTGATCCTGTTATAAATGACGGAAAGGTTGAAACACATGGTATCTTTTACAAGGGCATTGCCGTTTCTATCGAATATCGACCCCCTCGGAGCCATAAGAGGAAGAACCTTTAACCGGTTTTCTTCGGACATGATCCGGTATCTGTCATTCTTCAGTATCTGAATATATGCCAGCCCCGACAACAGGATAATAAGGAAAACAAACAAAATTAAAGAAAATATTCTGACTCTCATTTTTTCCATCCGAGAAGATTAACCTGGTATATAAAACCAGACCGAGCCGCGCGCGCCATCTAATCCTCCATACCAAGCGCCAGCTTGACAAAACTGAAAAATAACGGTGAAATAAATACCGTTACCATCAAAGGTTTCCAACTCTCCATCAAGACCGCGGATATTTCCAGGTTATTTTCATTTACGATATTGAGATACAACGTCTGCGCTACAACAACCACAAAAACCGCGGCCATGGCTATCAAGACCTGGACTGCCGGATTCTGCCTGTAAAACATTTTTGACAAGAGAGATGACACTATCGCGACAAAAGGAAAAATAATAATATCCAGAAATAATGTACCCGATGACAAAGCTCCCCGAAAAAGCCCCGCCACAAAGGAAAAAAACAGGCATCTTAACCCGCCCGCGAATATCCCGGAAAAAACAACCGCTAGCAGAATAATATCCGGGAACCAGGAAGATCTCCTCACAAGCACTGTCTGTATAAAAACACAGAGCACGAGGATAAGATAAAGCCTTATAATACTTTTCATATTTTTCCGTTAACGTTAAAACGCCTTTGCGGGTAATCCAGAAAAAAGATTTGATCCTGAAACATAGTCTCAACGCGGGATCAGCCGGGAACGATCCATAGCGCCCGCGCTTATCAGCCCGAGGCCCACTTCGAGATCTTATTTAATACAGAGCACCTCTTCCTGAGTGAACGGATCTGCCGAAGGTTTTATCAACGCGCATTTAAACAAACCCGTCTTCCCTTTGTCCACGGATATTACCCTGCCGATGCTTATCCCTTCCGGGAATATAGTACTGTACCCGGACGTAATAACCTCCGCTCCTTCCGCGACATTCGCATCCACGGGAATATAAAACATTTTTACCAGGCCTTTGCCGGCTCCAGCTACCACTCCGTTTATCCTGCTGTCCCTCAGCATGCCTCCCGCCCTGAACCCGGGATGAGTTATAAGCATGACTGAACTGCTGTTATCGTTAAGTTCTGTTATCTTTCCCAGCAATCCCGCAGAAGAACATACCGCGGAATTTTCCTTCAGGCCGTCTTTAGCCCCTTTATTGATTATAAATGACCCTATCCAGTCATTCGGATTTCTGGCGATAACCTCCGCTGAAACCGTATTGAACTTAGTTTTTTTCTCGAATTCCATCAATGCCCTTAACCGGCCGTTTTCCGCGGATACTTCTTTTATCTGGTTCAATTCAAGAGATATCTCCGCTATCTTTTTTCTAAGCTGACTGTTCTCTTCGAAAAGGGCCTTTTTTGAAGAGAAGTACTCGCCAGCGGAAGTACAGTATCTGACCGGGATCAAAAAAAACCTGAGAAATAAATTTTTGAGGCCTGTAAAAAACGAAGGATAGAAAACAAGCAACAACAAAAGCGCGGAAGTAAATGTTACAGCAGTCCAGATTCTTTTTTTATTGAATATTTTATGCACATTGAGCAAATATTATTTATTTTTGAAGCCTGGGAGCCACAGCCAACCGTTTCAGGTATCTGAGTTCACTGAGGACTTTTCCTGTCCCCAGAGCCACGGCAGTCAGCGGATCATCCGCTATATGGACCGGTAAGCCTGTTTCTTCGGCAATTAGTTTATCCAAACCACGAAGGAGCGCCCCGCCCCCAGCCAGTATTAAACCTTTTTCTATAAGATCCGCGGAAAGTTCCGGCGGTGTCCTTTCAAGCGTTATCCTTACAGCCTCGACTATCTGGGCGATAGGCTCCGATAAAGCTTCTCTTACTTCTTCACTTGTAACTGATACCATTTTCGGCAGGCCGGCTACAAGATCCCGTCCCCTGACTTCCATCGTCAGCTCTTCTTCCATGGGATACCCTGAACCGATCCGTATTTTTATCTCTTCCGCGGTCCTTTCCCCTATCATAAGGTTATAGGTCCTCTTGAGATAGTTTATTATCGCCTCATCCAGTTCATCGCCGCCAATACGTATAGACTTTGAATAGACAACACCTGCCAGCGATATTACAGCCATTTCGGTTGTACCCCCGCCGATATCTATGACCATGTTTCCCGAAGGGTCCTGGATCGGGAGCCCCACACCGATAGAAGCCGCGACAGGCTCTTCGATCATAAATACTTCCCGCGCTCCGGCATGAAGAGCGGAATCTCTGACAGCCCGTTTCTCAACTTCTGTTATGCCTGAAGGGATGGCAATAACAATACGAGGCCGCACTAAGCGCCTGGAATTGTGTACTTTCTTTATAAAATATCTGAGCATGCTCTCAGTAATTTCAAAATCAGCGATAACACCGTCCCGCATAGGCCTTATAGCTACGATATTACCGGGAGTACGGCCGAGCATCCTCTTAGCCTCTTCGCCGACAGCCAGCACATTTGTAGTCCCTGCCTCTATCGCGACAACTGACGGTTCACAAAGCACAATACCCTCATTTTTCAAATAAACAAGTGTAGAAGCAGTACCCAAGTCAATACCCATGTCACTTGAAAACATTCCTAATAAGTTATCGAGGGTTTTTGCCAAAAATTGTTTAATCATAAATTTTCGCTTTTATTTTCAGGTTTTTGGAAGGTTAATATTTACATTTTATATTGTTTTATCAAATGTTATCAAATATAAAAACCTTTGTCAAATCTTTTTTGTATTTTTCCCGGGTTTCCATAAAACTATACGCATAAGCAATTTATTGTTTTTGGGTACTTACTAAAATATATAAAAATCGTCAATTCGCGCGCAGGGCTGTCTATCCCACTACCTTTATCAAATCCGGAAAAAACCCCGGATAGGAAGTATCCGCGCACGCGGTATTCTTTATGATACAAGTCCCATCAGAAACTAAAGAGGCGACAGCCATGCTCATGGCTATCCTGTGATCTCCATAGCTGTCAAATTCCGCGGCCGTTAAGGATGCCTTATTGCCGGAAATACATAAAACGTCATTCTCCTCTCCTATATCCACGCCCGTACGTAAAAGATTATCTGAAATGCTTTTTACTCTGTCGGTTTCTTTCACTTTAAGCTCTTTTATGCCTTTTATCAAGGTATCTCCCTCAGCCCTCGCTGCCGCGACTGTAAGAACAGGGATCTCATCTATCAGAAGAGGTATCTCTTCTTCTTCGACGACTGTACCATGAAGCTCTGAATATCTAACCTCAAGGTCTCCCGCGGGCTCAAGAGCTTCCCGCATATCCAGAATATTTATTCTCCCCCCCATGCGCTTTAATACATTGATAAGTCCGACACGCGTTGGATTAAGCCCCACATTTTTCAGTATGACCATAGAACCCTTTACGATAAGAGCGGCCACTATAAAAAACGCGGCGCTCGAAATATCTCCAGGGACTCTTATATCCAGGGGTTTGAGGGCGTTTAACCCTCTGATAGCCGTAGTAAGGCCATCTCTTCTGATATCCGCTGAAAAATACTCAAGCATACGTTCGGTATGATCCCTCGATTGAAAAGGTTCTGTAACCTTAGTAATCCCGTCCGCGTATAAGCCCGCGGAAAGAATACATGATTTCACCTGCGCGCTGGCCATGGGCAAAATATAATTCACGGGGTTAAGCGGCCCGCTCCTGGCCTTTATTTTCAATGGAGGGAATCCTTTTCCCCCCGCGGACTCGATCTCAGCACCCATACGCGTAAGCGGATCAATGATCCTCCGCATGGGCCTCCCGGACAATGATTCATCTCCGGTTAAAACAGTAGAGAAAGATTGCCCCGCGAGTATCCCGGAAAGGATGCGCATGGTAGTACCTGAATTGCCAAGGTACAATTCTCCCGACGGCCCTGTTAAACCCTTAAGGCCCTTCCCCTTAACTGTTACAGTACCGCCGTTACGCGTTATATCCGTACCGAGCGCGCGAAAGGCGTTCAATGTGCTCAGGCAATCTTCGCCTGAGAGAAAATTTTCCACGCGGCATGTCCCCTCAGACAGCGCGCTGAACATTACAGCCCTGTGTGAAATACTTTTATCCGGCGGCACGGTCAATTCGCCTTTTAACCCGGCCTCCGCCTTTTTTATTTTCCAGCAAATGTCAGACATCTTTATCTCCAGTTTTTTCTCACCGCGTTTCACCTTCGAAGAGCGTCCGCCCGCGGCTCGCTTTCCCTGTAACGCGAGATCAAGCTACAGTTCCCGCCGCTAGACCGGCGCGTTATCTCCCTGTTCCAGAAGACCGCGCATATCGTCCGGTAAAGGCGAAGTGAATTCCATCAACTTCCCCGTATCCGGATGCAAAAAAGCAAGCTTTTCCGCGTGAAGCGCCTGCCTGTCTATCCCCGGGGCCGTACCGTATTTTTTATCACCCAATACAGGGCACCCGAGGTATTTCATATGCACACGTATCTGATGCGTCCTGCCGGTCAGAAGATCAAGGCGTAATAACGTAAAATTCTTATATCTCCGTAAAACATGATATACAGTAACAGCTTCTTTTCCGCCGGAAAACTCTACCGCCATCTTTTTCCTGTCAACCGAATGCCGCGCGACGGGCACATTTATTATCCCGTTATCCATTTCGACCCGGCCTTTTACAATAGCAAGATAACTCTTTTTAACCGCCCTGTTCTGGAACTGTTCCGACAGAGAACTGTGCGCTCTGGCACTCTTGGCGATAACAATAACCCCGGAAGTGTCCTTATCAAGCCTGTGTACGATCCCGGGCCTCAACTCATCCCCGGTCTCCGGCAGTGTTTTACAATGGTATAAAAGAGCGTTAACAAGTGTTCCCGTCTTATTGCCAGCGGCCGGATGCACGACCATACCCGCTGGTTTATTTACAACTATGATATCATCATCCTCATAAAAGATCTCAATCGGTATATTTTCCGGTATAACGTGGTCTATGTCCGGCGACGGCAGAAGAACGCATTCCACCTGATCCCCTTCCCTGATGGCATAATGCGGCTTGACACTTGCCGCGTTGACATGAACGGCCCCGTTATCCATGAGATATTTTACATACGTCCTGGAGTAATCTTCACCAAGTTTATCCGCCAGATATTTATCCACTCTGGCCCCGGCTTCATCCCGTGTAATAACAAATTTCAGATCTTCCATATTTACCAGTCTCCGTTAATCCCTGGTTTTAAGCTGTGTATATTCTCCATCTCTATTCAGGAGGCTGTAACGCCTCAAGATCATATACAGAGCTATACCGGTAAAAAAAGTACCTATACTTATTATCTGCGAAAGGCTCATACTACCGAACACCGGCGGATTATCCGCGCGCATAAAATCCATAAAAAATCTGTAAACTGAATACAGAAGAAGATAAAGCGCGAACGCGTGACCGTCAAAGTATCTTTTTTTCCGCAGCAAAAGCAGAATAATACATATAGCTAAAAGTGAAAAGCTGGAATATAGCTGTACAGGTATCCTGCTTACCTCATCACCCGGAAAAGTTACGCGTACACCTGAACTGACAGCTTTACCGTAACAGCACCCGTTCATGAAGCAGCCTACGCGGCCTACTGACTGCCCTAAAGCCATATAAGGAGCGAATAGATCCGCTGTTTTCCAGAACGGTATTCTTTTTACGCGCGCGGCAACCGCACCCGAGAGTACTCCCATTAACATGGCTCCCTGAACAGCCATCCCGCCTTCATTTATCATCACTATGCGCGCGATATCATTTCTGAATAAATGCCAGTTTAGGATCACAAAAAGAAGTCTTCCGCCCGCGAGCCCGCCGATCAGTACCGCGATCAAGCAGTCAAAGACCTTATTTTTTTCCAGCCCGATTTTTTTTGAATCCCGGCCGATAAGCACCATCGCGAGCAAAAAGCCCAAAGCCACAAAAAAACCGTAAGTGTATAAAGTGAACGGCCCGGCCTGAAACAATATTCTATGCATTTTTATCCGCTGCTTCCTTTACTTCTTTCGATCCCGGAGCCGCCCGCCGCGCGCTATTCCCGTAAAAAAGAGACCATCCGAGGAGAAACGCTCCTATAGTAATGAAAGAATCAGCCATATTAAACACCGGCCATATCCTGAAATCAAAAAAATCAACAACATACCCGAACCTTAAACGGTCTATCAGGTTACCCGATGTACCGGCAAGGATCATGTACAAAGCCGCCTTCTCACCGCCTGTCAGAACACGCTGCTTAAACAGAATGAAATAGTTAATTATAATCACCGCCAGTACAGATACAGCGGTAAAAAAAACTGGATGCCCTTTTAAGATCCCAAAAGCCGCTCCCGTGTTATAGATAAGCGTTATATGAAAAACATTACTGACAACAGGAACGCTGTTTTCATGCGGCACCAGCCTCATAATGAGAAATTTTGAGAGCTGGTCTGATAACAGCATCACAAAGACTATACAATAGCCTGTTATTACCTGCGCTGAGATTTTTCCTGATGTTCTTGACATTTGATACAATATTTTGCCTGTGGCATTACCTGAAGCCTCTGTTTCGTGATCGTGCATCCGCAGGCTTCACATTCCCCATATAAACCTTCGTCTATCCTTTTGATCGCCTCATCCAGGGCGTATAACTGGTTTCTTTCCCCTTCCGCCAGCTCAAGAGAGAACTCCCTGTCATACAGGTCCGTCGCCATATCCGCCATATGAAAAGAATACCCGGATAAGTCCCCGGAAACATCTTTAAGCGATTTATTCACAGAATCTCCCTGAAGGCTGATTATCTCCTGCAGAATCCGGGCTTTCTTCTGAAGCAGCTCCTTACGCACGGATTCTAATTCTTTTTTAGAATACGCCTTTTTCTTCCCTGTATTTTTTTTACTTACCATCAGAACGGCTCCTTTCAGTGATTATATTATAACACCTGTCACATAAATCCGAATGTTCATTACTCGACCCCACAGTCTCACTAAAATTCCAGCACCTCTGGCACTTAGCACCCCTGGCTTTATTGATCCCGATCTTAAGGGGATACCCCGGCACATCCATCATACCGTCACTCTCCATATCCAGGGAATCCGCTTGTGACACTTTAAAAAGCGCCGGGAAAAATATTATGTTTTCTTTAATAAACCCCATCATGGCGCTATCCCCGGAATATATGGCAATGGACGCTTCCAGAGAACTGCCGATTAACCCGTCCTGCCTTTTCAATTCAAGAAACTTCATAACACTTTCTCTTATTTCCAGGATATCTTTCCACCTTCTGTCAAGCTCCGGATCTTCCCATCCGCGCATATCGTTCTCAATGTCAGGCCACGCTGACATATGCACGCTTTCCTCCCTGCCGCTGAAAGAATAGTAACCCCAGGCTTCCTCCGCCGTAAAACACAGAATGGGAGCGATCGTCCTTAGAAGTATCCCTAAGATCCTGAATAAAACGGTTTGCACGGATCTTCTTTCTTTTGAATCCCGAGCCGAAATATATAATATATCTTTCGAAACGTCAAGATAAAAAGAACTCACCTCGAACACACAAAAGTTATATACGGCCCTGTATACCTTGTGCAGCTCCCATTTTTCATAATATTCGTTTATCTCCTTAAGCAGAGAGTAGAGCCTTGACAGCATCCACCTGTCCGTAAGAGAAAGCGCCTCCGGTCCAAGCAGATCAGACTCAGGGGTGAAATCATACAGATTGCTAAGAAGGAACCTGAATGTATTGCGTATTTTCCGGTACCCGTCAGCCAGGCGCTCCAGTATCTCAGATGAAAGCTTTATATCGCCTTCATAGTCGCTTGAAGCCACCCACAGGCGCAATATATCAGCTCCGTACTTGCGCATAATATCCTCCGGGCTTATCACATTGCCTATGGATTTTGACATTTTCTTTCCTTCGCCATCCACCACGAAGCCATGCGTAAGAACTTTTCTGTACGGAGGGCGCCCTTTTGACGCCATGGAAGTTATAAGCGCGGCCTGGAACCATCCCCTATGCTGGTCTGAGCCTTCAAGATACAGATCAGCGGGAAAAGAAAGTTCCGGCCTCGCGTCAAGTACCGCTTTATGGCTTACGCCGGAATCAAACCATACATCGAGTATGTTATCCTCTTTTTTGAACTCTTTGCCTCCGCATTTCGCGCATACGGTTTCTCTTCCGATAAGTTCCTCAACCGGCTTTTCAAACCAGACATCCGCGCCGTTCTGACGCGTAAGGCTCGAAACTTTGTTTATGACAGCGGTACTTGTAAAAGACTCCCCGCAGGAAACGCATTTAAAAGCGGGGATAGGCACGCCCCAATATCTCTGGCGCGATAAACACCAGTCAGGACGGGTACTTACCATTGCCGATATCCTGTCCTTCCCCCCCGCGGGTATCCATTCCACGTCATTTTCGATAGCGCGCACCATATTCCGCCTGAGGTCCATGTAATCCATACTCATGAACCATTGTTCCGTGGCCCTGAAAATGATAGGATTTTTACACCTCCAGCAATGCGGATAAGAATGGGTAATACTTCCAGCGGAAATAAGCGCGTTAACGGAACGCAGTTTATCTATTATACGGCTGTTGGCTTCCAGAACCTTCGCGCCCTCGAATTCACCGGCGAGACGCGTGAATCTTCCCGTGTCGTCTACGGGCATGATCACCGGAAGCCCGTATTTTTTCCCGGTTATAAAATCGTCCTGTCCATGCCCGGGGGCTGTGTGCACACAGCCGGACCCGTCTTCTTTAGTAACATAATCGGCTAAAACCAGCACAGAGTCCCTGTCGAGAAAAGGATGCCGGGCTGTTTTAAATTCTTCGACTATCCTGCCGCCGCTCTTAACAGAGACTATGCCGTATTCCCTGATACCGGCTTTTTCCATAACCACGGGGATCCGGCCGGTTTCAAGTATCCAGACCTCGTCTCCCGCGGTTACGAAAGAATATTCAAAATCAGGATGAAGCGCTACGGCCGCGTTCGATACAAGAGTCCAAGGGGTCGTAGTCCATATAACAAAGAAGATATCCCTGCCGTCCATCTGCCTCTGCGCCGGGAATTTCACAAAGATAGACGGCGAATTTTTTTCTTCATATTCGACTTCCGCTTCCGCGAGCGCGGTTTCACAGGGGCCGCACCAGTTAACGGGTTTAAGGTCTTTATAAATATAGCCTTTTTCATACAAATCCGCCAGTACAAGAAGAATATCCGCTTCATAGTCCTTTGTAAGGGTCAGATAAGGATCATCCCAGGCTCCGAATACCCCGAGGCGCTTAAACTCTTCAGCCTGGATCCGGACAAATTTCATAGCGTATTTATACGCCTTTTTGCGGAACTCGACCTGCCCTATATCATGCTTTGTAATATTAAGCTCTTTAAAAAGCTGGTGTTCAACAGGAAGTCCATGACAATCCCACCCCGGGACATAGGGCGCGAAAAAACCTTTCATCGTAAAATATTTAATGTATATATCCTTAAGCGTCTTATTAAGGACATGCCCCATATGTATATGCCCGTTGGCATACGGCGGGCCGTCATGCAGGATAAAACTTTTGCCGGATGGTTTTCTCCGGGCAGTTATTTTTCCGTAAACATCCATTCCCGACCATTTTTTTATAGTCTCAGGTTCCCGCTGGGGCAGATTAGCCTTCATAGGAAAATCAGTCCTCGGCAGATTAAGTGTTTCTTTGTATCCCGGTTTCCGCTCGTTCATAGTCCTTCACCTTATTTGATCTAAAAGTCTCACCGCGTAAAGATCCATACGCCAGGCGATAAATCCGTCATAAAAAACCTTCGACTATCGGGCTGATCTTTTTCAGCGTCGCTTTGGGAATAGCCTCCTTAGGAGTGATAATCGCGTTGCGTAAAGTCTCAGCGCAGTTACATTTCCTGATCTCCGGCATATTTTCAATCGCGTTCTTGATCATAACCTTAGCTATGTCAACGTTCTTTTTCAGATTTTCAATTACCATTTCCACGGATACGGTGCTTACTTCCGCCCCAAGATACCAGCAGTCATAATCCGTGATCATCGCCATGGTAGCGTAACATATACCGGCTTCCCTCGCGAGTTTCGCCTCCGGCAGATTCGTCATCCCGATAACATCCACACCCCAGCTTTTATAAAGATACGACTCAGCTTTTGTCGAGAAAGCCGGGCCTTCCATATTGATATAAGTTCCGCTGTCATGGATCTTTATATCCAGTGAATGATTCGCCTTATAGATAACGCTTCTCAGTTCCGGGCAAACCGGTTCCGCGAACGCGATATGAGCGACAACACCTTCTCCGAAAAATGTACTTTTCCTGGCCTGGTTCGTCCTGTCTATAAACTGATCCACCAGCAGTACATCCAGAGGCCGTATTTCTTCCTTAAGGCTCCCTACTGCCGCCACAGAGAGGATCCGGTCAACCCCAAGCACTTTAAAAGCGTAAATATTGGCTTTATTATTTATCTCCGTAGGGAGCAGGTGATGGTTCCTGCCGTGCCTTGGGAGGAAAACCACTTCCTTCCCTGACATCCTGCCGATAACAAATTCATCTGAAGGTTCCCCGAAAGGGGTTGATATTTTTTTTCTTTCCCGTATTTCCATGCCGTCAATATGATAAAGCGCGCTTCCCCCGATTATGCCTATTCTACCCATTATTCAGATACCTCCACAGTTTTGTTCCTGCCGGTTTCGCCGGCAAGTATCCTTACATTACTTTTTTTCGCCCCGTACTCCCTGGCGATAAGCTCAATAACAGCTTTATTGGCTTTTCCCTTGTCAGGAGCGGCTTTAACGTAAACTTTTATCATACCGTCTTTTCTTACAACTTCTTCCCTGGACGACTTGGGAAAAACTTTTATATCGATCCTCATACTGTACCCGCCCGATCATCCCAGCCTGTACGCTATCTGGTAAATAATATTTACCATGAAATTTTTCAGGACACTTAACAAAATAAAAACTATTATAGGGGAAAAATCCATCCCGCCGGCCTGAAGCGGAAGCCTCCGAAACGGCGCTAAAAGAGGTTCAGATACCGCGTATATTACCCTTACTATCTCGTTAGAAGGGTCAGCGCCCACCCAGGATAAAACGATCCGCAGAACAAGCACAAAATATATGATGTTAAAAAGAAGAGATAACAATAAAGCCAGGCTGTGCAGTAATTCTGAAAAAATGAACATATTATCATCCCCCCGATAATTCTTCAGAACGTTTTTTCGCCATATCTATGGCATCCAGTATGATCTTCTTCATCCCGTTATTATCCATGACAGACAACGCGGCCTCCGTTGTCCCGCCTCTGGAAGCGACTTTTTTTATCAATTCACCCGGAGAACAGTCAGAACTCCGCATTAAAAGCGAAGCGCCGTACATGGTCTGCAAAACCAGCTCTCTTGCCGTATCCTGCCCGAATCCGGCTTTTTCAGCGGCATCGATCATACATTCAGCCAGGTAAAAAAAGTAAGCCGGGCCGCTACCGGATACAGCGGTCACGCCATCCATCAGTTTTTCCTCTACTACTATAACCTTGCCTATGGATGAAAAAATACTTTCTATACTTCCCCGCCTGGAAACAAAATCATTATAGGAAACCCCGGTAATACTCTCTCCGACAAATGCCGCCATATTGGGCATCGCTCTGGCAACAGGGATTTTATCGCCCAATTTACGGTTAATTGCCGCTATCCTGATACCTGCCATAACAGAAATAATAGTACGCTTTTCAATAGCGCTTCCTTCCGCTAAAACCCCGCAGATCTCGTCAAAATTCTGAGGTTTTACAGCCAGGAGGATAATATCAGTTTTACTTATGATGCCTGAAATATCCGCGGATAAACATCCGGTCTCGGCGGCCAAACCGCGCATTTTATCTATCTCTTTATCATACAACAAGATAGAAGCAGAGGGTAAAATAGATTTTTTGATTAAACCCTTAACAATTGCGCTGCCCATATTACCACAGCCTATTATTCCCAGAGTTAAACTACCCATATATATACCTCTTTATCCCTCTGACCATGCAATAATTAATGGTTAAAGTTAACATAAATAATGATATAT
>JBDRAX010000219.1:0-2687 GCA_043823375.1 Candidatus Omnitrophota bacterium | reverse complement strand
GGATTTTGTCCCGAGGACAGCCGTTTTCGCGGGAAAATCGGCTCCCGGTTACGCCATGGCTAAACTGATAATAAAGTTCATATGCAGTATAGCTGATGTAATAAACGGTGACCCTGAGGTATGCGAAAAACTCAAAGTCATTTTTCTCGAAAATTACTGTGTTTCCATAGCTGAACGGATATTCCCGGCGAGCGACCTTTCCGAGCAGATCTCTACAGCCGGAAAAGAAGCTTCAGGGACGGGGAATATGAAGTTCATGCTTAACGGCGCTTTGACCATAGGCACATGGGACGGGGCTAATATAGAAATAGCGGAAGAGGTCGGTGAAGAAAATATTTTCATTTTCGGCCATAAAGCGCATGAAATAGCGGAAATAAAAAGGAACGGATACAATCCCCGGGAATATCTCGAAAGATCCCCTCTTTTAAGAGAAGCTATTGATCTTATGCAGAGCGGTTTTTTGTCGCAGTTTGACAGAGAACTTTTTAAACCTTTATGGGATTCCCTGCTGTGGAATGACGAGTACATGGTTTTCGCGGATTTTAATGATTACCTTGCTACTCAGAAAAAAGCGGCGGATCTTTTTCGTGGCTATGATAAATGGACTGAGAGATCGATCATTAATACCGCTTCTTCAGGAAAATTTTCGAGTGACAGGACGATCCGGGAATATGCCAGGGATATCTGGGACATACAGTATGATTATTGACGCGGGGCCTGCTGATATTAAGAGGGGTCTCCCACCGGGATTTTGTTTTCTTTTTAAAAACCGCTTAAAGCTTTAACGGAATTCGGGTATACCGGGCCGGCATTGCCGGAAAAACAGGGAAAAAATATGTTTTTAAGAAATCTGTTCGGGATTTGCGCCTTAAGCTTTGTTTTCTTTTCGGCCGGGCCGGCGGCATGGTGCGAAGGCGATGATGTCAGCCCGGAGAGGCTGTTCTCAAGAGGCAACGACTATTATGAACAAGGCCAGTATGACAGCGCGGTTGAGGCTTATGAGAAGATGGCGGATAAGGGATACGAGAGCGGGCCTCTGTACTATAACCTGGCAGGAGCGTATTTTAAATCAGGCCGAATCGGAAAGGCTGTCAGGAATTACGAGCTGGCCGCGAGGTTCATGCCGCGTGACGCTGATCTTGAGGTAAATTACCGGTTTGCCAGACAGCTTATTACAGGGCGCCTTCCGGATGAGGACGGTATATGGGCACGGCTCCGGTTGAAGGAGTACGCCTGTTATTTTACCTTGAATGAACTTACGTTAATAACTTCAGGGGTATATGTATTACTGCTGATAGCTCTTCTGCTCGCGGCGGTATTTTACAGTTTAAGGCGTGTTTTGATAATAACAGCCTGCGCGCTCTTCCTTGCCGGGGGATTGAATCTGGCTATAATAGCGCGGAAAATAAATGAGATAAAAACATGCGCGGTTATCGTGGCGCCTTCGACAGAGGCTTTGTTCGGGCCGTTTGATACGGCTACAAGGTTCTTTACTTTGTATGAAGGGATGAAAGTCAATGTCGTAAACGCTAAAGACGACTGGTACAAGATCAGGCGCCAGGATGGAAAAGTCGGGTGGATAAAGTCATCTGACGCGGACAGGATCTGATACATTAAGCGTGAAAAACCGGGTTTGACGCCCGTTATTTTTCGCGTTGCGGACAGGGGTTGTGATGAAATGATAGATACTTTAAGGGAAAAGATAAAAAAAGAACTTGTGCTTTTAGACGGCGCGTTCGGGACATACGCCCAGTCTCTCGGATTGAGCGATGAATATTTCGGGGGCCGCGCGGGGTGCATGGAATACCTTTCGATCAGCCGGCCGGATTTTATTTCCCGGATCCACAGGGACTATCTTGACGCGGGGAGTGACGCTGTCGAGACCAATACTTTCGGCGGCAACGCCCTTAAACTCGCGGAATACGGGCTTAAGGGGCAAGTCTACGACATTAACCTCGAGTCGGCGCGCCTTGCCCGGGCTGCCGCGGACGAATTTTCCGTCCCGTCGCGCGGGCGTTATGTCATAGGCAGTATGGGCCCTACGGGGAAACTCCCATCGTCTACCGACCCTGTGCTTGGAGCTATTTCATACGCGGAATTGAAGAACATATTTTTTGAACAGGCCCTGGGTATCATAGACGGAGGAGCTGACGCGCTTATTATAGAGACAGGCCAGGACCTGCTCGAGATGAAGGCCGCGCTTACAGGGGCAAAAGCGGCGCTTAAAGACAGGCGTAAAGACCTTGTCCTTATGGCGCAGTGCACTCTGGCGAATAACGGGCGCATGCTTCTGGGGACGGAGATATCCGCGGTATCGGCGGTAATGGGGTATCTGGGAGCTGATGTCATAGGGATTAATTGCAGTACGGGGCCGGTCGAGATGGAAAACGTGATATCATGGCTGGGTGAGAATTGCCCGGCGTATGTTTCCTGCGTCCCTAACGCGGGTCTGCCGTTCGAGGTTGACGGAAGAACGGAGTATCCTCTTGCTCCCCGGGATATGGCTGATATTGTGGCCCGTTTCGTGGAAAAATACAGGATAGATGTAGTAGGAGGGTGCTGTGGTACTACCCCTGAGCATATACGCCTGATCGGTGAAACGATCGAGGGTTACAGGAAAAAGAAAATATACGCCAAACCTTTTTATTCGAGTTTTTACCGGGGATTTAACCTTGATGATGTGAAGC
>JBDRAX010000218.1:0-3970 GCA_043823375.1 Candidatus Omnitrophota bacterium | reverse complement strand
CCACATAGACATATCAAGGCCGCAGAGAAAAGTATGGAATTTTCTGAAGAGTTACGTGTCCAGATATGACGGGGCTATATTTTCGCTTCCAGGTTTCGCGCAGAAACTGTCGATACCGCAGTTTCTGATCTACCCGTCGATCGATCCTCTGAGCGAAAAAAACAGGGAGTTAAGCCCCGAAGAGATAGATAACGAGATCAGAAAATTCGGCATACCGCGGGAAAAACCCATGCTTTTACAGGTTTCAAGGTTTGATAAGTTCAAAGACCCTCTCGGGGTAATAGAAGCTTACAAAATGGTAAAAGATTATAACGATTGTATCCTTGTGCTCGCCGGAGGCGGGGCCGCGGATGACCCTGAGGGAGCGGAGGTTTTAAGCCGGATAAAAGACGCGGCGTCCAAAGACCCTGAAATTTTCATACTTGACCTGCCGTCCGACGCCAATACCACTATTAACGCGCTTCAGCGCGCGGCCGCTATCGTTATACAGAAGTCGACCAGAGAAGGGTTCGGCCTGACTGTGGCGGAGGCTATGTTGAAAGGAAAACCGGTGATAGGCGGTGCTGTCGGAGGGATAAACGCGCAGATCGTGTACGGGCGCACAGGATATACCGTGAATTCTATCGAAGGGTGCGCGTACAGGATGAGGTATTTGCTTAATAATACGGCACTTGCGGCCAGGATCGGAGAAAACAGCAGGGAATATTGCCGGAAAAATTTTTTGATCACCCGGCATTTATGCGATTACCTCGCCCTTTTGTCCACAATGTCCGGGGATTGACCTGAAAAAAGCTTTTTCATGCGCCCCGCCCTGAGCATGCTTCGTTTCAAATCCCGTGGAAAAACCGGAACGCGAATTTGACTTTTATATTAATAGAAGGGTATGCTATTCTACCGGGCACTTAATATCAAAAAAATAAATTAAAGCGGGGAAAAATGAGACAAATATTACTGGCGTTTATTCCGATCTTTGTGGCGGTGGACGTTATCGGGGTGCTTCCGGTTTTTCTTTCGCTTACGGAAGGGCTCGGAAAGGCCGAAAAACGGAAAGTTATAGCGCAGTCTATTCTTACGGCAGGCGGCCTTGCCGTGGGATTCATCTTTTTAGGAAGAGCCGTTTTAAATTTCCTGAATGTGACTGTAGGTGATTTTATGGTAGGCGGCGGAGCCGTACTTTTCTGGATAGCCATAATAGACCTCGTTTCTCCCGGCAAAAAGAGAAGGCTGCCGAGCAGTGAGCTTGGAGTAGTGCCTCTTGGTACGCCTTTGATCGCGGGCCCGGCAGTACTTACGACTTCTATCCTTACAATGGACCAATACGGCCTTTTTCCTACTTTGTTTGCTGTGATCGCGAATGTCCTGCTCGCGGGTATAGCTTTTGTATTTTCCGATATACTGATAAGATTTCTCGGGACAGCCGGATCCAGGGCATTATCAAAAATTACGAGTTTACTCCTTGCCGCCATAGCGGTCATGATGATAAGAAAAGGTATAATATCCATGCTCGCGAGTCTGTAGCAAGTCCCCTGACGGGTGCAAAATTGAGCGTATGCCCATCCTCCGGGTACAGGTTCAGGCGCAGTTTTACAACCGCTCTCTATTTGACAAAAAGGGGAAAATAGGGTAAAATAAGTTAAAGTAAGTTAAAGACAGGAGAAAAAAGTGGAATACGAAAAGATAATGACAACAAAAGAGCTCGCGGAATATATGAAATTAAATGAGAAAACCATACTGAAAATGGCTCAAAACAAAGAGATCCCAGGGGTAAAAATAGGGAGCCAGTGGCGGTTCCATTTGTCGACGATAGACAAATATATGCAGAGAGAGATCATGTCCACACCCAGGAACGATCTGGATATGATAATAGGGACTACGCAGCATATTATCCCTTTATCCAGGCTGATGGATCCCGCGCTGATGGAACTGGGCCTTGAGGCGGGTACAAGCGGGGAAGTACTTCTTGAATTGGCTGGCCTCGCGGTATCTAACGGTATTACAGACTCTAAAAAAGTCCTTTTCGACCAGCTCAAAAAGAGAGAAGAGATGCTCAGTACAGCCGTGGGAGGAGGCATCGCGATACCGCATCCCAGAAATCCCGATAGCGCGCTGTTTAAAAAACCCAATATTATTTTAGGGCGGTCTAAAAAAGGTATAGAGTTTTCAGCGCCCGACCGGCAGAAGGTGCATCTTTTTTTTATGGCGTGCGCTCCCAATATGGTGGTGCACCTGAGGTTAATAGCGAAGATATCAAAACTGCTTCAGACCGACGGTGTTATCACCAGCCTGACCCAGGCGTCAAATAAAGAAGAAATAATGCAGCTGCTTCTCGCGGTGGAAAGGAACCTGCTTTTCCCCGCCAAATATTTTGAGGAGATACGGGCGTATGATTGATATAAGTAAATACCTCAACAGCGAATCTATTTTTCAGGACCTCGGCGCCTCCTGCAAGGAAGAAGCCATACATACTCTGGTGGATAAACTGTTCGCCCGCCAGCTGAAACAGGAATATCCGATGGACCGGGAAGCTGTATATAATTCGGTCATTAAGCGTGAAAACTTGCAGACAACAGGTATAGGGAACGGCCTTGCTTTTCCCCACGCCAGGATCGAAGGATGGGGAAGTTTCACCCTGGCGATGGGGATATTCCGCGAGGGTATCGATTTCAACAGCCTGGACGGCGAGCCTGTAAAATTCGTTTTCCTGATGATATCTTCGAACGATGAACCTTACATAATACTGCAGACAATGGCGGCGATAATACGCTTTCTGAGCGAAACAGGCCACGGCCCCGGGATACTTGAAAACCCGATGGAAATCGATAAGATCCTGGAGAGGTTTAAAGACTCCAGTATAAGCGCTACGGAACAGATCCTCGCGCGTGATATAGCCCGTCCGGTAATGGATTATGTCCACCTGGACACATCAGTCGAGGAAGTGACGCGCAGGATGCACCTCAGGCGGTTTGACATACTTCCGGTAGTCGACTCAGCGAACAGGTTTTGCGGAGAAATTTCCTGCCTGGAAGTGTTTAAATACGGTATGCCGGATTTTTTTAACCAGCTTAATACCGTTTCTTTTGTAAGGCATATAGACCCGTTTGAGAGATATTTCCATATAAAACGGGATTTGAAGGTACGAGACATCTACTGTTCCGGAACGGAGCCTATTACCGGGGATAAGACCCTGATTGAAATTATTTTCGAAATGGCGGTAAAAAACAAATCAAAACTTTTTGTAGTAGACGAGGATCAAGGGTTAGCAGGTGTTATCGACAGGTTTTGCATTATAGATAAAATATTATTTTTTTAACTTAAAACCCGGGAAAACATAATCAATGAAAGCATTATTATCTATTATTGTTTTTTCTTGCGCTTATTTTTTTCTTATAACTGAAAAAATAAATAAGACCATAGTCGCTATTTTAGGGGCTTCATGCGTTATCATTTTTAAACTGATAACCTTTGACGAATCTATCGCGGCTATAGACTTTAATGTTATTTTTCTGCTCGTGGGGATGATGACAAGCGTATATATACTTCAAAAACCGGGTTTTTCGAGTGGACCGCGGTAAGTGTAGCTAAACGGGCCAAGGGCGACCCTCTGATCATTATGATGCTTCTCCTGGCCGTAACGGCGCTATTGTCAGCTTTTCTCGATAATGTCACCACGATCATCATGATCGTTCCCGTGACCATACTGATCACGCAGCTTCTGGAAATATCCCCTGTGCCTTTTGTCATCATGGAAGCTATCGTGTCCAATATCGGAGGGACGGCGACTCTTATAGGAGACCCGCCCAATATCATCATAGGGTCACAGGCTAACCTCTCCTTTAACGAGTTCCTGATCCATCTCGGACCTATAGTAGTGATAGTTTTTTTAGTGGCGCTGGCTACGATATTTTTCATTTTCCGCCGTAAGTATAATATCCCGGAAGAAGTAAAACTGAGAGTTAAAAACGCGATACCG
>JBDRAX010000217.1:0-2029 GCA_043823375.1 Candidatus Omnitrophota bacterium | reverse complement strand
TTAACGGCGTAGTTTCAATTCATATCTTTTCTGATGTTTCGGGCCCGGGGGCGGAAAACGAAATGGAGAGGATAAAACACAGGGGAGATTACGCGGAGCAGATATTGCCTACTGTTGAGAACCATTTTAACGCTCTATTCGTGTCAAAGGATCTTGAGCGCCCGGGTATGCTCATGTTGAGCCCTGCCGGCCATATCTATCATGTGGCAAAGCGGAATGGAAAATATTTATATCAGAAAAGGATCGATACCGAAGGAGAATGTCCCGGGTTGTCGAATGCCGCCTGCATATACAATTATGGTAACAGTATTGTTTTCTTTCGGCATCATTATAACTTTGACTGTGATGAAATCGTTAAGTATGATTTTTCCGGTACATCCGGCGCGGATAGCCCTTTCGATATACAACAGAATAATCCCGATGTCCGCATGAAAGATATCCCTGATATCGATGAACCGCGCTATACACTGCCGGAGGAAGACCGTGAAATAAAACACCGCGCGGCGCTCTTTAAAAATACTTTGCGTATGGCCCTTGAAAAAGACCCGCTGAAAGAAATTGCCATAGCTATAGATACGGATATCGGGGCAATATGGCGGCCTAACATAATGGCGCTATATAAATTTTTTGACGAACTGGACAGGTTGATCCGTACGTCGGGCGACCCGGTTTTTTCGCGCGTCAGGATACTTCGGGGGAAAGTATCCAACGGAAATCTTTTAAAAGAATTAAACAGCCTTCCGGAAACTATCAAGAAAGAAGACATAATGATCTTATGCCGGCAGGCGAATTTATATCGGCGTATTTTTCCGGAAAAAAGAAAGACAGCGTTCGCTGACTATGAAGGTGTGTCCTGGATAACCGCGCTTGACGATATCCCGGAAGGCCCGGCGGAAAATATGCCGGTTTATCTGCCTCTACTGGAAAGCGTGACTCTGACCCTTATGGCGTACGCAGACGCTGACTTTATATCCATAAAAAATTTTTACGACAGTATATCCGGGGATCCTGTTACCCGGGAAAAGCTTGAGACAATGATCGAAAATCGCGAATTCGTTGTTTCTCCAAAAATGGAACCGGTCAGCATTGAACTCATACGCGACATATGCGCGAGATCCCGCGAGTTTTATCTTTCAGCGTAAAATTTCATATGACATTTTAGTGTTATGGTAGTGGGTGAAAATAGCGACAACACGGCCCTATCTAAAAAAATAAAAAAATATTTGACAAAAAACAATAATTGTGTAAAATGAAACTATGCATATGCGAAAAGTATAGAGTTTTATTATGAAAAATTCTTAAAAGCGCGCTTTGATGAGACATAAAAAAGTTACTTGACTGAATATAGCATTTGTTGTATACTTTATTTGTTGACTTTAATCTATGCTTTAAACAACAAAAATCAACCGCACTGCAAATATTACAAAATCCAAGAAGCAAAATACATGAAAATTTTCTACATTGAATTGACGAAGGAGAATATAAAATGAATAAAACAAGCAAAAATATAGCAAACAAAATAATCTCAATGCTTGTGATCGTAATTTTCACATGGAATCAGATAGCCTTTGCCGGAGAGACTGTAAGTGTCCCGCTTGACGCGCTTAAGCAGGAAACAGTCCCGGGCCAGACGCCTGAAACATTCCGTGAAGAAGCCATACAGCAGGCAAGCGATGTAAGCCGAAAACAGGAGATAGAATACTTCCAAGCGCGAGTCGAGGCAGGCGAAAGAGCGGAAGAAGAGTCAGAGACAGAAAGCGCGCTTGAGGAAGTGCTGACATTTGACGGGATAGACGATTATGTAAAAGTGAGGGATGATGAAGATCTGGACATAGGATTTTCGGATTACACGATATCAGCGTGGATAAAAGTAGATAATCCCGCTAAATTCGGGACAATAGTGAACAA
Organism: Candidatus Omnitrophota bacterium; assembly: GCA_043823375.1. Classification (GTDB taxonomy): domain Bacteria; phylum Omnitrophota; class Gorgyraeia; order Tantalellales; family Tantalellaceae; genus JBDRAX01. The sequence continues at coordinate 121 of JBDRAX010000217.1, read as the reverse complement.
AAACGGGCATCATTCGATAGGAGCGTCATATCATTTAGGAATAGACGATTACGGCAAGATATATTTCGCGATAAGCGACGGGGACACGGAAGTAAACACATACAAGCTCGCGGGCAGGACA
>JBDRAX010000216.1:0-4669 GCA_043823375.1 Candidatus Omnitrophota bacterium | reverse complement strand
CGGAAGCGGAAAAAATTCTGGAAAAAGGGAAAAAGTTCATAAATCTGAAAATAATAGAACTTTTTTCTCCCGGTATGGGAATCCCTTTTTATGTCGTAGAAAAAATATTGAAATATTCGGAAGATCTGAAGAGATGCTGTGAGTACAATCTGGCCTGGAAAGAGATAGTCGCTAAGAGAGGCCGGATAGAGGCGTTCTATCCTGAAAAAGCGCGTGCTTTACGGGAAGGAGTGGTTAGGCATATTAAAGGAGCTATATGGTGTATAGAAACCCTTAAGTATCTCGGCGAAAATGAAATAACGGGCCCTTATATGAGGCCCTCTAAGGGAGAAGACTCGTTTGACGATTATGACGGGAAAAGCGCGGAAATTTTTTCAGGCGTTCTCGGTATACTCGAAAAGATGGAGGGTATTTCCCCCGGGGCGGATGAACAGGGTTCAGGCATGGAGCCCCATGAAAAAGAGAACGGGAAAAAAACGGAAACAGGAGGAGAAACGCCGGCGGAACTGAAAAAATACGCGGATTCAGCCGTGGATTTTATGGACAAGATTATGGCCACGGCGCGTGATCTTGAAAAAAAAGGGGAATTAGTCATAGGTATTGATCCGGAGTGTATAGAGGGCCCGGGGAACGGGTTTCAGGACCTTGTGAATGAAGTGGAAAGGCTTTCGGGAAAGTACAACATCAGGATCATACGGCAGAAAGGGAAAAAACTCGAGCAAGAGATAACGGATCATACAAAAGACAGAAATATCCCGCTTTCCAATGTTGTTGTGCTCTGTAAATGGAAGGATGTGGAAGAGGGGCTGTACGACCGGATAAAAAGCGGAGAAGCCGGGAGAAGGGCGTTTCTCGCGGGAATAGATCCCGGGGCTTTCGGTAAGAAAGTCTCCGGCGAAAAGGCGGAGTACGCGTATTTACTGGAAATGCTTACAGTTGCCATAATGATCTCTTCTTTTTCAGAAGAAAAAGAAGCGTCCTTAATAAATATGAGTTTTCGCGGTATTAGCGCGTACAAAAACGGGATAAGGCAGTGGAAAATCCTGCCTGCCACGCGTGAATACAGCAAAGAAAAGCTAAGGCAAATATATAGCATTCAAAAAGAGGTCATTTCAAACGCTTAAAGGGGGTATCTCCGGATAAGTTTGGTTGCGGGGGGCGGAATCGAACCGCCGACCTTGAGGTTATGAGCCTCACGAGCTACCTCTGCTCCACCCCGCGTCGCAGGATATATCCTATTAGCTCGGATTATAACAAATATGGGGTGTATATGCAAGATGTTTTAGCCAATCGGTTTTTACCGATAGTTTCTTGCATAGCCTGTATTTGTCCTGTTCATAAGCGCTTCCGGATAGTTCCCTTAACGATGTTGAACAAAGTTTTCGAAGTCGTAACAATACTGTCACATCAAAATGTTAAAAATAGATCCAAAAATAAAACAATCAGAGACAGAGAAAACATCATGAGGAAAAAAAGCTATTTTTATAGAGTTCTCTTTATGTGCGCGTTAATGGCGAACCTTGGAGGTTTAGGTTTATGCGCGCAAAACTCTCTGATTATAAACGAGATAGTTGGATCAAATACATGGATTTTTGATGAGGATGGGGATTCACCGGACTGGATAGAAGTATATAACGGGACGGAAAAAGATATAAACCTGAAAGGCTGGGGGTTATCCGATAAGCCTGACAATTTGGCCAGGTGGATATTCCCGGAACGGAGTATTTCACCGGGAGAATATCTGGTCGTATTTGCTTCGGGAAAAGACCGGACTGATCCGGATGGTGTTTTACACGCGAATTTCAAACTGTCCGGGAAAGATAAAGGGGTCTATCTGTCAGACGACAGAGGAATTCTTCGGGATAGTATTGCCATTGAAAAATTGCCGCAAGGTGTATCTTTTGGAAGGCACGCTATTACTGGAGAATTTGTATATTTCCCTTCCGTTACTCCGGGAAAGGCGAATACTTCGGCGGCTTTTTCTCCGGTAGTGAAATATTCCGTCCGGGGCGGATTTTATCCTTCTCCGTTCAGTGTAAAACTGTATACGGACGGAAAAGATTCCACAATATATTATACGATGGATGGTTCCGAACCTACCGTAGCGTCAAAGATATATTCAGGGCCGGTAACCGTCAGTTGTAATGCCACAATACGGGCTATTTCTTTGAAAAAGGGTTTTCTTCCCAGTCCGCCTTCAGGGCAAACCTATTTTGTCGATTTTGACAATAAAGGTATGGCTGTAGTGGCTGTTGCCGCAGAAGAAGAAAAGCTGTGGGATAAACAGCGAGGGCTTTTCAGGGATGTAAGTTACAAGGACTATATGCTGAGGGACAGTGTCAGGGTGCATGTATCTTATTTTGACGAAAAAGGGAACCAGGGATTTTCTCAGGACGCTTCAATGGGGGTAGTCGGGGCAAGTTCGCGGGAGGTAATGATGAGGCCGTTAAAGATAAGCGCGGACCCCGCGATCGATCCCATGAACAGCAAGTTCAGATATAGACTTCTGGCTAATAATATAGATGAATACCGCCATTTTCAGCTCAGGAACAACAATCAGGACGGGATAAGATACCTTGATGATCCGGAATGCCTGCCTTCAATGGGGATAAGGAACGCGCTTTTCTGCGAGATCGTCAGAGGCCGGGAGGGTATAGAAATAAGAGATGATAACGGCCCTGTTCTTTTTTTTATCAACGGTAAAAATTACGGGATGATGAACATAGGGGAAAAAAGAGACAATACGGGAATAAGTGATAATAACCCGTCCGTTAAAAGCGGGGACGTTGATCTTATCACAGTGCGTAACGATATGGGGATGCGGGTCGAGCGCCATAAACTGGGGGAAGGTACCGTTCATATAAGGCAGGATGCCAAGGTTGTGTACAAGGGGTATTTTGAGGACGGGGCGGTTGAGTATGAAGAAATATCCGAAAGCGCGAAGCGTAGCGGCAGTACAAAGGGGATAGATGATTTTATTTCATTAGACCCTGCCGACAGCAGTCAACTGGATCCAAAAAGTTTTATAGCTTCGATGGCGGCTCACGTTATAGCGTGTAATACCGATTTCGGGATGAATAATATCGGTTTCTGGCGTGAGGCCCGTGAAGGGGAGAAACCCGGCCCTTTCCATATCTATAGTTTCGATTTTGACTCTGTTTTCGGCCTGGAAATGTGGCGCGAGGATTATGATACCCTGCTGGTTTATCTGGAAGATACGCATCTTTTCCCGGCGTTCATAGAGAAAGAGGAATATAAACTGGCGTTTATAAGAAAGATCGACGAGTTTTTGAACGGCCCTTTCAGCCCTGAGAACGCTCTTTCCATCATAGATAAACTCGAGAGAAAAATGGACCCGTGGATAGAATATCACCTTGAAAAATGGGCCGGCGGGCTGATGGATAAAGATAAATGGAAAAAAAATGTCGAGAATCTCAGGAAATATATTTCTGTGAGGCCGAAGTTTGTGAGAATGTTTATCCGGGATTTTTTCGGTTTCTCCGGATACAGCGACATGGAATTTTCGGTCATACCCCAAGGTGGCGGTTGTATCTTTATGGATACAGGCATATTTAATACTCCTCTGACAGGAATCGGAACGTACGCGAATATACCTATTAAGATCCGCGCGAGCGCTTCCAGGGGATACAGTTTTTCGCACTTTGACATAGGCGGCGCAAGGATCACTGACCAGGTTTATACTTTCACTCCGGAAGAGAGCATGAAGATACAGGCGGTATTCCTTGAAGATCCCAAAGCTTTCGCCGCGGATATAGTAATAAATGAGGTCGTCGCTTCAAGCGGTGGGAAAATCGAGGATGAGGATGGGGAAAAACAGGACTGGATAGAGCTGTATAATACTACGGAGCGGAAAATAGATCTAAAGGGTATGCATTTGACTGATAATGAAAAAAAACTTGCCAGGTGGACTTTTCCCGATGTCTCAATAGGCCCGGGCAGTTTTATGGTGGTATTTGCATCGGGTAAGAACAGGACTGACCCAGCGGGTAATCTGCATACGGATTTTAAATTGTCGTCCGAGCCTGTTTTGATAGTCGACAGGGACGGGAAAACCGTGATTGACAGGATGACTTTTCAGGAAGTGGCAAGTATTCCGAAGGGCAGTTCGGGTATCAGATTCCCAGACGGGTCATCACTGTTCAGGACTTCCGAGTTATCGACTCCGGGCTGTCCGAACGCGTACGGGCAGTCTGACAACGCGGGGGGAAATATACCGGTAACCGGGTAAGGGGGCGTATCAAAGGGAGTGAAATCGGGTTTCAACGCGCGCATAACGAATGTGTGCCGCGAAACCGTTGTTAATGGTGTATGTAAGAGAAATAGCTGAAAAAAATAAGGAGGAAAGATGAGAAAGTACGCTGAGACTATAATGATTTTTTTTATGACCGCGGGTATGGCGCTTACGGCGATGGCGGAAAATGTTCCGCAGGTCAGGGGTTCCGATACCATGGTAAACCTTGTGCAGAGAATGGCGGAGGTTTATTCGGAGAAAAATCCCGGTAAACACGTAGCGGTCACCGGAGGGGGATCAGGGAACGGGCTCGCGGGTCTTCGGAATAAGACAGCTGATATAGCCAACTCTTCCAGAGAAGTTAAAAATAAGGAGATCCGGGATATGCAGGGAAAGGGAGTAAATCCGGTCGGTGTT
>JBDRAX010000215.1:0-3381 GCA_043823375.1 Candidatus Omnitrophota bacterium | reverse complement strand
TTTGCCAATAATATTTTTTTCTCTACATATAAGCTATGGGGCAGGATCTATTTTTGGATTATTGAAAAGTTTATTTTTAAGAGAGAAACACGGAAAATAGTGACGGGTTTAGACGGGGAGATGAGAGACAGGCAGATGTCCGAAAAAATACAGAAAATGAATTACGCCAGTGTAACAGAGGCTCCTGGAGATAAAGCTTCGAAAGAACAGCTCGAAAGGATCTATCAAAGATATCGTTTTGTTAAATCCTTTGCTGAAGGAAAGGATGTTCTTGAGGTTGCCTGCGGGAGCGGGGTGGGGCTTGGTTATATTTCTAAAACAGCTAAAAGAACGGTTGGCATAGATGTGGATGATAAGAATATCGCCCTTGCTAAAAAGCTGTATAAAGGCCGGGATAACATAGAGATATCCTGGATGGACGCGCATGAACTTTCTTTCCCTGACAATAGTATGGATCTAATTTTTATGCTTGAAGCTATATATTATCTTCGCGAGCCTTCGAGGTTTATTTCCGAGGCTAAACGGGTGTTGAGGAAAAATGGCGTGCTTATGGTTTGCAGTGTTAACAAGGATTGGGAGGATTTTCACCCGTCGCCGTATACGCACAAGTATTTTTCCGTGCCTGAATTATCGGAGCTTTTGAGTGATGGATTTAAAAATGTGTCTTTTTACGGCGGATTCCTGACTCGAGCCAGAGGGCCTAAAGACAAAACTGTATCCCTGATCAAAAAGGCCGCGGTGAAATTCAACTTGATACCTGGAAGTTTGAAAGCGAGGGCGTATTTAAAGAGGATGTTCATGGGGAAGTTGATGCCTTTGCCCACGGAGGTTTATGAAGAAATGGCGTTTTACGCGGAGCCCGTGGAGATAGTTAGAGATAAAGTGTGCAGGGATTATAAAATAATTTACGCGGCCGGGACGAAGAAATGAAGTGTAAACAGTGAACCGTGAGGTGTGTACAGGGATAGAAATGATATTGTATAAGTTATCAAAAAGAGCGTTCGATATAATTTTTTCTTTCGCGGGGCTTGTTATTCTCAGCCCGGTTTTGGCTGTGATAGCGATTCTTATAAAACGCGAGGATGGCGGCGCGGTATTTTACAGGGGAGTAAGGGTCGGTTTCGGGGGTAAAGAATTCCGGACGTTTAAGTTCCGGACTATGGTTTTGAACGCTGAAAGAATAGGCGGGCCATCGACTTCTGATGATGACCCGAGAATAACTAAAACGGGGAAATTCATCAGGAAATATAAGCTGGATGAATTGCCGCAGTTTATTGACGTCTTGCGTGGTACAATGAGTTTTGTCGGCCCAAGACCGGAGGTGCCGTTGGAAGTACGGGAATATTCCGCCGAAGAAAAAAAAATATTGACCGTGAGGCCGGGAATAACGGATTGGGCTTCAATAGAATATCATAACGAAGGAGATATCCTTAAGGGCGCGAAAGATCCTCACGAAGCTTATAGGGAAAAGATAAGGCCGGGTAAGATAAGGCTTCAGATGAAATATGTGGAGGAAAAGTCGTTTTTGACGGATATGCGGATACTTATTGCTACGGCGATGACCCTGATCAGGACAAGGACTTGTAGTAAACTGTGAGCGGTGAATTCGCGGGGGATGGGATGGATAAAATTCTTTCTAAAAAGAAAATAGACGGGCTTAAGGAACGGGCTAAGAGGGTGAGGTTAAGCATTCTTGAACTTGTGTCGAAAACCGCGAGCCCTCATATAGGGCCGTCTTTTTCGATAACCGAAGTTCTGGTAGCGTTATATTTTGAAGTGCTTAATGTGGATCCGAAAAAACCGGATAACCCGCTAAGGGACAGGTTCCTTTTAAGTAAGGGGCACGCTTGTCCCGCCCTTTACGCCGTACTTGCTGAAAGAGGTTTTATCAGTAAAAAAGAACTTGAAGGTTTTGCCGTAGACGACGGGGTTTTGCAGCAACATCCCGATAGAGACCTGAAGCATGGTATTGAGTGCTCCAGCGGTTCTCTTGGGCATGGCCTTTCAGTAGGTTCGGGAATGGCGCTCGCCGGGAAAACAAAGGGCGAAAATTATAGAGTTTATGTTCTTATGGGCGACGGAGAATTAAACGAGGGGTCAGTGTGGGAAACAGCTCTTTTCGCGGGACAACACAAACTGAATGATCTTATCGCTATTGTGGATCACAATAAAATGCAGGCTATGGGGAACAATAAGGATATTATAGGACTTGACCCGCTTAAGGAAAAGTGGGAGTCTTTTGGCTGGGAGGTGCGGGAAGCGGATGGGCATGATTTCGCCGAAGTTATAAAAACTTTCCGGGCTTTTTCATCAAAAAAACCAAAGATGGTGATCCTTCATACGGTTAAAGGTAAGGGAGTGCCGTTCATGGAAAATGAGCTCCTGTGGCATTACCGGTATCCGCGTGAAGGTGAAGAATACGATTCCGCTGTCAAGGAGTTGAGGGGATGAGGACTACTTTTTTTTTAACTGTCGAAAAATACTATAAGAAGGATAAAAATGTTTTTGTTTTGACAGCCGATCTCGGATTTAAGTTGTTTGACAGTATAAAAAATATATCCCCGAACCGATTCTATAACATGGGTATCGCCGAAGCCAATATGATAGGTACTTCCGCCGGGATAGCCCTTACGGGAGGAAAGGTTTACTGTTATTCCATAATACCCTTTCTGGTAATGAGGGCCTATGAACAGATAAGGGTTGATATAGACTACCATGATCTTGATGTCAAGATGGTGGGGATGGGGAGCGGTTTCTCATACGGGCTTGAAGGGATCACCCATTTCGGGCTTGAGGATATAGCTCTTATGAGGTCTCTGCAGAATGTGGCCGTGGTAGTTCCGGCGGATATGCGCGAGGCGGCGTGTTTCGCGGATATTTCTTATAATCACAAAGGGCCTATGTTCATACGCATGGGCAGTACAAACGCCCCGTTTGTGTACACTAAAAAACCCGCTATAAAAATGGGTAAAGCTGTTTTCCTGAAAGAGGGAAAGCACGCTGTTATATTCGCTGTGGGAGACATGGTTCACAATTCTCTCCGGGCGGCGGATATACTCGCGGGCAAGGGGATAAAAACTACCGTGGTAAATATGCATACCATAAAACCACTTGATGCAGAAGCCGTGAAAAGTATGGCGCAAAAGCATGACTTTATATTCACGGTAGAGGAACACAATATTTCAGGCGGCCTTGGTTCCGCCGTGGCGGAAGTTATTTCTGAAGCGGGGATATGCCGTGTTTTTAAGAGGATAGGCATTCCTTCAAAATTGAAAAATGTGATCGGCAGAGCTGATCATTTGCGTAAATTTTATGGTTTATATCCGGAAGGGATCGCCGGGGCGATCTTGAAAGAGATGAAACAGAAAAATAAAGAAGCAA
>JBDRAX010000214.1:0-9822 GCA_043823375.1 Candidatus Omnitrophota bacterium | reverse complement strand
CTGCGGAGTGGGCAGCGAGGGGGCGAGTTCTATTACTAAAAATCTGAGTGAGGGAGGGATCCGTTTCATGACAGCCGGATTCATTTCCATGGCATGCAGATTGATCGTTGAGCTGGATATCCCGATGTTTACTAAACCCGTGAAAGCGATCGCGAAGGTCGCGTGGATCCGTAAATCCGATTCAGGCGAAGAATATGAAGTCGGGAACCAGTTTCTTGAAATGTCGAAGAAAGACAAAGAGCTGATCTCTGAATATGTTGACAGCCTGAATTTTTATAACAGCCCTGCTCCATCGGAAAACAAAAATGAATCCGATGTGGAAAAGGTAGAGGTATAAATTCCGCGGAAACGGGATACGGATATTTTAAGATATATCCGTATCCCGTTTCTTTACATTTCCGCGATAATAATTTTTTCCCAGATCTTTTGTATATTTTCCAGGATCTTTCCATTTTCGCGCGTTAGCGTTAATATGCCGAAAAATTAAAAACAGCGCAATATTTTTATTTTAGCCCGATATGTGATATAATAAAAATGAAACTCGATCGTCTGGTTAAACATATATGGCAGTGGGGGAGTGCTGTATAACCAAAACAGGCAGGTACAAATTAATGTAGGAAATGGAGGTAGGAAGTGGGAGAAAACACTGATAACAGAAAGTACCCAAGAGTCGATACCTGCATTCCTGTAAGGTATCGGAAACTGGGGGATCCGAAAGAAAAACTGAGCGAAGGTACTATCAGTAAGAACCTTAGTGAGGGAGGGGTCCGTTTCAAAACTGCCGAATTTATCTCCAGAGCTTGCAGACTGATCTTAGAGGTCGACATACCTATGATCTCGAAGCCTGTAAGGGCCATCGCTAAGGTCGCGTGGATCCGGAAAATGCCTTCCGAAAAAGATTTCGAGATCGGGAATCAGTTCCTTGAAATAACCAGGAACGACAAGGAACTCGTCGCGGAGTATGTGGACAGCCTTAAACTTTATAATGGTAATGACTTAAGAGAAGAGGCGCTACGCTTCGCGGAAAATGTGGAAGCAGACAGTGTGGATCTATAGTCCCGGGTCGGCTGATAATAGCTTTTAGCGATGCTCACCTGATAGTCAAGTTTGAATTGACATTCATGTGCCTGATAGGATAAAATAGGGGCGTGAATGTTTGGCATGTCTTTTTATCTAATATAATATAAGGATACCGGGTAAACCGTTTTATAGGTAATCATGAAAAATATAAAATATCTGTTTATTTCGCTTATTGTCTCAATTTTTGTTCTGTCAACAACAAATTGTTACGCGTTCTGGCTGTGGAGCCCTAAAGGTAATAGTTTTATAAATCCCAAGTTTGCCGTAAAAGACAGCCCCCAGGAACAGTTTGATTGGGCAATGCGTTTTTTTAAATCTAATGATTTTCCGAAAGCGGCTGAAGAATTCGAAAGGTTGACCAAATATTACCCGGATTCGGAATTGGCTCCTGAGGCGCAATATTATGCCGGCCGTTCATATGAAGAGAGCGGGAAGTACTATTTCGCGTTTCAGAATTATCAGAAAACCGTGGAAAAATATCCTTATACAGGAAGGCTGGAAGAAATAATCGAGAGAGAATATAATATCGCGAATATCTTCCAGACGGAAGACACTCCCAAGCTTATGGAACTGGAATTGTCCATATCTTTAGACAGGGCGATCGAAGTCTATAAAAAAATAGTTGAAAACAGCCCTTTCGGGCCTTTCTCGGATAAAGCTCTCTATAAAATGGCAGAGTGTTACAGAAGAATGCGGAAATATACGGAAGCCGTGGATTCTTATCAGAAGCTGATAAACGACTACCCTGAGAGCAGTCTGAGCCCTGAAGCGAAATATCAGATGGCGTATACAAAATATGAGGCGTCTCTGGATCCCGAGTATGACCAGGAGAGTACGGAAGACGCTTTAAAGGAATTCAAACAGATATCAAAAAATACCCCTGTTCCAGCTATCGCGGAGGAAGCGGATAAAGTCTTGATCGAGCTTAGAGAAAGAAAAGCGGCCAGTACTCTTAAGGTGGCGGAATTCTATGAAAAACAGAAAAAATACCGCAGCGCTATTATCTACTACAATGAGATAGCTTCGAAATTTAAAGGGACCAGTACCGCGGAGTACGCGGAAAAAAGAATAGAATATCTGAAAAGTAGAATTAAAGATAAATGAAGCTTTCCGGTTTTCTTCTTATAGTGGTTTTACTCTGCACTGCCTCAGGCGGATGCGGATACACAGCGTCTTCGCTTCTTCCTGAAGGTATGGATTCCATACATGTGAATAGTTTTGTCAACAAGATCGATCCTGCCAGGGAAGTTTCGGATAAAAGGGCCAGTTATTCATACCAGCCGGGTTTGGAAACGGATATTACCAGAGCTGTGATAGACGGTTTTATTTTCGACAGGCATCTTACTATTGAACGTGAAGAAAGTTCCGCTCTTCTGCTTAAAGGAACACTGACTGATTTTCGTCTTCTCCCCTTAAGTTATGACAAGAATGACAATGTAGTGGAATTCAGAATTGAAATATTCGTGAATCTGGAACTTTATAATAACCGGACAAATGAGCTTATGTGGCGGGAAAATTCCTTTATGGGCCAGAGTACTTACAATATTTCAGGCCCTAATATGAAAACTGAGTCCGAAGCTATCAGAGACGCTGTGAAAGATCTCTCGCTCCGGATCGTAGAACGTACAGTTGAAGCCTGGTAGGAGATCTTGCCCGCGGCAGTCTTTATTTAATCACTGCCCCTTCGGGAGAGTAACCCGGACCGCGCGCGCGGAAGAACCCGATATACGACTAACCTTTTTGGCCCGGTAAATCAGGCCCTGTCGCGTGCATGATCCGGTAAAAACTTACAGCAACCCTGTATTATTTTATAAGGCGAATATGAACGCTACACCACTAAACTATCTGATAACGGGAGAGGACGATTACATCAAAGAGGCTGAGACGCGGAAGATAAGAGATCAGTTTTTATCTTCCGGTGAAGTTGATTTGAATTATTCTGTTTTCGGATCCGCTGATATTGACAAAATAATGGATTCAGTCGGGACTTTGCCTTTTCTCGCGGAAAAAAGAGTTGTGGTGGTAAAGGAATTACAGCTTTTTACCGAAGAAGCGGCGGGTACTCTGGTATCTTACCTCGAAAAGAAGTCCTATAATAATGTTCTGGTCATAACCGCTTCCGAAACTTTCCGAAAAACTAAACATTTTACCATAATGTCGAAACTCATGTCCGTTATAAGCGCGGATAAGCCGGATCAGGGTACGGCAAAAAACAGGATTAAATCTTTTTTTAAGAAAGAAGGCATCGACATTTCTTCTGATGCCGTGGATCTGATAGTTGAATTAAAGGGCACGGACAGTTCCCTGATAAAACTTGAGCTGGAAAAACTGGCCTGTTTTTCGGGAGGAGAAAAGATCGAGTACGCTCATGTGGAAAAATTAGTGGGGCGCAGTATTACAGAGACTGTATTTAAACTTGTTGACGCCATAAACGAGAAAAATCCCGGGTGGGCGTTTTCAATACTGAATGATCTTTATGAACAGAAAAAACAGCCTCCGGAGATAATCGGATATTTGAGCTGGTATACGCGAATAATACAAAAGATCAAACTGCTTCAGGGGCGAGGGGTGGGACATGAGAGCCTTAGCCGGGAAATGGGGTATTCTCCCGCGTATACCCGCAGATTAGCGGCGCAGGCAGGCAAATATTCCGTGAAAAAAGCGGCTTTATGGGCAACTCGGTTATTAGAAGCGGATCAGGATATTAAAACCGGGAAAAAACAACCGCAGTATGCTTTAGAAATGCTTTTAGCGGGTTTTCTTGCGTGAGTAAAGGAAAAATCTTAAGTTATTTGTCTATAACAAGATATGCGGAAAAAGATTTGTGTTTTTTTGAAACCATTGTAGTAATAAAAAAATAGTAAAAAGGGAAAGTGTTAGTCCAAAAAAAGGCAAGTTCGTTTATGCCGAATGATATGATATAATATATGTGATAGAATGAATTAATAAAAAAAATGTCGTTTTTAAAAATATAGTAACCGCAAAGTAAGAGGAGATGAGTATGAAAAAGTTTTTGTTCAATTGCGCGAGGATTTCAGGAGTTTTTATTTTTATATCGTTTATAGCCCCTGTGTTTACGGGTGGGGCTGAAGAATTTTATACTTATTTCAGTGACACAAACTATCTGCATACCAAAGATGTGGAAGAGGAAACAAACGTGGACCCTTCGGATGAAACTTACGGCAAACGCGTCAGGTATTATCATCGTAATGAAGAAGTATCTCAGGGGGCGGGATATGGAAGGTTGTACAGAAAAGAAGTCATGAAAGATGAGGAAAGCGCTCCCCCTGCCGCGAGGCGCGTGATGAATTTTGACGGGGTGGACGATTATATTAACGTCGCTGATAATGATAGTTTAGATATCGGCCTGTCTGATTTTTCTATTGTCGCGTGGATAAAACTGGATCGTGTCGATAGATTTATGACGATAGTAAACAAAAACGGATATAAGGCTATAGGCCCGTCATATCATTTAGGCGTGGATGATTATGGTAAAATACATTTTACCATGAGTAACGGCGTCCAGGAAATAAACAGTTACGCCATGGCCGGGAGAGATACTTTGCAGGCGGATACATGGTATCAGATCGCTCTTACTCTGGACAGGGACGGTATGGCGAGGGTTTATATAAACGGCACGGAGGATTATTCTGTAGATATATCCGGCGTCGCGGGAGACATAAGCAGTACCTCGGCTTTAAATATCGGAAAGCGCTCAGCCGGCAGCAAACTGTTTTTCGACGGTTCTATCGACGGTGTGAAGATCTACAACTCGTCTTTAAGCGCGGGGGATGTTGCTGATCTTAACAATGGGCAGGATGTGACGGACAATCTGGCGGCTTCATGGGATTTTGACGAAGGCGCCGGAACTTCCGTTGGGGACAGCACGGATAATAATAACCATGGACAGGTTTTAGGGAACCCAGTATGGCCGCCTAAACCCGTTGTTACGACGAGGGACAGGATCCTGAACTTTGACGGGACGGATGACTATGTTACTGTCGCGGATAGTACCAGCCTGGATATCGGTACATCTGATTTTACTATTACAGCGTGGATAAAACTGGACCGGACGGATAAATTTATGACGATAGTAAATAAGAACGGGTATAAGGCAATTGGCCCGTCATATCATCTGGGTGTAGATGACTATGGTAAAATCCATTTTACGGTGAGTAACGGTGTAACGGAGATAAACAGTTACGGTATGGCCGGAAGAGATACTCTCGAGGCGGACAGGTGGTATCTTTTGGCGCTTGTGCTGGACAGGGACGGTATGGCGCGGGTATATGTGGATGGGGCTGAGGATTATTCCGTGAATATGGCCGGTATCTCTGGGGATATAAGCAGCGCGTCGGTTTTTAACATAGGGAAAAGAGCGGCCGGGAGCGCGTTGTACTTTGACGGCAGTATGGATGATGTTATGGTCTACAACAGAGCTTTGAAAAATACGGAAATTACGGATATGTATACCGGAGTTATCACATCCGATACGGGCCAGGTGTCGTGGTGGGATTTTGACGAAGGCGCGGGTTCGATAGCGGGAGACAGTACGGATAACGATAATAACGGGCAGATAAAAGGTAATCCTGTATGGCCGGTAAGGCCTGAGGCTTCGAGAGAAAAATTTTTGAATTTCGATGGTATAGATTCGTATATCAATTTCACGGATAATGATAACCTTGATATGGGTACGTCTGATGTTACGATAACAGCGTGGATCAAGCTTGACCAGGCGAATAAGTTCGCGACGATCATAAATAAGAACGGATATATGGCCATAGGAGGAGCATCGTATCACTTCGGTGTGGATGACTACGGAAAACTGCATTTTACTTTGAGTAACGGCGTGCAGGAAATAAACACTTACGGGATGGCGGGAAGAGATCTTATTACGGCGGATACATGGCATCATGTGGCGGTTGTACTTGACCGGGACGGGTTGGCCAGAGTATATCTGGACGGCGCGGAGGATTATTCCGTCGACATATCCGGTTTAGCGGGAGAGATAAACAGTACTTCGGACCTGACCATCGGGAGAAGGGCAAAAGGAAGCGCGATGTACTTTAACGGCGGGATCGATGACGTGATAATATATGGCCGCGCGTTAAAAGGCTCGGAAATCACGGATATCTATACGGGTATTTCAATAACTTCAGGGCAGGCAGCATCGTGGAATTTTGACGAAGGTACGGGATCATACGCGCATGACAGTTCAGCTAATGACATTACCGGAGAATTGCGAGGCGGCCCGGTCTGGCTAAACAGGGAGAGGGTATTGAGCCTTGACGGAACAAACGACTATGTGAGTGTGGCGGATAATGCCGCGCTGGATATAGGCATATCCGATCTTTCGATCAGTGTATGGGTAAAACTGGATGAAGCGAAGAAGTTCGGTGCGATAGTGAATAAGAACGGTTATAATGCCGTAGGCCCGTCATATCATCTTGGTATAGATGACTATGGGAAAGTGCAGTTTACTTTGGGCGATGGAAATCAGGAAATAAATAGTTACGGAGCGGCCGGAAGAGATACTCTGACCGCGGGCGCATGGTACCATATAGTGCTCGTTCTGGACAGAGACGGTATGGCAACAGTCTATTTAAACGGAGCGGAAGATTATTCCGTCTCTATAGCAGGTTTGGCTGCGGCTGATATTTCCAGCGCGTCAGCTCTTAATATCGGAAAGAGGACAGCCGGGACCGGGATGTATTTTGACGGTGGTATGGATGATCTGGCCATATATAAAAAAGTGTTGAGTTCTGCCGAGGTATCTTCCCTTTACTCGGGGGGATCCGTATTGACGGGCAGGGTCGCGGCATGGGATTTTGACGAAGGATACGGGAAGACAGCCGTGGACAGCCAGGGGCTGAATGACGGCATTATAAACGGGGCGTCCTGGATCGAGAGGGAAAGTGATGTTGACTGGTACTGGGAATATTCTTATGTGGAGCCCGATAACCCGTATGACGGGCGCGTAGAATCGAAATCAAAATGGTCAACGACCGCGATCATGGAGAGATATGACTATTTTCAGGACGCTAATAACAGATTAAAAAGGGCGTATAAACCGCTGGAAGATAACGGCGCGGAATGGGAAAATACTGCTGACCATTATATGGTGACGGCAGCCGCTTATGATACGAGGGTTCTTGAATCAGGCGTATACACGGCCGATAATTCTTATCAGACTTATGAATGGACGCACGCGCCCGGGCAGGTCAGGGTGGAAGTTTATGACGGTGAATATCTGGTCCCTGACAGCACAGTCCCTGTATGGGCTGACGTGGTACAGGAGGAATTAAGGCTGGGATATGTCTATGATCACCACAATGAATATTCGAACCTTGACCCGTCCACAAACTTATGGACTATGAGGGTCAAGGAATTGTATGATGCTAACGGGGAGGAGATGATCGAACTTTATGAATGGTACGCTTCCGGCAGCCGGATGAAAAGGGCGTATAAAGCTTTTGATGAAACGGGCGCGGAATGGGAGGATACTGCCAACCATTACCAGATCCTCGCGGCTTCGTATACCAGTACTGTCATTGAAACGGGGCTGTATGAACCTGACAATTCTTATCAGACATATGACTGGACTTATGACACAGGGCAGGTGGAAGTTGAAATTTACGCGGGAGAATATACTGTCGAACCTGGATCTCCGGTTCTCGGTGATGTAATAGACTCTGAATTCAGGGTTTCATATGTATATGATCATCATGGGAATTATAATACCGACCAATCAGGGTGGGTACTTCGCCAGAAAGGCCTTTATTCTACTGACGGGAGTACGCTTATTGAAGGGTACAGATGGAACGGGGATGTCAATCACAGGCTTTATCAGCAACTGGACGGCCCGGGTGAAGATGACAAGGCCTACCAGTATTACGACAAAGGCCAGGGCGTAGGAGGAGACCCCGCGTACTATGTCGAAAGGATATGGGATAGCAATTCGATAATAGGATATAGCGACACGGATTCAGGTCTAAAAATAATGCAATGGGCGCAAGGCGATTATGACGATAACGGGAATATTGATACGATGTTCTCATATGAACTTTATAAAGAAGAGGAGTTTGCCGAGTATGTCGGGTATAACTGGGTTAACCAGTATGACTGGAGCGGAGAGGCATGGGGATATGTCCGGTCATATAACGGGCCGGCGTTTTCAGGAGAGAGCGACGGGTTTCTGTGGGGAGCCTACTGGTACAACGATACGTATGTTGTGGGCGACAACCGGCTGGACACCTATTACGCTGTGAGCGGTATGTCTGAAGGGAAAATGGAGTACGTGTTTCAAGAGGCCAAACAGGTAAAACAGGTAAGGATATATTTTTATGACCGTCCGGAAGGTGGACTGCCGGGGGGATATTTTTTCAGTTATTACAACGGGGTAGACTGGATAATGCCCTTGGAATGGGATTCGATAGGAGAAAGTCAGGAGTACGGCACATGGCATACTTTTACGCTTCCCGAGGCTGTTACAGCGGAAAAGATCAGGTTTACAAGGCCTGTGGCAATCGGGAGCATAGGTATATGCGAGTGGGAGGCATACTCTGATGACGGGAGCGTGAAGATAACTCCCGAGGTCCTGGACCGTTCTCTTACCAAGGAGGACGTGCATCCCGCGGATATCCCGGAAAAACCCGCGGTAAACGAGTCGGGGCCTTCAGCGCTTGATATGCCTTATGTTAACCTTACTTCGGAAGATCTGTTAATATCAGAGAATACAAAACTCTTTTTCGATAAAGCAGGCGAGCTCGGGAGCCGGGCTTCGGGTGAAGGCGTGCTGGTGTCGATCCTTGACTCCGGGATAAACTCCGGCAATTTTAATATTATCGGAGGCTATGATTTTGCCGGGGACAGCCGTTCCGACGGGTTAAGTGACGCGGATTATTCCGATCCTCTGGGTCATGGTACAGAGACCGCCCGGGTATTTTCGTCCGTTGCCGCGGGAGCGGATATATTCGCCGCGAAAGTCCTGGATAATTATGGGAAGACTGCTTCAGAGATCGTGTCTAGTGCTATAAAAAATTGTGTGGACGCGGGGTCACGGGTGCTTTTAATGCCGTTTGAACTGCTTCCTGCGGGGGGTGCTGTTGACAGAGCTATAGATTACGCTGTGAGTAAAGGCGCTGTTTTAATAGCCGCGGCTGGCAACGATTCAAAAGAAATTAAAAAAGACAGTTTGGCCGGACATGAAAATGTCATTTCCGTGGGGTCGCGTGATAATGACGGCAAAATATCAGCCTGGAGCAATTATGGGGATGAACTTGACCTTTTCGCGCCGTGGGATGTTATCGGAAACGATGAGGGTACTTCTTTTTCCGCCGCTTTTGTCGCCGGTATCGCGGCCCTTATGATATCGGAAAATCCGGATATAACGGCGGATGAGATTTTAGAGGGGCTTAAGGCGATGACAGCCATGCTTGCCGGAGATAAAAAAGAAGAGGATGGAAAAAGCGCGGAGATAAAAGGCGCGGATGCCGCTGAAGTACTTTCTATGAAAAACGTTCTGGACAGCAAGGCGTCGGCAGTCAATGTATATGGGCTTAAAGAGAAAGAAGGCGCGGATATTTACGCGCGATAAATACGGGTATTAAAAAAGGCGGAAAAACGGCCTTTCGTGGATAATAAAAAAGAGCGTGTTAAATACACGCTCTTTTTTATTGTCGTACGGATCAGATATTAAACTGCTATTTTTCCCCAGCTCTTACGTATCCTGGAGATATGGCG
>JBDRAX010000213.1:0-6638 GCA_043823375.1 Candidatus Omnitrophota bacterium | reverse complement strand
CAGGACGCGCATTGTAATTATAACGCGCAGATGAAAATATCAGAGCTATTGAATTATCTGAACACAGAATACGGCGCGAGGATGATCAACCTTGAAGGCGGGAAAGGCAAGTACGGCCTGGCACAATTTACCGATATCCGGGACCGACAGGTACGGCGGGATGTTTCCGGGTATTTCGCGGGCAGGGGGATCGTCAGCGGGGCGGAGTATTTTGCCGTTAATAATACGGGCAGGGTAACGCTCTGGGGGGTAGAGGATGAAGATCTATACGTTAAAAACCTTACGTCTTATACGGGCCTTTTACCTGTAAAGGACAGGGTAGATGCTTCGCTGAAAGTGCTGGAGAAATATATAAATAAGCTTAAGGAAAATATTTTTTCGAAAGATCTCCTTGAGATCGATATTAAACGCCGGAATTTCGAATCGGGGAAAACGGGTGTTAAAAGTTATCTGAGGTGCCTGGCGCGAAAAGCCGCGCGGAAAAAAGTTGATCTTCGCGCGTATGTTAATATCCACGCGCTGTACCGATGCATGGAAAACGAAAAAAAAATCGATTTTAAGAAGGCGGAAGAAGAAAGGTCCGCCGTTATGGACAAGATTTTCCGGATCCTTTCAAAAAAAGAAATACGGGAATTAACCGCGCGGATATCCGCGTTCAGGAACGGAGAACTTTCAGACAGGGAGTTCTATTCTTATTTTAAAAAAAAGATAAAGGAAACGGCTGTACGCCGCCGCGAGTACGCGGAGTTGGCGCGGTTCATAAAATATACGGAAGCGTATGAGGCTGTAGATAACGCGGCTCTGACGGACGAACTCGGAAGACTGGAAAATGAAATTAAAAAAACACTTTTTACTGATAATGCCGGGCGTGAACTTGACGCTTTGGCGCGGAAGAGGGACATTCTTGAAGGTATGTTCGATCTGCGCCTCAGGGAAAAAGAGTATGAATACTATGTAGAGAATGAGGCGGAATTTAAAATACCGGAGTTTATATCATTTATTGAAAAGCAGGCGTCACGGTATAACATTGAAACGGTATTTTCTCCTGACATTTACGCGCTTGATACGCTCAGGACAAGGGCGGCCCGGTTTTACGGGTATTCGCGTGAACGGGACAGGGCTTTTATTGAAAATATGCGTTTTGACGGAGCAGGGACGGAAGGCCGCCCGGTAATACTTATTGCCGGCGGATTTCACTCCGGGAATCTGGCGGATCTATTCAGGAAGAACAATATTTCATATGTTTCCATAGCCCCGGCTTTTAAGGACGGGCGGGAGAGTGAAAATCATTATTATTCTTTGCTGTCTGGAAAGGGGCTCAGCGAGGAACGTAAGATCATGGGGCTTTTGTACAGTAACCTGGCTGTGCTAAGTTTTTTAAACGAAAGTGAAGTGTATAAGAAACTCCCGGAAGGAGAAAAACTGCATATAGCGCGGCAGGTTTATGTGGAATGGAAGATACAGAAGGAAGAAGCTCTTGCCGGTTTGACAGGCAAAAAAGGTATAATAATAAAAGACGGCTACGGCACTTCGGGCATAGACTGGTCATTAAACCCGGTCCCAAGGGCGCTTTTGGATGATTTGTCCGGGAGAGAGAGCAGCGCGGATTACGCTGAAGTGTGTATTGAGCCGCTTAAGGACTTAAGGGAAGAATCCCGCCCGGATAGTTACAGGCCGGAGAAGGCCTTGAAAACTGAAGAATTACTGCCGGCAGGCGTTAAAGCGTGCCTTAAGGGGATACTTTCAGGATCCGCGTTATCCGTATCCTGCTGGGCCCTGTATCTTTATTTCTCCGGCTTTTCTCATGCTCACGCTGTCCTGCGTTCTCTCGGTATAACACTTGTTTCCGCGGCTTTCGCTTCGGGGGTTGATCAGGGTTCAAAGGCTCTTGTGTCAAAGCTGCTGCCTCTTAAATTCAAAAAATATGATCATGAGAACGGGGATAAGCCCGGGTATGAAATGTATGACGGCAGTGCCCGGGAAATCCCGTTAATACCGGGGTTTTTGTCAATAGCGCATACTTTCCACGGCATTGACAGAAAGAAACAGGATTACGCGGATCTACATCTAACGGCGAGGCATATGGCCCTGATACTTCTGCTTCTACCTCTTCTTTTCGGATATGTTTTTCCGGCTCATAATATAAGTATGCCGTTATTGGCCGGGCTGAGTGCGGGGGCTATGATAAGTTCACTGGTATGCCGGTCCGCCTATAACGGCGGAACGGATATATTTAAGATCTCCCTCGGGGCTATGGGAAATATTTATTTCAATGTGTCGGATATTATTATGTGCGTATGCGCTCCTTTTATACTGATTTTTATTATTATCCCGGATCTTGTCCTGGAATATTTCAAAGTTTTTATGAAACAGAAAAATACGGCCTCGGGAGATGAAAAAGGAGGGGCAAACCGCCGCGTGTTTTTCGGGATGACAGACAAGCCTTGCCCGGACGGCGAATATACTCCTGAGACGGGGAAAAAGACTGCCCGGGCGGAAGATAATGAGACGGACAGGCTTGAGACAGAGTATGGGGACGCGCTGAGGAAAGCTTTATCACTTTTAAGGGAAGGACGGAAAATAGACGAAGAGACTATGGGAGGCTATTACGGCCGGTGGATGGATTTCTTAAGCGAAATTTACCTGAGCGATCAAAAAGAATTCAAGGCGATAACCGGTTTTTTTAAAAAAAATCATAAACCGGAAAATATAATGTCATCGTGCAGGTATAATACCGGCGATAAAAGGGTGTTTTATCTATCAGGGGTACGATTTGATTTCCCGGATGGCCCCGGGTCATGCGGCATTGTTTTTCTCAGGCAGAGCGCGGAAGCGTGCCGCGCGGAAATAGATGAGATAAAGAGCGTTCTGAAAGAAAAGAATGTTATAAAAAGAAAAAAAACCGGACGCGGATTTAATCTCGCGCCGGGGGTTGAAGGCGCAAATATCGAGAGAGGTGTTTTTCGGGAACTTATAGAACACAGGAACCGTTTCAGCGGGATCATTTCCGGAGACTTACGGCCCGCGAGAAGGCCTGTTGCCGACAACAGCCCTGATCCTGAAAGGATAAAAGAACTTGTAGCGCGATATCCACCGCGATCAAGGGAACTGGCGGATTTTTTATTCGGCTGTGTCATGGGCGCGTATATCAGCCAGGGGGAATTTGAGAAGGCTTTAACCGGCTCTCTCCTCAGGTTTAAGACGGCGTGCCGGGAGCCTTACGTGATATTTATACCCGGAGGAAAATCGAAAAGTAACTACTGGGTATATTGCCTCGCCTCGGAAGAGAAAATGTTAAGGCCGGAAGCGGTATTTATCGATAATAAAGAAGATGAATTGTCTGCCGAGGAACGGCTTGATAAATGGATGGCTGAAAACCCGCGGGTTAAAAATATTGTATACCTTGATGACGCGAGTTATTCGGGGTCACAGGCCTCAGAGTCTCTCGAATATTTAGTGTCCGGTTTCGAGGAGAACAGAGGGATCAGTGTCCATATGGTAATTCCTTATGTAACTTCATCCGCGTCCCGGGAAATAGCCTGTAATGAAAAGATAACTTCAAAATGCCGGGTTTTGTTCTATAACGCGTATTCCCGTGAAACAAAAACAGTGCGTGAATTTTTTACGGAACTTAAAGAAAATGACCTGCCGCGATATCAAAGGTTATGGCCGTTGTTCCTCGATGTTTACGGCCTCAGCGAATCTTCCGCTGAAATCGATAAAGCTTTATTCTATTTTGACCATAAACGCGCTGACGGTGTCTCTGTTTTTAACGGGTATAAAAAGGACGACAGGCCTGACTCTCCGTTCGCTGTTCTATTCTCGATACTTGACGGCCCTGTGATAGATGAACGCGGGATATGGACGGGGGACTTCGCGATCATGCCGCCTATGACCGCGTGTTATAAAGAAGAATACGAAACTTTTATCGAAATAAACGTAAAGGATACTATGTGGGAAGGACGTATATCCGGCGAGAACAGTTTCGGGAAATGCCCGGCTCGCCGCGCCGCTGTGGATAACGCTATTGACAGGGACAGACTGGAAAGCCTGATATCCGCGTATCCTGAAAAATACCGATCGGTCGCGGAGCTTTTATTCAGGGCGGTAGCTTACGTATCGCAGGATGAATTTGAAGCGGGGCTTTCGGTGTGCGTGGAAGAGTTCAGGAGAAAATGCCCGTCGCCTTTCAGCATGCTTATTTTCGGAGATGAATCAAGGAGCAGCTTCTGGACATACCAGATAGCGCTGGAAAAAGGGCTTCCGCGGCCGCGCGGCACAGCGTTCGCGAAAATGGATTTTACCGGAGAGATAGGTGAATTTTTCGCGGCGTGGGTTAAGGGAAAATGCGAAAC
Organism: Candidatus Omnitrophota bacterium; assembly: GCA_043823375.1. Lineage (GTDB taxonomy): Bacteria > Omnitrophota > Gorgyraeia > Tantalellales > Tantalellaceae > JBDRAX01. The sequence goes on along the minus strand of JBDRAX010000213.1, from coordinate 2,283 downwards.
GGAAGACCTTGTGTATATAGATGACGCCTCTTTTTCCGGCACACAGGTTTTTTCATGTTTAAATATGATGCTGGAAGATCTTAACGGCCAGAGGCGTGTCAGGCTTCACATAATAATCCCGTATATGACCAGTACGTCGAAAAACAGGATCATGGAACTTAAAGAAAAATATGCCGGTAAGGATGTAACAATTGAAGTGTATAGCGTCGATACGGAAAAAGTTAAAACCGCGGGTGACATTTTTCGCGGCCTCAGGGATCAAGACGCGGAGAAATACAGAAGGTTATGGCCGCTTTTTGTTAAATTGTGCGGTGAAGGATCAGCGGATAAGGCATTGTTTTATTTCCAGCATAAAACAGCGGATGTATGGTCAATTGTATCCCTGCTTTACGATAACTTATACACATCAATCCTGGACGGCCCGCTGATAGATGAAAACGGGAGGGTGACGGAAAAAAGAAGGTTTATGCCTCCGATCGACGCTCCATACCATAGAGGGTATGATGATTTTGTGCGCCGTGAGATCGCGGAGACCGAGTGGGCGGGGCGGATCCTTGAGGGGGACCGCTCGCGTATTTTTTCCTCTTTCCCCACGGCTAAAAAAGGCGGGAACCCGGATGAAGAAAAAAAGATCACGGGAGAAATTTGTGAAACTATTGAAAAAGACGGGTTCCTGATACTCGGGCGCGGCAACCGGGGAGGAAAACCTCTGGCGGTAAAAATTTTGGGGGAAGCAGGGAAAACAGATTTCCCGGAAACATTCAGTGAATTTTTTAAACTGAAAAGCGATAAGCTCGCCCGGCAGAATACACTGACGGATAATGAAGAGAAGGCTGTTATACGGATCTCTGATCTTATACATAAAATAAGCCGCGTTGTTCTTATTGACGGCCATGCGGAGATCTCCGGATATTTGCGTGACGATGAAAATTCGCCGGGTAAAAAAATCCTCTATATCACACGCTTTTTTCAGGACAATCCTCTTTCTGTTTTTTACCTTTTAGCCGCGGGGATCTCTGAAAACACGGGGGCTGATTTAAGTCATAGCAGTCTCCGCGGAGCGGGGCACGACGCGCGGGAAGCTTTGAAAAAAGCCCTGAACGGGCCGGAGTTTTCCGGTTGTATTAAAGACGGAAAATTCGACCCGTATATCGCGGCTGAAAAAACAGGGGCCCGCGGGTTCACGGAAATACTGAATAAATACATGGTTACAAGGCCGCTTTCACCGGAGGAGAAGGCGCGGATCAGATATAACTTTGATACTCTCGCGCTGAGAGATGAAACAATATCAAGATCGATCGGCGCGGAAATATTCCTTTACGGGATACAGGACCATATCGACCCCGCCCGGAACGCGGAGTTTTCCAGCGGGATCCGGTATATGCGCGACGGTTTGAGGCGCGGCTGTGTGAACATGCATCTTATTCCCGCGTATAACCCGCCCGCGCGGCAGGGGCAGTATAAGTACGCGCGGAAAACAGTGAAAAGTTTAAAGGGGACCGGCATTGATTCAATAGTCACTCACTATGGCGACGGCCGGGACATTATCTTTCAGCTGGATAAGCTGGCAGGCCTGGCACTTTCAGAAAAATACCGTAAAAAATTCCCGAAAATAAATATTAATTGCGTGACAGACACGGATCTTTTGATGGTTAAACAGTATCTCGGTCAAAATCCGGGTTTAGCGGGAATTGCCGTAATTACGGATTTACGGGAAGATGTGCCGCGTGGGATGCCTTTAACCGAATTTAAAATTAACGAAGGAAGGGCGATCGAACTCGGGAATTATATTTTGAACGATAAAAGGCTTAGAGATGATTTCCATCTTGCCGCGGATAACAGCCTTCTGGTATCTGTCAGAAAAGAATTTATCAGGTTTTGTGATGACCTTGAAATAATAGATATCAGGGAATATGAAATAAGCGATATAAAAGACGCGACGTTTGAACAGCTCGAAAAAATAATGAGAAAACTTTATAAAGGATCGATCCCCCTCAGCATAACGAAGATCAACTGGTCCGAGCTTCATAACTGGAAGGTCTCACAGGAAGAGTTTGTGTGTTCGCTGTAAAATGTCGCTTATAATACGGGGAGTTTTGCCCGAAAATTCTTTCTCAAGCCCCAAGGCGAAGTTGGTATACAGTTAACCCGCATTTCTCAGTGCGCCACGAATGATCGCAAAAGTGGTCAGCGCTTTACATAAGATGAGAGTAGGCCTCTCGAAGCCGTCTTGCAGGAGAAGGCTTCAAACTGCCAGAATGCTGCTCGGAGTGTAAACTTGGG
>JBDRAX010000212.1:0-10841 GCA_043823375.1 Candidatus Omnitrophota bacterium | reverse complement strand
CGCAGACAATTGAAATGCACGAACCCGCGGCTATATCAGTACGAAAGAAGAGGGATTCGTCTATTGTTGTAGGCGCGGAGCTTCTGAAGAAAAAAGTTTTTGACGCGTTTGTCAGCGCCGGTAATACGGGTGCCGTAGTATGCGCGAGCACTCTCAGCTTAAGGCTGCTTCCTGGAGTTGACAGGCCCGGTATAGCCGTTATTTTTCCTACACTGTCAAAACCTGTTATTGTGCTTGATGTGGGAGCGAATATCGATCCCAAGCCTTTGCATCTTCTGCAGTATGGCGTAATGGGGGATGCGTATTCCAGACATATACTTTCTAAAGAAACGCCTACAGTCGGGCTTCTCAATATCGGGGAAGAGTCTACAAAAGGAACCGATTTTGTCAAAGAAGTGCATATCCTCCTCAGCGAGAGCAGGTTGAACTTTATCGGGAACATTGAACCCAAAGAATTATACCGGGGAAAAGCTGATGTCGTTGTCTGTGACGGTTTTGTAGGTAATGTCCTTTTAAAAGTTACCGAGGGTTTTGCTTATGCGGCGACAGAACTTTTAAAAAGAGAATTAAAAAAAAGTAACCTTATTACGAAGCTTGGAGCGCTTCTCACGCTTCCGGCTTTCAGGACTATGAAAAAACGTATCGATGCTACCGAGTATGGCGGAGCTCCTCTTATGGGAGTAGACGGAAATGTAATTATCGCCCATGGGTCCTCAAATGAAAAAGCTATTAAAAACGCGATTCGCGTAGCCGCTGAGACTGTTGACCATGATGTCAATAAACACGTGGTCGAAGAACTTCAGAGTTATTAATATCGAGAGGCATACCTGGCGGTGGAATGATCTGAAAAATCCGAATAAAAGGAGCATGCCGTGAAAAAAACAGGGATAATAGGCGTTGGAAAATATCTTCCCGAACATGTTTTGACTAACGCTGATCTTGAACGTATGGTGGATACTACCGATGAATGGATAACTACCCGGACAGGTATAAAACAGCGCCGTATAGCTGAAGATAATAAAGCGACCAGCGATATGGCGGTTAACGCTTCGAAAGCCGCGCTTGAGCATGCAGGACTGCGGCCGGAAGATATAGACCTTATCATAGTTGCCACGATAACGCCTGATATGTTTTTTCCGTCTACCGCCTGTCAGCTTCAATACAAGCTGGGAGCGCGCAGTGTACCCGCCTTTGACATTTCCGTGGCATGCTCAGGGTATATATACGGGCTTGCGATAGCTGACCAGTTTATTAAAAACGGTATGTATAAGTACGCGCTTGTTGTCGCGTCAGAGAAACTTTCCACCGTTACTGATTGGGAGGACCGGTCTACCTGTGTTTTATTCGGAGACGGGGCGGGAGCGGCCATTCTCGGCCCTGTTGAAAAGGGAGGAATACTTGGAGTAAGTTTAGGCGCTGACGGCAGTAAGGGAGATCTGCTCCAGCTCCCCGCCGGAGGCTCGCGTATGCCGGCTTCTATAAAAACCGTTGAAAATAAATTACACACCATAAAAATGGAGGGTAATATTCTTTTCCGGCATGCCGTAAAAATTATGGCTGACGCGGCACTGGCTGTTACCGAACCTCTCGGGTTAAAAGGGGAGGATATTGATCTTATAATACCGCATCAGGCAAACAAAAGGATCCTTTACGCGCTTGCTAAAAGAATGGGAGTTGATCCTGATGAAAAGGTATATCTGAATATCCATAAATACGGTAATATGTCGGCTGCCTCAAGTGCCGTGGCGCTTACGGAAGCAGTTGAAGAAGGCAGGATCAAGCGAGGCGACATGATACTTATGGATGCGTTTGGCGGAGGGCTGACCTGGGGAGCGCTTGTCATTAAGTGGTAAGATCCGAAAAACATAAATTCTGACACTATAATTTACCATACAAGGGATATATCTTTAAAACTCCGGATCACGAAATGCTTTCGTGATCCGGTCCTTGAATTAGCTGTTAATTCGGGTAACCTTTTGTGATCTAACCAGAAGGAGATAGTAATGGCGGATAAAAAAAACGGTTTGTTGTTCCCGGGGCAGGGATCTCAGTCCACGGGTATGGGAAAAGAATTGTACAGTACCCAGCCTGCCGCGAGATGGGTTTTTGACAGAGCAAATGAAGTCTTGGGCGTGGATGTAAAAAAACTGTGTTTTGAAGGCCCTGAGGAGGAATTGCAGACTACTTCCAACAGCCAGCCCGCTATTTTCACAGTAAGCATAGCTACATTAAATGTTTTGATCGAGAAGCTGAAGGGAAGCCCTGTTGGCGAAGAAGACAGAGAATTGTTTACCGCGCAGGATGTAGCTTCTATAAGCCGCCTCGCCATGGGTCTAAGCCTTGGGGAGCCTACAGCGCTTGTAGCTTCAGCGGCTATGAGTTTTGAAGACGGCCTGAGATTTGTTTCTTACAGAGGCAAGTTCATGGAAGAGGCTTCTGTCAAATCGCCGGGAAAAATGGCTACTATTCTGGGGCTTGATCTTGATAAAATAGAGGAGATATGTAAAGGCGTAGGATGCCAGGTAGCTAATCTTAACTGCCCCGGGCAAGTCGTTATTTCAGGGCATTCGGATAAAGTTGAGCTTGCGGCGGATCTTGCTAAAAGTCAGGGAGCAAAAAAGGTTATTGTGCTTAAGGTAAGCGGAGCGTTTCATTCAGAACTCATGGGGCCGGCTAAAGATAAGCTCAGAAAAGTTCTTGATTCGATCGAAATAAAACCTCCGGTTATAGATTTCATAAGCAATATTGACGCGGAGGTAACAAGGGATCCGCAGCGGATAAAAGAGAACCTTATAAATCAGCTTGACCACAAGACTTTATGGGAGGCTTCCGTAGTAAAAGCTGTTTCCATGGGTATTCATGATTATTTCGAAGTCGGGCCCGGGACTGTATTGAAAGGCCTTATGAAGAAAATTGACAGTTCCGTGAATGTTACGGTTTTACATGCTTCCGGTGATATTGAAGGTTTTATAACAAATCTCTGATATAAAGCTTCATTTCCTGTTGTAAATATCTGCTTGCAGGCGATAAGTCTGTCAAAATTGAATGTCGAAAACATATGTTAGCTTAAAAAAAAGCCAAAATTCCCCCTTTTTTATTGACTTTTTGTTATTTTGTGGTATACTTTAAAGAAATAAGTTAAAAAATCAAAAAGTTTTGCTGTTTTTAAATCAGGAAAGGCAGAAGATGAATATACCGGTTAAAAAAGCAGTGCTGATATTGTCTTTTTTCAGTTTTTGTCTGCTTATCCAAGCCAGCGCTGTTTACGCGATAAGCGCTCAGGCGGATCTGGATTTAAAACTGTCAGCGTCCTCTTTTAAAGACAAGATACGGGAAGGTTCTTCAATTTATTCCTATCGAACTATTGACAGAGGGTTTTTCAATAGTGAAATCACAAGTTTCAAAAAAGCGGTAAAAGATGTGATCGGCCTGGCCCAGATGCACTATAATACCGGGGTTGCCCTGGCAGTAAAGGGAGAGTACTCGGGGGCGGTTGAAAACCTTGAACTCACAGTAAAAATAAAGCCTGATTTCGCGGATGCGTATTATAATCTGGGCATAATATATTCGGCCAGAGGGTTGTACGATAAAGGGATAAAAAATTTCAGGATGGCGGCGGCCTATAATTCCGGTTCCGCTGAGATCTACAATAATCTGGGTGTGCTCTACAGTATTAAAGGTATCTACGGTAAAGCTATAGAAGAGTACAAAAAAGCCGTAAAACTGAACCCCGGATATGTTGATGCCTGGTATAACCTGGGCGTCGCGTACGGGGCTTCAGGGGATATGAACAGTGAGATGCTTCAATATCAGAGAGCGCTGGAGATAAATCCGTTTTTCGTTGAAGCTTTGAATAATCTGGGGATAGTGTGCGGGAAACTCGGATTACCAGATAAAGAAATTTTGTGCTATAAAAAGGCTATTTCCGAAAATCCGAATTACATTGACGCTTATTATAACCTTGGTGTCGCGTATAGCGCCAGCGGCAGGCATGATGAGGCTATTGTTCAGTATCTTAAGGCATTGTCGATCGATGAGAATTTTTCAGACGCCCATTTTAATCTGGCCATCAGTTACAGCTCTCAGGGGAAATATAACAGGGCCATAAGGCATTATGAAAAGGCTCTCGCGTTGAGCCCAGGTAATCCGGAAATATTTTACAATATCGGTATCGCGAATATCTTCATGGGGAAGTATGATGAAGGAATTGAATATTTGAAGAAAGCGCTTAAGGCGCGTCCGGAATTTATTGACGCTCACTATACGCTTGGGCTGGTATATACAGTACGGAAGCTTTATGATGCAGCGATAGCGGAACATTTGACTACAATAGCCATTGACCCTGGTTTTGTGCAGGGCTATTATAACCTCGGTATGGTGCACGGGCTAAAGGGCGATATCGACAGGGAAATAGAATTTTATCAAAAAGTTATAAGCGTTGATCCTTGTTATCCGGAAGCCTATGTTGATCTTGGAGTCGCCTACGGAGAAAAAGGCCTGATCGAAAAAGAAATGTCTTGTTATAAAAAGGCGTTAGAGTTAAATCCCCGCCTTCCCAAGGCCCGATATAATCTGGCCGCCTGTTATCGTGAAAAGGGGTTAATAGAAGAAGAGATCGCGCAGTTAAAGAAAGCTATTGAGGCTTACCCTGATTTCGTGGAAGCTCATTATGAACTTGGCTCGGCATATTCGAGGCGCGATATGTATGACGAAGCCATAGAAGAATATGAAAAGACACTGGAACTTGATTCCGGGGCCGCGCCCGCGCATTATAACCTTGGCGTTATATATGGTGAAAAAGGGATGCGAGATAAGGAGGTTTTTCATTATAAACGGGCTGTCGCTATAGACCCTGAAATGAAAGAGGCGTATTATAATCTCGGGGTGGCGTACCATCTTAACGCCGCGTATGACGAGGAAATATCAGCGTACACCAAGGCTTTAAAAATTGATGACGGTTTTCTGGCGTCATATATTAACCTGGCAGCGGCGTACTGCGCGAAAGGTGAATATGATAAAGCGGCTATTCAGGCTGAAAAAGCTTTAAGCTTGGATCCTGATAATGCCGCGACCTGTTACACTATGGCCGTAGTTAACTATTACAGGGACCGCCATGCCGAGGCGCGGAGGTATTTTTCCCGCGCGGAGGAACTCGGATATAATGTCGACCCGGATTTCGCGCGCGCGCTTTCCACGGTTAAAACCCCGGAATAGATCTCATCACTGAAGTTGTACAGAGGATTTCACGTTATCCGCTTTATCCTGCCGCAGGAAAATACGTTGATGCCTTGCCTGAAGGCGTATATTAATGTATATATATTAGTAACACTATATGTTATGTTCCCCAAAAAAAGCAGGTTAGTGTCTTGAATAAGGCAAAGATATTTACATTTTTTATTTTGTTTTTTCTTCTATTCTGCGGCTTTTTATGTTTCGCGCAGAATCCTACAAAAATAAGATCTCTTGAAATAACCGATAACATATCCATTATCCGGGGGATCCCGAGAAGCAGGGTGGATTCCAATAACGCCGCGACCGAAAGAAAGGTCCTTGACAAGGAAGAATCTGAAAAATCCATGTTGAGAATTACTCGGCGGGATGGAAAGTTTTTCTGGACGAGCAGGGGGGAGAGGGAATTAGTGCATAGAGTTTACGGGGATTTTGATTTTTTTTATCCATATGACGGATCCGGATATGTAAGGGCGGTCAGTATTAACGGGCAGCCGTATTATATGGAAAACGTGCACAAGTATATGACGACAATAACTTTTTGGGGAAAACTTGAGCTCATAACTGATCTTTCCGCAGTAGACGAGGGAGAACATCAATTCGAGGAACAACAGGAGAAAGGTGATGAGGCGAATTAAGCTGTTATCAGTCCTGGCAATATCAGGGATAATTCTGATCCCTGTGGCGGCGTATCCTAAATCTCTTGAAGAAATAAAGGCTGAAATAAGGGCTGAAGTACAGAAAGAATTTGCCGGGCAGAAAAGCGGTAAACCTGTTTCAAAACCTCGGGAACAGAAGCTTTCAGTAAAGAGCTTCTCAGGAAATCAGGGGAGTAGCGGACAGATAAGGCCCCGGAGTTCTGCTGAATCCGGCAGCCCTGTTGAAAAATTTATAGATTGGATTGAGAAACTCAGGGCGCTTGGTTTAAACGAAATTGACTCTGTGACTATCAGGATGGGAGTAGTTATCCTGGCTGTCATTGCGCTGATCCCGGCGCTAATCGCTAAAAGGAAGGGCCGCAGTTTTATCGTATGGTGGATGCTGGGTTTTCTGTTTTTTGTTTTTGTTTTTCCACTATCTCTTTTTGTAGGCGTATCAGGGAAAAAAAAGAAAAATAAAAAATATGGCAATGGCACGCCTGGGCAAATGACAGGCGGAAGAACGGAAAAAGGAAACCGTGAGATGAAGCCTGCGCCCGGGAAAGAACCGCGGGATGTTAATACTGGAGAACATGCCGAGCTCGATAATGAAGACGAGAACGGGCTGGATGAAACCGTTTTATCCATATATGACAAGATCGAGAGGTTGTCCAAACTTAGAGATAAAGGGATTGTTTCCGAGGAGGAATTTTCTTCTAAGAAAAAAGAACTTCTCGAAAGAATATAACTTTAAAGGTACGAACAGGGGGTGTGGATATTATGATGAGGACCGGTAATCCTGCGCTTTCGGGAAATGTGTTTTCTGGTGTTTCAGACAGTTATGAAGGCTCAATGACGATGACTATCGGGGGTACTGTTAATAAAACGCTGGTTCTGCTTCTTTTGACTTTATTAACAGCTTCATGGGCGTGGGGGAGACCCGTTTCAGGGATTAATCTTATATTTCCGGCGGCTATTACAGGTTTTATCGCCGCGCTTATTACTATTTTTAAAAAAGAATGGAGTATGATAACTGCGCCTTTATACGCGCTTATTGAAGGTGTCTTGCTCGGCGGGATATCGATCTTTTTTGAAAAGGCGTATCCAGGAATAGCTTTCCAGGCGGTAGCGCTGACCTTTGGGGTTCTTTTTTGCATGCTTATTGCTTATAAATCAGGGCTGATCCGGGCTACGGACAAATTTAAACTCGGGATAGTCGCCGCGACCGGGGCGATCGCTTTGATATATTTTGTGTCCATCATACTGAGTTTTTTCAGTATCAGAGTTCCGGTTATTTACGGTAGCGGGCCTGTCGGGATAGCCTTCAGCCTTATTGTAGTGGGTATAGCCGCTCTTAACCTTGTACTTGATTTTGATTTCATTGAACAGGGGGCAAATTCCGGCGCTCTGAAATATATGGAATGGTATGCCGCGTTCAGCCTGATGGTCACTCTCATATGGCTCTATATGGAAATATTGCGGCTTTTATCCAAGTTAAGGAACAGGTAGGCGCGGTTTTACCATATTTTGTTTATGCGGAATATCCGCTGTTCCCGGGCGTTCCGGAGGGTTCGGCCAAAACGCGGATTTTACTGATAATATACCGATTGAATATGAAGAATGACAGCGGAATATCCGAAAAAGAACTTGAACTTTGAGATACTATAATACGGAACCGGAACACTGCTATCAAGAACAGTGTGCTATATGATTCCGGCCATCCTCTGTGTACCTTTTCTTCAGGTAATTTTATTTCCGCGCTTGAAAAATGGCTGATAAATCATGAAAACATAAATTTAGGATTTTCAGAGGATAAGGTGTTTCTGGACGGTGTCTGCGTGGAAGATAAGAAAGGGCGGTATGTAGAAGCCGCTTCGTTCCTGCATAAGCGGGGTATTGTGTCTGTTTCCGTTAAAAGAGGGATGTTCAAGGAAGAGATATTCGCTTTTTTTAAGGCTATCAGAGTTAACGAAAGAGAACTAAACGAGAAAGGCGGTATTTTAAAGAGCCTTCCGCCTTTACGGTATTTGAAAGTAAAGGAAATAGATTACAGGGATATTTTAGTCAGCGCGAAAGAAGAAGTCGCTACGGAAGAAACGAAGATATGGAAAAAGCTGTTTGACATAGCACAGGAGTCGGCAAAAGGGAAACTCCCTGAGTCCAAAGTGGAATTTCTGGTAAACTTTCTAAAAGACACTAAAAGATCCGCTGTAACATTAAACAGGGTGTATCACCAGGCAGTGGAAAAACTGAGAGGCCCTGACGCTGTGCAGGATATACAGGGAATGATATCCAAAGTATGCGCTTATTTTGAGCGTGAAACGGGTGATATGGACATAAAAGAGGTAAGGGTAGACCTTATGCGCATACTTTCCCAGCTGGATACGGATTTAGTTGCGGGGCTGTTTGAGCGGGCAACTATTGACGGGCATGATTTCGAACTCGCGGAAGCGGTAACCAGGGATTTCTCAGATAGTTTTATCGCGGATTTTATAGAATCCCTTATAAGCGGGGAGGATACCTTTAATGAAAATCTGCTTAAAGTATTCGATAAGCTCGCTCCGGGAGCGGGAAAAGCGGATAGCATTGTCGGTATGGTCGCGGACAAGCTTTTCAGTAAAAGGATATTGAACGCGGATACTCTTTCCAAATTGCAGATGTCAGTAAAAGAGATCTTTGCCAGCCATCCTGAAAGTAATTTTATGTCACAGATGTACAAGATCACGGTAGATGCCGTTACCAATAAAAAGATCGATACGTTGATATATGTGGCACGGTTATCGCCGCTTATCAGCAGGTTTGTGCAATCGGTCGAGGAAGAAAAGCTCAAAAAGGAGGAAGTCTGGCTTCTCCTTAACCTGCTATGGCTTGAAGAAAGCTCTGTCGATTTCGGGAAATTCAGCGGAAAGCTTGTGGCGATAATGCCTGAGCTTTTTGATTCGCGTGATACGGCAAGGCTGCGGGAGATCATGGAATTTTTTTCGGAAAAACTGCGGCCGGAACAGAAAAAAGACAGGCAGATGGCGGCTGAAATAAAAACTGTGCTTAAAAGCGTTGCCAGTAAGGAGAATATAGACAGCATTATCGACTTGATACCGGACGCTTCCAGTAAAGAGATGGACGATATTTCGGAAATACTTTTAAAATCGGGCGTTAAGAGCGGCGGTGTACTTATTGACGCTTTTATCCGCGATAAAAATCCCGCTCACAGGAACAAATACCGGCTTGTTTTATCACGCATGAGGGAAGAAGTGACGGAAGAGATCATTGACCGTTTGGATTATTCGGAGCCGCATATAGTAAGGGATCTTTTGAATCTCATAAAAGAATACGCGCCGGAAAAGGCGCATCTGGTGGCCATGAAGATGATAAATCATTCTGACCCGCAGATGCGGTGGGAAGGCCTTGAGGGCTTTGTGCCCGGAACGCATGAAGAGATCGAATCGGTTTTCCGGATCTACCGGAAAGAGAAAAATCCCGAAATCCAAAAGAAGGCTGCCGCGGTTTTGTTGAGGGCGCGTAAAACTGAGGTCATTGACAGATTGTTTTTCATGGCGCGAAGGAGTTTTTTCGGGAGAAGGGCCAGGATCCTGCAGCTTGTTGAATTATGCGGACAATTAAAAATAGCCGAATCCGTAGCGCATCTTAAAGTAAACTTCCTGAAAAGGGGATTATTTTTCAACACAGCTTCGAGGGATGAATTCAGGGGCGCTGTAGTAACGAGCCTGGGGCGTATACATACTGAAGAAGCAATGGAACTTGTGGTGATGGGGACGAAAGACACCAGTAAAAAGGTGAAAAAAATGTGCCAGATACTTTTGGAACTGGATAAAAACGGAGAAACTAAAGAACATATGGTCTAAGGGGAGACATATATGGCAACAGATGACGCGATAAGAGATAAAGTTGAAAAGTTGATCCTCAGCCTGGCCGGAGGCGTTCAGGTAATGACTTTGTACGGGGAAAAACACAGGCTTACGAATGAATCCATAGATGAGTTGTTCCTGATAATCGATGATGTCCTGTCTGCCGTTGAAGAAATTACCGTGGGTATAATAGGTAATGAGATAGCTTTTGAAAAAAAACCGTTCTATGAGATAGCTGTGAGGATCGAGGGGTTTATAGGGCATTTAAAGGATATCGGATTTGAAAAGGTGAGTTTTTCAAGAGGCGTTAGCAGAGAGGACCTCATCGAACTTATTAAAATTATCAGTATGAAAAAGGAGCAGGCCAGCGCCCGGGGCGGGGTTAAAAGAATGCTTAAAGAAACTGGTATCGTGACAATAACGATAGGGGAGATAGGCTACCTTAAAAATGACGATCAACAGGGCAAACAGAATGAGGCGGATGCCCGGACAAAAGAGAAATTCCAGGAGGGTGTTGAATATATTAAAAGCACCTACGAAAATCTGAAAGGAAAAAAGCCGATAAACACTCAATCCGCGAGGCAGCTGGTAAGCGGTATGATCAATGAGCTTTTGAAAAATAAAAATCTGCTGCTCATGCTTACTTCAACAAAAAGCCATGATGAATTCATGTTCGTGCACGGCGTAAATGTCGCGGTTTTTTCTCTGGTACAGGCGGAGGCCCTCGGCATCGAACAGAAATATCTCCAGGAAATAGGCGTTGCCGCTCTTTTAAACGATATCGGCAAGCTTTCAAATTACGAGTGTGATGATAAAAACGGAAAGGAAATGACTGAGGAAGATAAACAAGCTGTGGGGAGAGAGAACCTGCAGGGGGCTAAGATCCTGCTTGAAACCGAGGGGATAGGTGTCTTATCGGCGATCGCGAGTTTCGAAAGGGATATGGGATACGATATGTCCGGTTACCCCAAAAAGCTTTACGGAAAAGGCCTTAATTTTATTACAATGATCATAGCGATCGCGGACTATTATGACAAATTGCGGAACAGCCCGTCTTACTACAAAGAGGGCGGGCCGGAAAAGGTTTATGAAATAATGATGAAATTGT
>JBDRAX010000211.1:0-13469 GCA_043823375.1 Candidatus Omnitrophota bacterium | reverse complement strand
GCTTCACCCGCGCTTTTGATGTTTACCGTGGCGAAAAAATGCCTGACAACCGACCGCGCGTTTTCGAAAAAATCTTCTCTATCTGTAGCGCTGACACATATAAAAGCCCCTGCCTTACGTTTATCAAAAACATTTTTTCGCATGATATTTTTAGCGACCCACACGCATTGAAACCGGTCTATCATAATTTTCGCCTGAGCGGACACGCTCCCGAAAAAAATGGGAGATCCCAGGATCAGGGCGTCACAATCCCTTATTTTGCTGAATATAAGCGCCATATCGTCACTGACCACGGAAAGCCCTTCTTCCGTCACGTTATCATACTCCTCTTCTGAACAGGGCGCTATATCAAGATCGTCCAGTATGATTTTTTCTATATCCGCGCCTTCGGAAAACGCGCCCTCAATCGCCCTGTCGATCAGGGTTTCGGTATTACCGCCTTTTCTGGGACTCGCGCTTATTGCCAGCACTTTCATCATAAGCCTCCCCGCTTTCCGCCTGGAACAGTACCACACTACCCATATTATGAATATTTCCGGTTGAATGGTTCACATTCGCGAATAATAGTCTCGTTTTCTGATTATTTCCTGACTCCGGCGGGCTATCCAAAAAAAAAGGATTCACGCGTAAGTATTGCCGCGGCTCTCAAATAACAGTCCCGGAAGGGATAACTGAATTTTTAGGGATTATCACGATATTATCCCGTATAAAATAATTCGGGCCGTCGAAATTGACTTTATTTTCGGCATTTATGATCTTAACGTTGTCCCCGATCCTGACATTTTTGTCAAGGATAGCCTTTTTTATCAGACAAGCTCTGCCTACACCCATCTGGGGGAGATCCCCGGAACAGCCGTGAGAATCGCCGTTCTGGTAAAAATCACAACCCAGCGCTATCGTGTCCTCTATGGCCGACCCCGCGTTTACCCGGAACCTTAAACCTATTATGGAGTGGCGTATTTTCGATGAAAGGACTATCGCGCCTTCGGCTACGATACTTTTCTCAAGTACACTGTCCTCGAATTTCGCCGGTGACAGGTATCTCGCCCTCGTGAATATCAGCCAGCTTTCATCAAACATATCGAGCGGAGGAACTGAGTCCGTAAGGCACAGGTTCTCTTCATAAAAAGATTTTATTGTCCCGATATCACGCCAGTACCCGTTAAAAAGAAAAGCGTATGTCGACTTCGTATTTATGGCTTCAGGAATGATCTCCTTCCCAAAATCTATTTTATTGGCCTTTGACAATAATTCGATAAGAGTACTTTTATTAAAAAGGTATATCCCCATTGAGCCCGGTAAAAAGGTCTTGCCACTTTCCTCGAATTCCAGCCCTTTAACCAGAGAAAGGTCTTTAGGTTTCTCTACAAATCTTTTTATCTTAAGATCCCTGTCTACCCCCATGATCCCGAAACTGGAAGCCTGTTCACAGGGGACAGGGTTACACGCTACCGTAACCTCCGCTCCCTTGGCGATATGCTCCATATACATATCGCGGAGATTCATTTTATAAAGCTGGTCGCCGGATAATATCATCACATATTTTATCGCCGGGTCATTAAAATGCTTAAGGCAGCGCCTTACCGCGTCCGCCGTACCCTGAAACCAGTCCGTATCTTCCATGGACTGCTCCGCGGCTATGATCTCAATGTAGCCCCTTGTAAAAGGGTCCATTTTGTAAGTACGCGCGACATGTTTATTGAGAGATTCAGACAAAAACTGGGTAAGCACATAGATTCGGTTAAACCCGGAGTTAAGGCAATTACTGATCGGGATATCTATCAGGCGGTATTTACCGAAGATCGGCACAGCCGGCTTACATCGCTCTTTTGTAAGCGGATAAAGCCTGGTACCTCTTCCCCCTCCAAGAATTACGCATAATACTTCTCTTGTATTCATAGTTTAAAATAAAGAGACAGACCCCCCGCCCGATTTCTACTGCCGCGAAAAGCGCCTTCAATGTAAAAATACAGAAGAAGACCTGTCTCCGGGATTTAAGCGCTGTTATTTTATAGTGTAGTTCTGTGATACGTTTTTCAGGGCTTCATACCAGTCGCCCTGGTCATTCCCATGCCAATACCCGCGGTTTTCAAAGATCTCATAGGCTTTTTTGGATACCAGAGCGTAAAACTCATCACTGTTTATACTCTTCAGTACGGATCTTTTGGCCGTGGAGCTTTTCTTCGCGTTTTTTAAAGCTCCCGCGCTTGTCTTAGCGGCCTTCTTGACAGATGCCGCTTTTTTTCCGTCAGTGCTTTTCCCGAGTTTTTTTATCAGTTTCTTCATCATACCTACCCCCTCCTGAAAAACTATAGTTATATCTTTTTATGCGCTACACGGCATAAACATTGTAATCAATATTCTGAAAAACATTATTACGGTTTTCGGCTTCCTCGAGAAGGCCGTTATCGATATTCCCGTTCCGGAGCTGTTCATGTAAAGTCAGAAACCTACCCAGATGGTCTCTGGTCCGTTTATTGGCGTATTCCACGAACGTCCCTGTCTTCATGATAAAAGCCCAGTCGCTTGACTGCGCGAGAAGAAGTTCACGCGCCATCTGGTTAAGGACTCTTTTTTCTATGCCTGTACGGTTCTTATAATCCCTCGCGGCGGCTATCATGAGTTCCGCTCCCTTATGAAGATGTTTATATATCCAGTCATTACACCCGTCAAGCCATACCTCGTTATACCCTTTATACCCCCATGTTGACATGGACGGCGTAAGAACAGGGTGCCTTTCATAGAGGTCGAGATACTGGCTCGGCGTAATCGTTTTTATAACATCCTGATCATAATGCATTTTTCTAAGAAGAAAGTTCAACCATTCAGGGCCCTCAAACCACCAGTGCCCGAACAATTCAGCGTCATAAGGGGAAACAATTATGGGAGCCCTGTCCATCATGGAAGCTATATGCTCGATCTGTTTTTCCCTGTTGAACATAAAATTACCAGCGTGATCTGCCGCGACTCTCATTGCCGCTTCTCTGTTGTAAAGATCCTTGTGGTCGGACTGCCCTGTGATCCTGTGGTACTTTATGCCGACGTTTACGCGGGTACCGCATCCGTTAATAAAAGGCCGGATATAATCGTAATCAAGGTCAAAACCTATGTCCCGGTAATATTCACGATAATGAGAATCCCCCGGATACCCTTCTTTCGAGCTCCATACCGCCTTGGAGCTTTCCATGTCACGCCCGAAAGCCGCGACACCCGATTCACAGAGATACGGGCTGTGAACACCGTACTTGGGCCGCGGAGAGCCGAAAAGTACACCGTGCGTCTCGACAAAAAAATATCTTATTCCGAATTCACTGAGTATTTTATCATGCCCCGGGTGATACGCGCATTCCGGCAGCCATATACCTTTGGGAAGAGTGCCGAAAGCCTCTTTATAAACTCCCACAGCTACCGCCACCTGGGCCCTTACCGCGGGTTTATACAGGTCCATTAAAGGCAGGAAACCGTGAGTCGCGCAGCAGGTTATTACTTCGACCTTGCCGAGATCCTGAAATTTTTTGAACGCCAGGGTCAGATCTCCGGAGTATTTTTCAGCGAAGACATATCTGGTCAGTTTAAACCTCTCGTTATACATACGCGCCAGCTGATTAAGCCTCGCGTCTGTTTTTGTCCGTTCAAGTTCCCGGTCGGAAAGAGTTATAAGCTTGTCGATATGGCGGATAAAGCGGGACACCAGGAGTTCATCCTTAAGCATACATATAAGCGTAGGGCTCAGGGACACTGTAATCCTGAAGTCAACACCGTCGTCTATGAGGCTGTCGAACGTGTTTATAAGCGGGATATACGTATCCGTAACAGCCTCGAAAAACCAGTTCTCTTCCAGAAAACTGTCATGTTCAGGATGCCTGATATACGGCAGATGCGCGTGTAGAACTAATGATAAATATCCTTTTGGCATAATTATTTCCTACCTAAGAACCAACTGGCGCTACCAAACATCTGTGAGATAACGCCGCCGGAAGAAAACCATTTGCGTAAATGCCGTTCGATCAGCTCACGCAATTCAAGGGAACTTTTACCGACATCATAACCGCCGGAAACCGCGAACATCTTATAGAATAATTCCTCGGAGCACATCCAGTCCTGGTCGGTAATATCCGACATCCGGTTGGAAGGTGTTTTAACGACATTGGACCTTATAAGGCAAAAGAATTCTCCGTTCGAGCAGAGAATGCCTATTTCTACCATCCATTCAGCATCAGGGCTGCCGTGAAAATACCAGCTATCCTGTCCCTGAAGTTCGTAATCATGCACTATTTTGGGGGATTGATACGGATCATTGCCTGTTACATCATAAACGCGTAATATAGTTCTGGAAGCAGTAAGCCCTTTCGCGCGGATCTCATGTTCCACGGAGTTTCTTAACGAGTTATTTATTTCCCAGTAAGTAAAAATAGTCCATGGATCTCTTACCATTAGTACTACTTTATTATCGCCATAAGAACGGGGTATATCGAATTCTCTTTCTGTTTTAAAATCAACCTTACCTGAAGCACCTGCACTTTTTTTACCAGCTTCCTGCTGGCTAAAAGATGAACTGCTGACAGAATAAGAATCTTCCATTTATACCCCTTTTTTTTAAGGTTTCCCTAACCTTTTTTCAGGGTTATCGTTAGGAAAACATTTTTGATTTTAACTCTTCATACCGATATATGTCAATATATTTCTACAAAATGATTTTGTAGAAAAAAAATTATAGAACGGTAACTGTGATCTCAAAGTCAAAACGTTTTTCTTTTTCCGGGCCTATCTCCACATCCATTACAGGGACAACAGCGGAACTCTGATAGTTCAACTCATACATTTTTTCAGACTGGGAAACCGTTCTAACCGGAAAGATCCAGGCCCTGCATTTTTCTGAAAACCGGATATTAAGAGATAATTCCTTCCCGGAATCCCGTATTTCAACTTTCTCCGCGTCTTTCTGTTCTATCTGGCTATTAAGATTCCCTCCAGCGGCCGCAGGGCCGAACTCGACATGATACCTGTCGGAATCGGCATAAGGCATCGTAATATTAAACTCCGGGGCAAACACCAGATTGACAGTACGGTTTTCCCTGTTTTTTATTTTATACAAGACCTTGAATGAAGACCCTTTTTTCGGCAGAATGATCTCCTTGATCACATCGATGGAATACCCGAGGACCTCTCCCGTCCTTTTCATGGAAAGCCTGACTTCTTCCTGATTTTTTTCCGTTTTATAGCTGTACTCACCTTTAACAAAATCGCCCGCCTCATGGTAAGAACATAATGAAAAATTCCGTATATTTACATCCCCTCCAAAGAAGTGATCCACGAGGCCCCAGCGGCCGTACCAGTCATAATTCAGATTATCTTTCAGTGTACCTGTTATAGATCTATTCTTATCCTGCGCGGAGGATGGGTCCCCATGGGCCTTTTCAGCTATTTTTCTATGATACGCTTCCTTCCTTCTGGATAAAGAATTCATAAGGTTGCAGCATACCGTTTTTGAATCCAAAGCTTTTAAAGCGCCTCCGTCAGCGGGATCGACATATAATGAAAGGTTCCTGTTTTCAAGGATCACATCGTCAATCCCGTCCGCGTCAAAATCATAGATATTCACTTCGCAAAAAGATTTTTTCCCGAAAAGGATCTTATCGATCTCCGTTTCACTCTTAATGAGGTGGTGATAAATTGCCCTCCTCAGATGGAATAGATATAAACCCCCGAAAACGCCGTGCCAGTAAGCGCAGTTACACTGCCCGCGGTACAGGTCTCTTTCCGCTTCAAGGAAGCTCTCGTCATCCGCGCGGTTCAACGCGCGGATACCCTCAAGCTTCTCGCTGACATAAACCATTTTTTTATTCATCTGGTTGGACTCGGGATATTTAGTAAAAAAATTGCGCCAGAAACCTCCCCGTACAAAGGGTTTATAGAAATCTTCTTTACCGGAACGCCTCATGTCGTCTTTGACATTTTCAAGCCATTCCTGGCTGTCGGCGGGAAGTGACCATTCCAGCATCTCCTCATAGGAAGACGTGGGCAGATAAACATTCCCCAAAGGCTTTTTTTTCTCAAGGCATTCGGAAAGAGTCACTGTGCTGAGCCAGTCAGCGTTCCTCATAAGCTCGTCAAAAAACTGCTCGAGCCATTTTTCTTCGAACACCCATTTATATGTACCGGGCCATTCTCCGAATTTTTCGCCGTCATCCCCGTAAATAAACAAAGCGTTACTGTTCCAGGAAAGCACACTCTTGATGTAATTTATGGATTCCCACGGCATTTTATACGGGATAGAATACCTGAGGGCTTTATCCGCCGGGAAAACCGCCACTGTTTTTCCGCTGTCTTCGGTAGTATAATAACCGTATGTCTTATCTTTTGTAACTCCCGCGTAAAGAAAATGCGTATCATCCAGTATCACATACTTTATTCCCGCGTCATAAAGGTCGGAAGGAAGCGCCGGCTCCCATACTCTTTCCGCGATCCACGCTCCTTTGGGATCAAAACCGAAATAACTTTTTACATATTCACTTAACATTTTTATCTGAGCTATCCTGTCCCTGCGCGGGATCGACGGAAGTATAGGTTCATAAAAACCTCCGCTCATTATTTCTACCTGGCCGGATTTTACCATACCACGCACGATATCTATGATCTCTGGCCTGTTTGCCTGCACCCATTCAAGCAGGCATCCGGTAAAATGAAATGTCATTTTAATGCCGCGGTATTTCCTGAGCATTTCAAGAAAAGGCACATAGCATTTATCACACGCCCTTTTTATTACATGGTCGAAATTTCCGACCGGCTGATGAAAATGTATCGCAAGAGCCAGATCAGTTTTCATATCTCTCCTTCTCTCCCTCGGGGAAAACGGACAGAGTTTTACTCAGGACATCAATTTCCTGTACAGGCACATATACTGCTCAGCGGACCGTTCCCATGAAAAATCATACGCCATAGCCCTCAGCATGAGCTTTTTCCATAAAGCTTTATCCCCGTACAAACGTACGGCTTTGCTCACAGCTTCATAAAAAGCATCTTTTTCCGGCTTACGGAATTTAAACCCATTGCCGTTTTCCCTGTCCGCGTCAAAATCGACAACCACGTCATCAAGCCCCCCTGTAGCCCTGACAATGGGTATAGTCCCGTATTTTATGCTGTACATCTGGTTAAGGCCGCACGGTTCATATATTGAAGGCATGACAAACATATCACACCCCGCTTCTATCTTATGGGCCAGCTCTTCATTAAACCCCGTATATACAAATATCTTACCCGGGTATTTTTCAGCCAGAGCGGTAAAAACGGAGCCGTAAAATTTGTTCCCATTCCCTAAAACCGCCAGAGCGGCGCCAAGATCAACTATTTTTTCAGCGATCCCCGTAAGGAGCCCCATCCCTTTCTGTTCCGCGAATCTCGAGACGCAGCCTATAAGGGGCTTATCTTCAGCTATACGTATGCCCGTGTGTTCCAGAAGGTCTTTTTTACATTCCTGTTTCTTTTCTATATTCCCGGCATCATAATTGGCCCTG
Organism: Candidatus Omnitrophota bacterium; assembly: GCA_043823375.1. Lineage (GTDB taxonomy): Bacteria > Omnitrophota > Gorgyraeia > Tantalellales > Tantalellaceae > JBDRAX01. The sequence continues at coordinate 5,955 of JBDRAX010000211.1, read as the reverse complement.
ATAAAACGGTCGTTCCTGGGGCTCCAGACCGAATAGTCCACTCCGTTAGGTATACCGTAAAGAACGTCTTTTCTCGTGCGCATAAGGCCGTCGAGCCCGCACCCGTATTCGGATGTCATTATTTCTTCAGCGTACCTGTGGCTTACGGTATTTACAGCGTCAGAATACAGAATGCCGGATTTCATGAAATTCACTTTTCCATAAAATTCCATAGCTCCCATGTGGAAAAAGTCCTCGGATATGCCGATCCTTTTCATTATGCTCTTATCAAAGATACCCTGGTACGCGAGGTTATGTATCGTGAAAAGGGTTCTGACGTTCCTGTAATACGCGTCACATTTCATCCCGAATCTGAGATAAAAAGGTATCAGCGCTGACTGCCAGTCATTGCAGTGGATAACATCGGGAGAAAATCCCATCTCTTTAACAGCCGACAGGGCGGCTTTAGAAAAAAAAGCGAACCTGAGCCCGTTATCAGGATAATCCCCGTCCCGGCCGGAATAAAGCCCGTCCCGGTCGAATCTCTTTTCATTCCTGATAAACCATGTTGTAACTCCGGCGGACTTGTTCGAATAAAGGTCAAAGCCATACATACCCGGCTGGAAAGGATGATCAATATGGTCCGCCTCTTTTTCCATTTCTATTCCCGCGTCGTCTATGCATTTATAGAGCGGCATTATTACCCTTACATCACATCCCATTGATACAAGCGATTTCGGCAGGCTCCCCGAAACATCAGCCAGGCCTCCTGTTTTGGCAAATGGAGTAACTTCGGATGACACAAAAAGCACCCTCGGGAAACGGCCCATTGTAGCCGGAGTAGCAAAATCCGGCAGTCTTTGTATCACTGGGCCGGACGGGACAGGTTCTTTCAGATAATACGGGACATCCCTGCCCATAAGTTTATATATGTTGGCCAGATGCATCCTGAAAAGCTCGTCAAAAATAAAATTGAGTTCCGTACCGAAATCATCATACCACCAGAACCAGTCGCTTCCCTCAGCTATGTAAAGCTCTTCCAGAGCTTCTTTGGACGGAGTACCTGAAGCGAATAATTCCTTACGCGTTCCGGCGAGATATTCCCACGCCTTATTTTTCTGCGGGGACCCTATCCATTTGTCAAAATTCCGGTTGATCCAGGAACCGCTGTAAAGCTTTTTTATTTTTTTCTTTTCCCCGCAGCGCTCAAGATAAGAGGCTATGGTGACAAGTTCCACGTCTTTCTGCGCGGACAGCGACGCGTAGGTTTCCTCAAGGAACCCCTTCCCGCCGTCCGGGAAATAGGGCCATGGATTCTCTCCATCAAGTATTATGGACACTATATGATCTCCGGGGCGTTTTTCCATGGCTTTTTTTATTCCGGTAATATCCCTGAAAAGGTCCGCGAACGCCTTGTGCGGCGGAAGCGCGGAATATCTGAAACTGACGGCGTTGGAAATATTTATATCCCTGAATACCATATCTATGTGTTTCCCGTCCTCCTCCGCCGTGAAAGCCCTGTATATAAGGTCTTCCCTGGGGATATCCTCACCCTTGAAAGATTCAAGCAGAACACCTTCGTCAGTCGCGAGCCATTTGATATCCGCGTCTTCAAAAACCGGGATGACTTCCTGGCTGACACTGCCTTCGGACGGCCACATACCTACAGGGGCCCTCCCGAAAACTTCCCGGTAGAGTTCAACGGCTTTTTCGACCTGGACTTTCGCATCCTCATAAAACTGGAAACCGGCGCCGGACTTGCCCCGGCACAAAAGAGGCATTATAGGGTGGTAATAAGGCGTTGTTGAGATCTCTATTATCCCGTCATCCTGAAGGCGTTTATATGTGGGCAGAATAGACGCCACAACCTCTTTCTGCCTTTTCAGTAAAGCTTTTTTTTCATCTTCCGAATACCCTGACCCTTTCTCTAAAAGCGACTTTACGACCGGGTCCTTTTCTTTTAAAGTAAAACCGCACCAGGCAAGGTTAAAAAATACCTGGAGATCCCTGAAATCCTGCACGCTTAGATCTTTCGCCTTTTTACTCAGTTCTTCGGCGCGGAGGCCGTCCCCTCTCAGAGCATATATTTCTCCATAACGCTTTATAGGCAATATCGCTGTAGCCGCGTCACAGGAAAAAAAGTTTTTCAGGATAAAGACCATATCCTCTTCTGAAAGATCACCGGCATTTTTCTCCGACAATTCGAGAAATACGTCGTCAACATGACCCTCGTTTGAAAAATCCAGTAACTGGCGGATAAGAGAAGGCGTAAAATTGAAAGTCGCCCTTGCCCGGGGATACTTCGCTATAACAGCCGCCATATCGAGATATGAATATGTGGAATGGAGCCTGACCCACGGCAGATAATATTTCCCGGTAACCAGGTCCTTATATAGCGGCTGGTGCATATGCCAGAGGAAAGCCACGGACAGTTTTTTCTTCATAGGTTATAAATATTACTAATAATTCGGTGATAGTCAAGGAAGTTTGTTTATTATTGTCTGTTATTTAATAACTATGGCCTTTTCCCGATATGAATTAATGTTACTGACGCCTACGGCCTGAGGCATAGTTCCTGTTAGCGTGTCGCGCCGCAAAGCTCAAGGCTTTCATTTTTCCCTTTATGCCTCTGGCCCTTTATCCAGTCCACGATATCCGATACGAAGTTCTTTTTGTTCCGCTCGTGAAGCTCAAGCCCGATATCGTTCAGTTTCTCAATATCGTTCCACAGGTCAGTCGATTTGAGAAGCGCGAACGCTATCCTGGGTTCAAAGGAAGCGTCAATGCCCACAAAGGTACGCCTTGCTTCTTTTGTGTATCCGGTCTTCCCCCAGGGAGCACTTTCGTTTTTCAACAGGCTTTTATTATGCGTTTTGAGGTATATCTTCCTGTTATCATCTCCGCGTATGTACGCTTCTCTCTTTGACATATTTTCCAGTATCACCTTGCAGCCTCGCGCGTGGAGCATCATCCTGACAAGGTCCGTCGCTGTTGTGTACTGCCTGTCCTTCTTTCCCGTAGGGAGCCCGGAAGCTGTAACAAAATAAGTATTTTCCATGCCGAGTTCCTTCGCCTTCGCGTTCATCATAACGGCAAATTTTTTCTCGCTTCCCGCGACCGCCTCAGCTATCGCGAAAGCGGCATCATTCGAAGATTTTATAAGTATAGCGGCCAACAGGTCTTCCAGCTTATATCTCACACCCGGCCTCAAGCCCGCTATGGTAGGCTCAACCTGAAGGACTTTACCTGAAGGGACGATCTCCTGAGTAAGCGGCATATTCTCCACAGCGATAATGGCGGTCATCAGTTTCGCGGTTGAAGCCGGCGGGAATCTCTTATCCGGATTTTTCGCGTAAAGGACTTTTCCTGTCTCAGCGTCGGCAATAACAGCCGTCTCCGCGTTAATGCCGGCTTCATCGGCGCCGCGTCCTGACGGGTACGCGGCGGACATTATCATAAAAACGGCCACACCGGGAATACACCTCAAAAATAGCCTTGAATACCTTCCGGCCGTCAAAAACGGATAAAAACGATCATTTTTTCGGGTCATACGCTTCATAGCCGCAACACTCCGGTTTTTTTTGTTCCAGATCTTGACTGCCCGGCACTTCAGAGAAATACCGGACAAAATGTTATCATATATATCTGAGGCTGTCAACGAAGCGCTATGCCGGCCGGCGATTCCGCAAGATGCGGAATTTCGAACTCAGGATTTCATCAAAAAGCTGATCAATCCAAATACTTGGGACTTCAAACAAGAACTGCTGGAAAAATCAGAAGATCCGCGTGGAGTTTTTTGCGCGAAATTCGCCCACATTAGACACCGAGCTCGAATTCGTAAATACACCATAATCCCCTCCAGGTAGGGGCACATTGCATATGCCCCTACCGAGTAGTGAGGTTAGGGGTCACATATTATCACGTCTCAAGTTAGAAGTTTATCACGGTTATAGGGCTTGATCTCTTCAAGAACATTACCTGCCGATACGGCATATAACTTGAAGTTGTATTTCTCTTTAGCTCTTTGAATATACTCGAGGAACTTTTTGCAATCCCGCTCTTCTTTCTTAAAGACTGGCTTCTTCCCGTTCCCACGGCTTGTTATATGGTAAAAATTTTTTTCGGATTGTATTCTGTATGGTCTTGCCATGTTGTCATTTTAGTAGTCAGTTCTTTTTGTCAACAAATGTCGCATGTCAAGGGCTTACCCCAAAGTTGCCCCCCGGGTAAAAAACAATGTTTTCAAGTATTTCGATCTTTTACAGAGATACTGATACTTCTTCGTGCATACGTTTATAGTGCAGTATTTTGTTATAATCCAGGGCTACGATCCTGAGAATGAACTTATCAAGCAGCCTGCCCAGGTCTTTCACATCTTTGAGTTCTTCGCGGACCGCCTGGCCGTCCTCGGAAATATCAATAAGATATTTCACCAAGGCGCTGAACGCGTTGCCGTATGCCTCGTCCGAATCAGCGGCTTTGATCCTTACTATATGGCGCATACCGATATAACGCCTGGCAATGTCCGTGCAGCGCGGATCCCCGTTATCATCCGAGCCGTCAGAATAGTTGTCATTAAAAAGAACGATACTCCCGTCATTTATTTTATCACTGACCGCCCTGCATATCTCCCTTGCTTTCTTCTGGCTTTCGGCGTTCTCCGCGCTTATTCCCTCCGGGATAACCTTTTCGGATTTTTCTTTCACCGTCCTTATGAAAAATTCACGGAACCGTTCATTAGTCCTGCGGCTTACGAGAGTATCCATGTCAGGCATATATACCACAAGGTTCCCTTTCAACGCCCTTATTTCTTCCGCGCTCCTGCCTATACCGTTGGCGATAATATCTTTTATTGTCTCGATTATATGCCTGTCAGGGTCATAATCAGCCTTTGAAGGATCGTCGTTATTGACACTGAATATTTTAAATGTCCTTATCTGCCTTCCGTCCATTTCTCCCTCTTTCTGCGGCCCGAAGATCCGTTTAAGCCTTGAGTTCATCCTGTTGGCCGTACTTGTTACCGCGTCCTCGACCTCTTTGTCCCCCGCTACAACGCCCAAAGCTACATTGCCGGGCAACTGCCGCATATGGAGATCCGTGAGCCCTTTGTTTATCTGAGATTTCCATTCTCTTTCGCCGATGGATAAATTTATGATAGACCCGAGCATCAGGTCCTTACCGCTCCTTTCGGAGGGCTTCTGCCTTATTCCATGGAGAATATTCCCCACATTGATAAAGTCAGACCCCTGCAAACCGCCTGAAAGTATATTAAGCGTAGCCGCCTGATATCTCAAAGCATCCAGTTTTGTTATTTCCCTGATAACGCTGTTTCCCACATACTTGTTAAAAACGTTCTGTTCGATCGAAATAATATTGCCGTCCGGCATTTTAAGGTTATGAAACCCGTATTTATAGTCGCTTGTCTGTTCGTCTACTATTTCCTTTAATGGAGTTCCGGCCTCGTCACTTTCATCCCCGAAATAAACTTCCCAGTTCAAATACTGAAGCGGCGCGTTATGCAGTGTATTCATAAGGTTACACAGATATGACTCCCGCAGGTTCCTTTCCTTGTTTATCTCCGCTACCGATCTGGGCGCGTCATCCTGTTTCTCACGTATGTAGATATTCTGTTCCAGTTCCGCGATCTTTTGAGCATCCAGAGTATTGACATCCAGGTTGAAAAAGAGAGCCCAATCCCTGAGATTTTTCAAAGGCTTCTTGAACTCATATTTATCCGCTTTGTCCGATTCCTCAGAAGTAAAACTATTTGTAATATGCTCGATAACGTTTATTATCAGAGTTTTTTCCGGTGCCGCGGTTTCATTGCCGGTTCCCGCGGACTTTTCATGTTGTTCAAGTTCATTGAAATAACCATATGCCTCTTCGGCGATTTTTATTATCATGCGCTTATTTTTCTCAAGCCATTCAAAAAGTTTGCTCGGGTCCTTAAAATCTTCCACGCTGGCTTCGACACCG
>JBDRAX010000210.1:0-5161 GCA_043823375.1 Candidatus Omnitrophota bacterium | reverse complement strand
GTTTGATCTGGGATCATCCGAAAAAGAAGACGGTTGTTTCCGACTAAGGTATCTGGATAAAACGGGGGAAAGTGCGTATACGCTTGTTTATTCCCTTCAGGAAGAAAATATAAACGGGGAAATGCCGTGTAATTTCAATCTTCGCGGGAAAAGCGCGCGGTGCCGTGTTTATAGGCAAGACCCAGCCGGCTTTGATATGAAATTTCCTCCGGGTTCCATACCCGGGGTTTTAGATTATCTCTGCGATAGAGGTATTACTTCCGCGGATAACGCTCTTACGCTCGAAGAGATAGCCCGTGACATCGGGCTTTCATGGCACACGGTTAAATATGACCTTAGAGCTCTTTCGCTCCACTTGGGGCTTGTTGAAAAGGATACGGGAGGCGCGGGAGGTAAAGTCCGGTATTTCGTGCCTTTTGAGGTTTATAGAAAGACGGATATTCTGCTGCCGGAGCTCGGGTATTTTCGCGGGAAAAAACTGCGCCCGGGAAAGAAAGAGCTTGACGCTTTTTATGAAGCGAAAATACGAAAGTTTACATCAGGGCGGCGGGAGAGAACTAAAGCCGTCGGGAAAGCCGGTTTTGAAAAATACAGGGAAATAGCCGTTGGAGAACTGGCGCGGCTGGCCAGTATAACAGGGCCCGGCGCGGAAGCTATGGCAAAAGATGATATCGCGTTCATTGAAAAAATTAAACGTAAGTATGGTTTTGGCGTATCTTACTTCGAATATGTTACCGATCCATGGGATGGTTTCCTTAACGCGCTTTACCTCGTAGTCTCCGCGGAGATCGACTCGTTTGAAAAGCCCGGAATAACTTCTTCACAAATACGATCTGTTCATGAGATCGGGCCGGATTGTTTTATACATGAAATGACGCACAGCGTGGATGATGTCTATGAACTCGGTATCCTTAAAGATGATATAGAAGATTTTTTCCCGGGGACGGATATGGCGCGGTCCATAAGCGCGTTTTATAGTTCTTATCAGGAACGGATCAGGGAAAACAGCGCCTGGCGCATTCTATGGGGAGAGATGGACGTAATGCTCGCGCGGAATCCGCGTCTTATATTTCCTTTTATTGACGGGATCGTGTCAAGTCTGGAAAAGATATCGAATGAGAGGGGTGAGATAAGGGCGTATGTGGAAAAGATCTCTAAAGAATTGCCGGGAGCTTCGGATTTTTACGCTCGGAAGGGAAAAACTTCAAGGGAACATATACAGCGAGTGGCTGAATCATGCGAAAAATTTATATTTTATTCACGGCAGACGGATGGCGCTTGCGGCAGAAACACGCAAATTCTTAAGAAACTTAAAGAATTCATACTGTCTCCGGCAGAAGATAACAGCGTGGATATAAACGCGTCTATAGAAGCGGAGGCATCGGTTTACGCTGATATTCCGGGATTCAAAATCGCGGTGGAATACGATCCGCTTCTTCCGAAGATCAGGGGGCATTCTCTCAGGATAAGTTTTTTGTGGATAAATCTTCTGAAAAACAGTTTTGAAGCTATATATGAAAGCTCTCATAATAAGTCCGGTAATGTGTCTTTCAGGACACGGACCGTCCGCGCCGGCGGAAAGGTTTTCGCTGAAATTATTTATTCGGATAACGGTAAGGGGATCGATAAAAAGAAATGGAAGGACGCGGTAAAAAAAGCGGAAAGGCCCGTGAGAAGTAAAAACGGCAGGGGTATGGGGCTCCCCATAGTATGCCGGACTATAGCGGAACACGGCGGTACGGTTCAGGTTTATGGGATCCCTGGTAAGGGTACGACTTTTATCATGCGTTTCCCCGCGGTTGAAAGGAAAACGGACGAGATCGCCCGTGAGATACGCGCGGATGACGAAGCGGTAAGATATTGTATACGGGTATTGTTGTCAGCGGGGATCATTTTTTCAAAATCTCTTGAAGAAGTGCGTGAGCGCATTCATGAGGTTTTCGCAAAAAACAAAGGAAACGGTTTGGTCCCGGACAGACGCGAAATGGTTGCAGAGGCTCTATCCGCGTCCCTGGATCTGGTGTATCCGGAGTCATACGATAAAGAAGCCCTCGCGGCTTTCCTGGCATCCGGCGAGGGCGCGGCTTCGCACGGGAAGGCATCTCTCCCCGCGAGCGAAAGTAGCGCCGATGCCGCCCGGCTGTTATCGGGGTTAGAGGAAGGGGCTCTTATGCGGATCGGTATTATGGATGACAGCTGTCCTGTATACAAAGAGATCATGGGGCTTAAGATAAAGCTTCTTATGCGTAAGGCGGGCATGAACGCGGAAGAATTAGCCGGGCTTTTCAAAGTATCAGTCACATCCGTAAGGAACTGGGAGAGAGGGAAAAAAATACCCAGCCCGGAGCATATGTCAAAGCTTGTAGAGATACTTAACGGCAGGCTTAACGGTGAAAATGTGACTGTGAGCCTTCTTGTGAGCGGAAGGGAAGAACAGGATCTTTTGGGCGTGCCGGTGGAGGATACGTTTTTCGGAAGAAAAATGTTCGGCCTTAAACTGCGCGCGTTGAGATATATAAAGGGTATAACGATGGTTAAAGCCGCGGCTGAGGCAGGGGTATCTAAAACCGCTCTCGGGACATGGGAAAGCGGGAGGCATATGCCGTATTTAAAAGTCGTGCCCGGTATAGCTCGGGCCTATGGCGTTACACTCGAAGATCTTACAGGTACTGCCGGACATAAAAAAAACGGGGGCTGGAAAGGATATGCGGCAGAGGTCAGAGCGTCTTTGGCGCCGGATTATACTTTAGCGGCAATTACTCCGGAAGACAAAGGCACGCTTGAAAAAAAAGAGGAGAAGGAAAACTTCATTTTTCCTCCCGGATCTATTCCCGGCGTTTTTAAATTTCTCTGCGAGAAACGCGTTATTTCAAAAAATAAGGCCGTTACCGCTGAGGAAATAGGCCGAGGGATCGGAGGGTACGCGTATGAGACGGTGAAATATGATCTGAGAGCTCTTTATTATCATCTGCGGCTTATCGAGAAAGCGGATGCCGCGCGTTCGGGAAAAGACGCCAGATATTTTGTCCCGGAAGCCGTAAGAATAAAATGGTTCGCTATTATGACTGAACTTAAAGTGTTTAACGGTAAATACCTCAGGCCGGATACTGATTTTCTGGAAAATATATACAACGGCAGGATAGAGCCTTTATTCGCCGGGGAAAGATTGCGGGAGACACCGGAGCGCGACACGGCACATGTTCCAATATACGCGGAAGCATTGGCGGAACATGAATACGCGGCGCGGGTAAAGAGTCTACAACGCCTCGCGGAGGACAATATGCCGTTAGCGGCTTTATATACTACAAGGAAAACAGCCGGGTGGTTTTTGCCGTATTGGGATGAGGGCGACGCGTTTATCAGAAAGGCCGTAAGGAGATGCCTTGTGGAATCGTCAAGTTATTCCATGGCTAATTTCGTGTTTAGCGCGGAGGAAAAAAATAAACTGGAAGAGGCTATTCCCCTTATCGTAAAACATTCTGATGGAGAGATAATCGTAAAAACTTTCGGGATCGGCCCAAAAGCGGGGGAGCTCAAAGAAACCGCCGTAATGATAATGGAACACGCCCGGAAAATGGGTAAAGACGTATCTATAAGGCTTATAGGATACGATATAAACGCCGATGTCATGGGCAGCGCGTCAAATTCTATGGAACTCTTTATTCTGACACTTGATGATCTCTGGAAAAAAAAGGTCAAGTATGAAATTTACTACGGCGACATAGCTGACAGGCGGTATTGGGAGAAGATGGCCTTGCGGGTTCCCTCGGACGTGAATATATGGAGGCACACATGGCTGGGGCAGGAAAAATCACCGGATTTTTCCCATAAGGACAGGACCGATTTTACCGCGCTTTTATACGGCGGATTGAATGTCCCAGGGGTTCTTCTCTTTCTTGAAAGCGCCCAGGCGCCGGGTACAGGGCAGAGATTAAAGAGGAGAAGTAATGCCATCTCTTATGACGCGTTTATCCCCGAGGGGAACGCGGCGTACAGACAGGAGGAAGACGCTTTTCTGCGAGTGGCGAGGGCCTTTTTCGCGCTTAAAGGGTATGTAATAGAAAAACGGTTGGAAAAAACGGAAGGTTTTTTTGATAGTTACGCGGCAAAAAAATGTAATACAGGCGACAATGTCATTATCACGCTTCCCACGCCGTTTTCGTATGAAATTGACCCCGCGGGGTTTATAAAGGCGTGCGCGTCCGGCAGGGAGAATGTGCGTTATCTGGAAGAAAAAGGTATTAGTGAACATGGTCTTCCCGTTATGCCGAGGCTGTATGAAACCGGGATTATCACAAAAGAAACACTTGAAGAATACTGCCTGCTTATGTTCATAGCGGACGGGGATATAGAAGAAAAAGATCTTGAAACATACAGCGGGCGCGGGGATCTGTATGGCAGGCTGAACGGAAGGATCCCGCGCGTTTACGGGAAACTTTTTTTTGATGCCTTGAATAACGACTACCCTTATTATATCGCCGCTTTCCCGGGAGATAATACGATGAAAAGTGTAGCTCCTGAGATAGAAGGTTCCGGTGAATATGGTTTTTTTAATATGATAGAGGGCTTTATGAGATTCGTCGGCGCTCTCGGTGATATGCATGAAAAAGGCCTGTATCATGGTAACATTTTTTCCGAAGAGATCTTCTGCGGTAAAGACATTGACGGTAGAGTAACCTTTAAAGCCGCCGGATTTAACGCTATAAGTTCTTCCGGCGCTACACGGGAAAAGGATATCCATGACTTGCTGGCTTTAGCAAGATCATTTTTTTGGACTACGGGGAGAGAATATATCCGTGAGGCGGAGGAAGAACTGAAGGTGTTTTTTCTCAGGAAGTGGGACGAAGACAGAATAAAGCGTGAAGGTTTGAAAGAATTCGCCCGGGATATAAAGCGGCTGAGGGATAAAATTTTAATTATCCGTCTGAATAAGGCCAGATTCGGGCTTGTAAGAGATAAGGACAAGGAAACTCTCAGAGGCGTTGAAATGATGCCTGAATTGTTCCCTGAGCTTGAAAACGATAACAGGCAGAGCAGGTGGAAACGAGCGGTAAAAGTATTGTGGCTTCTGGACGAGGCTGTTAAAGGCGCGTCTTGTAAGGGCGCGTTTGGCCGCGCCGAAGAATTGGAAAACTGCCTCGCGGAAGCGGAAAAAATTCTG
>JBDRAX010000209.1:0-8144 GCA_043823375.1 Candidatus Omnitrophota bacterium | reverse complement strand
CGCTCACCCCCACGCCGTGCAGCCCTCCGGAAACCTTATACACTCTGTGGTCGAATTTCCCCCCGGCATGCAGAGTCGTCATTACAACTTCCACGGCCGGCTTTTTAAGTTTCTCGTGGATATCAACAGGTATTCCTCTCCCGTTGTCTTTCACAGTAACACTTTCGTCCGTGTGTACTATTACTTCTATTTTGTCGCAGTACCCTCCCATTACTTCGTCAATGGAGTTGTCCACGACTTCATACACCAGATGGTGGAGCCCCCTCTTTCCCGTATCCCCGATATACATCGCGGGCCTTTTTCTTACGGCGTCAAGGCCTTCCAGGACCTGGATCGTAGCGGCGTCGTATTTCTTCGCGTCCGTTTCTTTTTCTTTTTCCGTTTTTATTATGTTCTCCTTCGCCATGTCTTTCCCTTCCTTCTTCTGTAGTCTGTCATTCCGCTTCCCCGGCAAGATCCTTCCGGTAAAAAACTTTATGTTTTCAGGTCTGGCGCCCCCGTTTCCTTTTTTCCGGCTCCGTCATTAAGACACCCCCCCCTGAACCGTATCTCTTCCGCTTTTTTTCTTCCCGTATAACTTTTATTAAATTTTTCGAGTATTTTCTTTTTCTCGATCGTCAGCCTGTACAGCCACGCCGAACTTTCAACAACAATAAGAAGGACCCCTTTTTTTAAACTTACAGGCTGGGAATGCCCTCTTTCGCCGCTGTTTACCGCCTCTTCCCACGCGGAAAGGACCGCGTTCCCTTTTTTCGGTATCTCCTTTTCCCACCGAAGGAGCAACCCGTCTACCACTCTTTTAACGTGTTTTTCTTCTCCCTTTTTTTTATACATTTTTACAGCTTCCTTTTTTTATGAAGTAAGCTGCATCGGCAGAACCACGTAAGTATATTCTTCTCCCTTTCTTATCACTCCAGGTTTATTCGCGTCGTACACCTCGAAAACGATCTCGTCATCTTCAAGGCTTTTTAAAACATCTATCAGATACTTGGGGTTAAATCCTATTTCCAGGTCTTCCGGCCCCGTGTATTCCGCGTCGATTTCTTCTCTTGCTTCCCCTAAATACGGTGTATTTTTCGTTATGGTCATTTTCTTCTTTTTCAACGTAAGCTTTATTGCCATTGAATCCTGGTCAGTAAAAATACTCGCTCTCCTCGCTGCCGCGAGAAAATCGTTCCGCGACACCCGTACTTCGTTCTCTGTTTTCTGCGGTATTACCTTTTTATAGTTCGGATACTCTCCTTCTATAAGGCGTGATAAAATAAATGTGGAAGAAAAGGAGAACATGACCTGATTGTCGCTGAATTTAATAATAACGTCCCCTTCGTCGGCGAGCATCCTCTTCGCCTCCTGTATGGTCTTTGTCGGTATGATTATTTCTCTATCTACAAGTGTTTTCTTTGCCAGCTTTCTGGATATAACGGAAAGCCTCCTTCCATCCGTCGCCACAAGAATAACGCTATCCCCTTTCACTATCATATAAATCCCGTTCAGGACATACCGTGTATCGTCTTTGCTTATGGAAAAATCCGTAAGGTTCAGCATTTCTTTAAAACTTTTCTGTTCTATGGTTATGGAATCTTTATCTTTAAACACCGGCAGCTGGGGAAACTCTTCCTTAGGAAGGCCTATTATCTTGAATTGCGCTTTTCCGCTTTTTATTGTAACAAAATTATTTTTTTTCATCGATAAATTTATTGTGCTGTCGTCGGGAAGGGCTTTTATTATGTCAAAAAATTTTTTCGCGGGAAGAGTTATTGCTCCTGGTTGTATAAGTGTAACAGGGAGAGTTGAACAGATCCCGAGATCCAGATCCGTAGCAGTAAGTTTAAGTTCAGAGTTCTCCGCTTCCAGCAAGACATTACTAAGTATAGGAAGACTGCTTTTCTGTGACACGGCATTCTGGACGGTCTGTATCCCTTCCACTAATGCTGCTTTTGTTATATCTAATTCCATAAAAGCCTCCTGTTAGCTTTCCGCTTGTTTATTACTGCTTTTTCTGTTTATTAAAAATAGCCGTAGTAATATACGTCGCTGTTAATTTGTTGATAACTCCGGAACTCTTTTTAGTAAAATCACATATAGTCAAAAGAACTTGTGCATAACAAGTAATAAAAAAAAGAGCAACCCGTATTCTATTTTTTAATTTTTCCCCTTAAATTATCGATTACCGCTTTTGTTTCTCCACTGGACGATATTTCTCTGCTGATCTTGTCACACGCGTGAAGCACTGTCGTATGGTCTCTGCCGCCGAAAAAACTGCCGATATCTGGAAGAGAATGGTCTGTTAATTCCCGCGATAAAAACATCGCCAGCTGGCGAGGATACGCGATCGCCCTTGTTCTTTTTTTTGTCTGCATATCTGAATCTTTTATCCCGAAAAAAGAAGAAACGGTTTTTTGTATCAAGTCTATAGTTATCTTTTTTTCTTCCGCGGAGATCATATCTTTCAGAACTTCGCGCGCGAGGGAATCGGTCATAGGGATCCCTGTCAATTTTGAATAAGCGACGACGCGGATAAGGGCGCCTTCCATTTCACGGATGTTGGTTTTTATGTTTTCCGCCAGAAAGAAAAGAACGGATTTAGAAACAGTGATGGATTCGGTATCGCTCTTTTTTTCCAGGATAGCGACGCGGGTTTCAAAATCCGGGCTTTGAATATCCGCCGTGAGGCCCCACGCGAACCGCGTAACCAGGCGCTCCTCCAGGTCCTGTATTTCCCGCGGCGAACGGTCGCTGCAGAGGACTATCTGTTTGTGTGAATCGTATAAAGCGTTGAATGTGTGGAAAAATTCTTCCTGCGTGGAATTTTTCCCGGCGATAAATTGTATGTCGTCAAGGAGGAGAACATCGGCGTGCCTGTATCTTTCCCTGAATTTAGTAGTTGTTTTGTTTCTTATCGCGGAGATCAACTGGTTGGTGAACTCTTCGCTTGAAATATAAAGGACGCGCGCGCGAGGATTTTTTCTTAAGATCTCCTGGCCCATAGCCTGCATGAGATGTGTTTTCCCGAGGCCGACACCGCCGTAAAGAAAAAGAGGATTGTAGACCTTTGCCAGGTTATCACAGACCGCGGAAGCGGCCGCGTGCGCGAACCTGTTACTGTTCCCTACCACAAAGTGGTCGAACGTGTAGTTAGGGTTTAATCCTATCTGCTGATAAAGGCTCTCCGGCATCTGCCGCGCGCCGGTGAATACGGATTTGAGCCAGCCCCCGACCGCGGTTTCTTTGTCTTTCGAGGCGCGTTTGTTTTTTTCCTCAGGAGGAAAAAGCGGCGGAGCCTGAAGAGAGTTTTCCGCGCCGCGCGGCTCTTCGGGATTCAAAGGAACGATTTCAAAAGAGATCTCCATGTCTTTTCCTGTGACACGGTAAACCGCGTTTTTTATAAGGCCTAAATATTTTTCTTTTATCCAGGACTCAAAAAATTTATTGGGCACACTCAGGCAGAGGCAGGAAGAAGTAGAGGGTTTCTGTTGCATAGAAAGAAACCACGCGGTATAAATTTGGTCATTGACCTCCGCGCGAAGGAGAGATAAAGCTTTTTCCCAGACATTTTCCATTATGAACACAGACAGAAAGTTATCAACACAGGTATACTTTTTTCCACGGGGAAAAACACAGGATATCAACAAGTTATCCACAACCCGTGGAAAACGACCAGTTCCATAGAATAACTATTATATACAGGGGAGGAAAGCAATGCAAGAGAATTTTAGAGGGAAAAAAGGTATAAGATAATAGTAGTGTAACAAAAAAAGCTATTCATCTATGAATAAAGTGTTTATATATTCAAAGAAAAGCTGTTTATCTTCTTTTGACATATCCAGGATCTGATTCCCCACCTCAAAACTTTTCCCGGACGCGGTTTTTTTTATCCAGGCCACCTTAGCGATAGCTTTTATTGGCCGGTCAAAAAGCGGAATTTCCAGTTCGATTATTAATCGGCAGGCCATGGAAATAAAAGCCTCTGTCCGAAACAAAAAACCGCCACCGCAAAGATCCTTAGTAATAGTCGTACTCTCCGCGGCCTGTGGGGCAGATAATTTTTTATAGCGGATGGGAATGTGATTGTTGATTCTTTTATGTTTTCTTTTTTCTAACACTTGTTCCACAGCTCCTCCTGTCAAAGAAGAAACAGAAAATAACCCTGTAGCAGTTTCTTCTATTATATTATTTTCGAAACAAAAAACAACGGAAAAACAATAACGATTTTTTTTACTAACAAAAAGATAATAACACAAGGGGGGAAATTAGTCAACAAAAAAAATTAGTATTTTAAAAAGGGAAAGGGTAGCGCTTTCCCTGGCACAAGGAACGTAACTGAAAAAGTTCTCTGAAAGGAAAGAAAAAGAAACGGAAAACAGAAAAGAAAGGGGCAGGTATTTCTCTTGACTTACACTTAGGGTATGTTATAATCAATATCTTAAAAATTAACCACTATTTACGTTATGATAAAGGAGTTTTTCGGTGAAAAAGAATCTACGGCCAAAATCCAATTTGAAGCGCAAGAGAAAACACGGTTTTCGGGAAAGAAGCAGTTCAAAAAACGGCAAAGGGGTATTAAACCGGAGAAGAGCGAAAGGAAGGAAAGTCCTTTCCGCGTGAAGATGCGGCATATAGCACAAAAGCAGGAATTTACCGAGATATTTGAACGCGGAGAAAGAAAAAAAGGTACTTATCTGTCCTTCTACCTTCTTGGGGCGGAACAGGAGCCGGAAATAGCGGTCGGGCTTGTTATTTCAAAGAAAGTGGCGAAGAAAGCGGTTATAAGAAATTACCTTCGGCGGACGATATACGCGTTTTTTCGGGAAAACAGAAACAACTTCCAAAAAGGCTTTAAGCTGATAGTAAGAGGCATCAAAGAAGTAAGTGAACTTAAGAAGAAAGACCTTTCACTCGAAATAAGAAAAGAGTTAGATTTTCTCTGCTCTATGTCCGGAATAAAAAATGACAAAAGTATTGATTTTGATCATTAAAGCTTACAAGCTTATAATAAGCCCTCATATCGGCAGACATT
The DNA here is from genome assembly GCA_043823375.1 of Candidatus Omnitrophota bacterium. Lineage (GTDB taxonomy): Bacteria > Omnitrophota > Gorgyraeia > Tantalellales > Tantalellaceae > JBDRAX01. The sequence goes on along the minus strand of JBDRAX010000209.1, from coordinate 3,127 downwards.
GCAGATTTCATCCCTCCTGTTCTGACTACGCAAGGGAAGCGCTGGAAAAGCACGGGATATTTACAGGACTCAGGATGGCTCTATGCAGGATTTTACGGTGTCATCCCTTTTCCCGCGGCGGATATGACCCGGTAGATAAGGAAGTAAACGATATTAAAATAAGATAAAAAAGCAGAATAAGGAAAAGATATGGAAAAAAGAATGATTTTGGCTATCGTTTTGTCAGCAGTAGTTTTGTTTGGTTATCAGCAGGTTTTTCGCGGAAAACCTGTTAATACTGTGGAAAGCTTTCCTTCCGGAGAGGAAACGCGTCCTGCGCAGGCTGGAACCGGCATAGACATGGCGCAAGAAGCGGACATAGAAAAACCGGACGAAAAAGAAGAACTGATAGAAATAAATACAGGAAAATACACCCTGATGTTTTCTGCTTTTGGCGGAAGCCTCGCCAAAGCACAGCTAAACGAAGAAACCCTTTTTGATATAAAGAGTTATAACCAACGCCCCTTTGCTATATACAGTGAACATCTTCCCGACCTTGATAAGAAACAATATCAGGTCACAAAAGGAACCGATTCTCTGGAATTCAAGGCCACAGAACCGGGGAAGCTGGAAATAACAAAAAGGTATACGTTTAATAAATCATTTGATTATATAAACTTAAATGTTTTAATCAAAAATCTGGCAACAGAAACAGCAACATTTTCCTACCGCATTACAGGGCCCTCCAATTTACTGGAAGAAGGAAAAGTTTCAGGAAGAAGCCTTCTTTTAGCGGATACTATGATAGATGGTAAAATCTGGAAAGTGAAACCTGGAAAAGAAACGCAGGAAAGAACAGGCGAGATTTCATGGACTGCGACAAAAGACCGGTATTTTACCCTGGTTTTGAAGCCTTTCTTTGCCCCAAGAGACGTTCAGGTATATACCAACAAAGACAAAAATCTTGTAAGTTTTTTAAACACAACCGTTTATACGATACCGCCCTCTTCCGTTCAGGAAGATGCCTACTTGTTTTACGCGGGGCCCCTGGACAGCAAAGAACTTGAGGCTATCGGCTATAACATGGGAGAATTGGTTGAATATGGATTTTTTGGTGTAGTAAGCAAAGCGCTCCTCTCTGTGTTAAGTCTTTTTTATAAAGTGACGCATAACTGGGGGGTGTCAATAATAATACTTACCATCCTGATAAACATCGTTTTGTTTCCCCTAACATACAAAAGTTTCGTATCCATGCAGCAAATGAAGAAGATTCAACCTCATATGCAGAAACTTAAAGAGCTACACAAGGATAATCCGCAAAAACTAAATAAAGAAATGATGGAATTATACAAAAAATATAATGTCAATCCCATAGGCGGCTGTTTGCCCATGCTCTTACAAATGCCTATTTTTATCGCGCTTTACCAGGGGCTTATGCGCTTTGTTCAGCTCAAGGGCTCTACCTTTTTATGGGTAAAGGATCTGGCAAACCCGGATGCGGTAACATTACCGATAACTTTGCCGGTGATAGGAAATCACATTAACATTTTACCTTTACTAATGGTTTTGGTTATGGTCGGACAGCAGAAAGTTTCCCAGGGCGCTACCCCCATGACGGACGAACAAGCAAGCCAGCAAAAAATGATGATGATAATGATGCCGGTATTTTTCGGGTTCCTTTTTTATAAAATGCCGTCAGGTTTAGTCTTATACTGGTTAACCAATTCTATTTTAATGACAATGGAACAGCTTTTTATCAGCAGGCAAACAGCAAGGAGTTAAAATCTAATGTATTCGGACAATAAGGCCCCTGACCATGAGGAAATAATCATAGAGGTAGAAGATATTACGGTAGAAAAAGCTATAAAGAAAGCGCTGAAGATGCTTAACGCGAAAAAGAAAGAAGTTGTTATTGATGTTCTCAAAGAAGAACATAAAGGCCTTTTTGGCATGAAAGGCGCGGATCTGGCAAAGATAAAAGTAACAAGGAAACCGATACAGTAGCACTTCTCTGTTTTCCCCCTTCTCCCCCTATTTAGTATAAAAACAGCGCCTTTTCTTGAAATTATCCACTTAATGTTGATAACTTGTGTACAAAATGGTAGAACTATCCGCATAGAAGGTTCTGTCGATGGCCAGGCTATTCAAGAAGCGCTTCGAAGATGAAGTGGTTTTGACGAGAGCGGCGTCATCCCAGGTCTCCAGGTTTGCGCGCCCCCTTTTCGAGCTGCTCTACGGATAAGGGGATGTTCTTTTTCTTTTTAAGAAAACGAGACGCGGTGTTTTTTTGTGGCAAACAAAGGATATGGGCTAAAAAGGAGCTGATGTTTTTATCAAGTGGGTAGCGATATCAGAAGCCACTGCTGAACCTCTTGATTAAAGGGGCGTAGAAAACAGGAAGAGCTGTGATAGTTCAAGTTTCCACGTGGAAACAGCAAAAGAAAGACGTGTTCGATTTTACCCGGTATCTTTATTGTTCAATGCAGGTAAAAAAATGTTTCCACGTGGAAACTTGAAAAACAAATAAACTTGTTGCTTTTTTTAAAAAAGTATACTATTATAGAAACAGCCTGAAATCCCTGGCAGAGGAAATTTTTCCTAAAGATATCGGGAAAGGCAAAACCTTGTGATAACAAGTATTTGACAAGTATATTCCGAAGAGGGAAACACGGCAATATCATAATTGATAAATACGAAAAAGGTCTGGAAACCAGTCCTGTGGAACGAAGTAAGTTTTCCTGTGAGCTTGACAAACAATAAGCCATATGATATATTTCAACCAATTTCTAAACGAGTTCAATCATAAACCAACTAAAAGAAAGAGAAAACAGTGAAGAGAATAGCTTTTTGTAATCAAAAAGGCGGGGTGGCTAAAACAACGTCCGCTGTAAACATTGCCGCGTTTCTTGCTATAAAAGGACAAAAAACTCTTTTGATCGATCTGGATCCGCAGGCGAACGCTACAAGCGGAATCGGAATTAAAAAAGGGACAATAGAGCACAGTATTTATAATGTCCTTCATGAACACATAAAGATACAGCAGGCGATAAGGCCTACGGAAGTGGAAAATCTTTATGTCGTTCCTTCGAATATTAATCTTACGGGAGCGGAAGTTGAGCTTGTTAATGTTATGGGGAGAGAGTATAGA
>JBDRAX010000208.1:0-5316 GCA_043823375.1 Candidatus Omnitrophota bacterium | reverse complement strand
CCACGGGTCATCAAATCTTTTTTTGCATTTTGGGCATTGCTGCATGATACCTCCTGAAAAAACTGACCTTTAAAATAAACAATATTAGTATACATTCATATATAGTATTATGGAAGCACCTCGGAATATTTGCAAGATGTGTAAGCGGCGAAGGAGCAAAGTTATTTATCCCGGAGGGAATATGAAGAAGACATTACCGATGATCATTTTTTCAGCGTTATTTTTTTTCGCTATGACGGCTTTCTCGGAAGACTGGCAGGATTTTCTGAATGATTCTCTGAAACAGCGGCCCTCTGAGAGAAAGAGAAAAACAAGTTCAGGGAAAAGGCTCCTTATCGAAAAAAAAAGCCGGATATCCCGGATAGACGCGGATGTCCCGTTCTTGATCAGGCAGGGAAATTATTCGGGAGCGGAAAACCTGCTTAAAGAGTCTTTGCGCCTTACTGTTGAACTGTATCAGATAAATGACTTGCATGTCACAGAGAGATTGTCTTCTCTCGGGTTATTGTATATGGAGGCGGGAAGGCCGGCTGACGCTGTGGATGCTTTTTTGTGGGCGCTTAGGATCGGAGAGCCCATAGCGGGGAAGGACAGTTATGAACTTTCAAATCTATACAGGTTCCTGTCCGTCGCGTATTACCAGGAAGCCAGGTATGATGAAGCTGAGCATTTCGCGGGCATATTGCTCGGTATTTACCTCAATAAATTCGGCGAGGACAGTCCCGAGGTAAGCGAAGTAAAAGAGCTTTTGAAAAAGATATACAGGGAAACGGGATAACGCGCGCTGTTATTTTGCTGTAGCGCGTATTTTGTTAATTATATGAAAACGGTAAAAAGATAAAAGGGATAAGGCGGTATGGAGGCTGTAGAGATATATAAAGTTGAACTGGAAAATATCTGTAAAAATATTATCCGGGATCTGGGGCTTCCGCCTAAGGGCGTAATAAATACAGTCTGTCTTCTGGATGACATGGCGACGATACCTTTTATAGCCCGTTATAGGAAAGAACGTACAGGCGGCCTTGATGAGACCCAGATACGGGGGATACAGGAGTCATGGAAATATTACCTTGAATTGGAAAACCGGAAAGTTCAGATACTGGAAAGCATCAATAAGCAGGGAAAACTTACTGCCGGGCTTTTCGAAAAAATAAAAAACTGCGTCAGTAAACCAAGGCTTGAGGATCTTTACCTGCCGTATAAACAGAAAAAACATTCGAGATCTGCCGCGGCCAGGGAAAAAGGCCTTGAACCTCTGGCGGAATTAATTATTGAACAGAAAGATACCGCGTTTTCCAGAGAAGATATTTTGAGCGATTTTGTTGACAGCGGTAAAGATGTTAACAGCATGGAGGACGCGCTGGCCGGCGCGATGGAGATCGTCGTCGAGAGGATAGTATATAATGCCGAAATAAGAAGCGGCCTCCGGAATTTTTTTACCCGAAGAGGGGTAATCGTTTCCAGGGTAAATAAAGACTGGGAAGGCAAAAAGTCTAAGTATGAGATGTATTATGATTTTTCCGAACCGCTGAAAGATGCCGCTTCGCACCGGCTTCTGGCTATCAGAAGAGGGACAGCGGAAACGGTAATCTCCTGGAAAATCGAGATAGACGAGGAAATAGCGATCGATTTTATCGCGTCTAAAACCGTAACTAACGAAGATTTTGTTTTCGCGAAAGATATAAAAAAGGCGTGTATTAACGCTTACAAGAGGCTCTATCTGTCATTGGAAATAGAAGTTTTTACTGATAGAATGCAACAGGCGGAAGAGGAGGCGATAGAAGTTTTTTCCAGAAATCTGCGGAATCTTCTGCTTGAGCCGCCCGCGGGCCATAAGGTGATCATGGGCATTGATCCTGGTTTCAGGACCGGGTGTAAGGTAGCCGTAATAGACAGATACGGTAATTTTATGGATTATCAGCCGGTTTTTCCTCATCCTCCCCAGTCCATGGAAAAGGAGTCCAGGGGTATTATATTGTCATTGATCGAAAAATTCGGCGTGGAACTTATTGCGATAGGCGATGGAACCGCTTCAAGAGAAACTTTTTCGTTCGTTAATAAAATACTCCCCGGGGATAGAGGCATAAAAATTGTAATGGTAAGCGAAGCGGGCGCGTCAGTTTATTCCGCTTCTGAGGTGGCTATCAGAGAGTTCCCGGACCTTGATGTGACTGTCAAAGGCGCGATAAGTATCGGGAGGCGTTTGCAGGATCCATTATCGGAACTGGTAAAGATAGACCCTAAATCTATAGGGGTGGGTCAGTATCAGCATGATGTGAACCCTTATAAATTGAAAGAATCCCTGAGGATAGAAGTAGAGTCTTGCGTGAATTTTGTGGGTGTTGAGATAAACACGGCTTCACGGGATATATTGTCTTATGTTTCCGGTGTCGGGGAGTCCTTAGCGCGGAATATCATTCATTACAGATCGGAACACGGCCCTTTTAAATGCCGCGAAAATTTGCGCGAAGTCCCTATGCTGGGCAGGAAGTCTTTTGAGCAATGCGCCGGGTTTTTGCGGGTAAGGGACAGCATTGATCCACTTGACAATACGACGATACATCCTGAGAGTTATCCCATTGTTGAAAAAATGGCCGCTGATCTTAATGTGTCTACTGCTGATCTGATAGGCAACGCTAAAATCATTGATAAGATATCCTTAGCACGGTATGTTTCCGGAGAAACAGGCATCCCTACGCTAAAAGATATTGTAAAGGAACTTAGAAAGCCCGGGCATGACCCAAGGTCGGAATTTACGAATATAGAATTTTCCGCAGGGATCGAGCGTATCGAGGATTTAAAAGACGGCATGGAATTTACCGGAAGGGTAACAAATGTTACGAACTTCGGGGCTTTTGTGGATATTGGGGTGCATCAGGACGGGTTGATCCATATTTCGAATCTGAGCGCCCGTTTTATAAAAACTCCACATGAAGTTGTTTCTGTGGGAGACAGGATAAAGGTGAGGGTTCTTTCGGTTGATACGGAACTGAAACGTATCAGCCTTGAGAAGTGCTGATACATAATTCATCAGGGAAACGATCTTTAACTTTTCGCGGGATGGATGTATAATTATATACGCGGTAAGCCTGTTTCAGGGCGGATCATACATGACCAAGAGAAAACAGAAAAAAACAATACTGTTTACGGCTTCGGAAGCGGTCCCTTTCTGTAAGAGCGGGGGGCTGGCTGATGTCTGCGGCGCTCTTCCGAAAACTTTAAAACAATTCGGGCATGATATAATGATCGTGCTTCCGCGGTATGGGTGTGTTGATAAGGATAAACATAATATAGAACTGGCGTTGGCCCCTATGGGGGTGCCTATTGGTGGCAGCGTTCTCTGGTGTGGAGTATACAGGACGGAAATAGACGGACTGCCCGTTTATTTTATTGAACACGATAACTTTTTCGGGCGTTCCGGGCTCTATGATGACGGAAAACATGAGTACTATGACAACGCGGAAAGATACGGTTTTTTTTCCAGCGCGTGCATTCAGTTATGCCGTGATTTAAATTTCAGGCCGGATATTATCCATTGTAACGACTGGCAGACAGCCCTTATACCCGCGTATTTAAAAACTACCGCGAAAAATGATCCATTTTTCAGGGATACGGCTACTGTTTTTTCCATTCATAATATAGCGTATCAGGGAAAATTCGATTCAGCTTACTATCCCTTTTTAGGCCTGGGCGGCGATAATTTCGTGCCGGATATTTTTGAAGATTCCGGAAGCGTAAATTTCATGAAAGGGGCTGTTTTTTATTCCGATTGCATCAATACTGTAAGCCCGTCGTATGCCGGAGAGATCCTTTCGGAACCGGGCGGTAACGGTATTTCCATTTTTCTTAATAGAAGAAGGGACGATCTTTTCGGTATATTGAACGGCGTGGATTATGACCACTGGAACCCGGAAACCGATTCTTTGATCCCCGTGAATTATTCGGCCAGCGACCTTTCAGGAAAAGCTTTATGCAAAAAGCATTTACAGAGAGAATTTATGCTGGAAGAAAATCCCGGTATACCGGTTATCGGTATAGTATCCCGTTTTGTCCGCCAGAAAGGCCTTCATTTACTGGCTCCCATAATAAAAAATATAATGCGTGATATGATAGTTCAATTTGTATTTCTGGGGAGCGGAGAAAAAAGGATGGAAGACTTTTTTGGAGGTTTACCAGCGGAGTTCCCCGGAGCTATAGGCGCGTGGATAGGCTATAATGAGCGTAAAGCGCATATGATCGAAGCAGGCGCGGATTTTTTTCTAATGCCGTCGCTATATGAGCCGTGCGGCCTCAATCAGGTATACAGTATGAAGTACGGTACTCTTCCTATTGTCAGGGATACAGGGGGATTGAAAGATACGGTACGGCAGTATAATGAAAAAGACGGTACGGGGACAGGGTTTATTTTTCATGATTTGAACCCGTGGGCAGTGTATTATACGACGGGTTGGGCGGTTAGTACATATTACGACAGGCCCGGGCATATGAAAAGAATGAAGCGTCAGGCTATGAAGGCGCATTTTTCATGGGTTGATTCCGCGAGAGAATATGAAAAACTGTATGAGCAGGCTCTTTTCCGGAGAAAAAACTGGATATAAATAAGCGGCTGTCTCTAAATGTGGAGACAGCGGGATATTGAGATATAGTAAACTGTTATTTGTGAAAGTTTTGGAAGTTAATATCGAAAACAGGGACTGAAATATGGATCCAAAAGAGCCTTCTCAACCACAGGACGTCATTAAATCTGACAGTGAAACGATCTTCTGGTGGCGCCTTCAGGAAATAACATTATTTCTGTTCGTGTTTTTACTTGTAATGAGTGTTATCTGGGACTGGTGGCTGTTGATACCCGCTTTTTTTTTCCTCGGGTTTAATCTGTCTTCAAATATGCACAGGATAGAGGCGCTGAAAAAAATGATACAAAAAACCGGTATGTGATTTCAACGTGCTTTTTTTTACGCGCGATTCTGTGAGAAAACTGATATAGCAATTGGCGTGTCTCATATCTTGTTAAGTCGATCGGGCCGGTTGACGCCAGTTTTTGTTGGGTATAGCGGCTTTAATTTTGCCCCTCAGATGGTTTGTCTGGTAAGATATACTGTCCTTTTTGAAAGCGTCGTTCCCGGACATAACAGTTCATACAGCCAGATGCATACAATCAGCCTTTTTTTCCCTGATCCGAAACTTTTTTCATGGCATTATCAACTTCTTCCGGGGAGGCCAGATAGTAGCTTTTAACCGGGACCATTTTTTCGGTCAACTCGTAAACAAGTGGGATCCCGGTAGGGATATTTACGTTGACGATGTCATTGTCCG
>JBDRAX010000207.1:0-2633 GCA_043823375.1 Candidatus Omnitrophota bacterium | reverse complement strand
GTCCACGCGTTCAGCTTTTCCATCTCTTCCGGAGAAAGAGACACGAAACATGCTTCTTCCCTGAAAACCTTTTCTATTCTTTCCTTTAAGGCTGAAAAACGTGAATCAAGTTCTTCTCTGTCTATTTCATTTATGTCTGCTGTTTTTTCACCATTCTCTTCACGTTCCCCGGTAATCCACTTCTTTTCCTTAAGATCCGGCCAGAGTTCCTCTCCGTTATCAAAATTCTTCAGGAAAAGGCTTTTTTTGATGTAAAAACGCGTGGAACCATCCTTTAAAACAGCTTCACGCGGCAGATCACTCATACCTATCATGTCTACGGTTTTTTCCCGTTCCCCGCTCACAAGCTCGCCGGATATAAACTTTTTATACAAATCAACGGTTATTTCTTCTTTCGTCCACCCGAAATCCAGAAGGCGCGAAATATTCTTTTCAAGGTTCGCGCTGTTGTAAATAAGGAAAAGAGGATCTCTTGTCACTCCTTTATTTTTAAGGACGTCAAGACTTTTTCTCAAATTACTCGCCTGCGAAAGCAGGATTTTACCGATATCATCATTAAGGTCAAGCCTTACTTCAGTCAGAACTTTAACTTTTTCTTCAAAGTCTTCCCTCGCTTTTCCGAGATCTGTTTCAGGCAGAATAAAGTCTCCAGCCTGTTCCTGCGATAGTGAGACACCGTATTTTTTCGAAACATATCCCCTGAAAAACGTGACTTTGTCGCCCCATATAAAAGCGCTGAACATTTCATTGGTTATATCCCCCTTAACATATCCGAGTCTTGCCAATTCCTTAACACGGTTTTCAAGATCCGACTCACTGAAATATAATAAATTTATACTCACACCAATCCCGAACCCGTTAACTATCGCCTTTTTCCTGATTATATCTCCCACAGTTATAAGCTGTTGAACCTTTTCACTCTCAAACCGGAGATCCAGATCCATGCGCCCGATAAGGTTCACCCTGTCAGCCAGATCTTTCCTCAATTTTTCAAGGTCAATATTGCTTTTAAGCAGGTTATGCGCGTATTGTTCATTAAGAGTTATTTTATAAGCGGTATCAGCGAGATCCTGCTTAATAGCTTCAAGCATATGAGAGCGGTCATTATTCCTGATATCCATGTAAACTCTAAACACTTCCATAAAAAGCATTTTCCTGGAACCATATTCAGCAAGCCCGATATCATAATATTCAGTCATCCTCCTCACTATTTCTCCGAGAAACATGAAAGAAATAATCTGAGCGACTGTGCCATTATCCACAGATTCCTCCGAACCTATGCCCGCGATTATATCTTCGAACGGCAGGCAATAATCAAGTTCTTCTTTTTCCCAATCTTTATATACTTTTGCTAATTCTTCCCTGTTTTTCCCGCTATACGCGTTAAATGAATCACTGCACGCTTTTATAATCACAACAGGAAACCTGTCATATGTAAGCCATTCCCTGTCAATAAAAGATATAAATTTATCACGTGTATCTTTTCCTTTTAATATAAACTTCTGTATATCCATAACCGTATTCGCGATTTTTTCCACACTTACGCGCGGCTTCGGCATATCGTTTTCTATGTCACAGGCAGAAGGCAATACAAGATGTCCCCTGTGTTTTTCATCCGAAAAACAAGCCCTTATGTCGTGCCCAAGGAGCCACGCTCCTGCCTCGCACACTTCTTTTATATTTTCGCCCTCACTTTCCCCCATAAACCCGGCTATTTTTTCGAGAAAAGCAATATCAACATACAGATTGCCGTCATAACGGGAAATAAGCCTGTACGCGGCCGCGGATTGGGCAGGCCCTTTTAAAAGCATAACGCGCGTATCCCCCTTTTTCCCGGCCAGTACAGGGTTAGCTTTAATTACAAGAGGCAGTATTTCATTAAGTGCCCATATATATGGACTCACGTCATCTTCCTTTATACCTTTTTCCGCGATTATAACCGCTTTACCGTCCGCGTCTATCATCCCTTTTTCCGCGACGCGTAAAACCGCCATATTTTCAAGGTCTGTCAAAACCCGATTGAAAGCACCGGCTGATTCCGGCGTATTACCTCTTAAATCCGCGAACTCGCCGTTATCACTGAAAGCTGTGATCAGGGCTTTATGCTTAAGCTCAAATTCATAGCACCCCTGGAAATCCTTCTCAAGTTTAAAACAACGGGCTATGTTCTCTCCCATTATCCATGTAACAGCCTTCCGTAAAGCGTCATACTTATCACCGCTCTCTGCCGCGAGGCGGGCCGCGCTTTCAGCGAATTCAGCGCTTATTTCTATTTTCCCTTTTTCCCTGTCAACACGTAAAACACCTTCCATTTTTTCCGTTATCTCAAGGCTGTATTCCTTCAGGTTTTTCTCTTTTATCTCAGCCATTACAGGCTCGAGTATACGCGCTGTAAGGGATCCCCTGATGATTTTTTCCATGTTTTTCCATATATACAGAGCTTCAAGGTCCCGGGCTGGATACCTGACTGCCTTGAGAGCCGACGCTATCCCTGTTACAGTGACTTTGCCGTCCGCTGTTCTTTCCACATCCACGTTTCTTTTAAGAAGGGCTCTTACCGTGTCATCCGACGGTAAAAGGCTTATTTCCCCGTTATCTTTTATTTTCCCTCTCGCGAAAGTAATCTTCAGGCC
>JBDRAX010000206.1:0-10517 GCA_043823375.1 Candidatus Omnitrophota bacterium | reverse complement strand
CTCCTGATTCTAACGGGGGATAAAAATGGATTATCTTGCGTATTGGCAACTGAATAAAAAACCTTTTGAAAATATAGCTGACCCTGAATTTTTTTATTATTCGCCCTGCCATAAAGAGGCGATGGTAAGGCTGGTTTATGTTATCAAGCAGAATAAGGCCGGAGCTCTGCTTGCCGGAGACTATGGGACGGGGAAAACCACCATAGCCAATGAACTGCTCGCTGAGATCGAAGAAAATGAGAATTACCGGAGCATATACATAAGCAATCCTCTGCTGAGTTCGAGGGAATTGCTTCAGGAAATAGCGCTGCTTACGGGAGTTGAGGAAAATATTAATTCGCGGGCTATACTGCGAAAAAAAATAGAGAATGTTTTACGTGATGTCGACAGCGCCGGGTACAGAATGATAGTGATCATAGATGAGGCGCATCTTATTACAAAGAAGGATGTGCTTGAGGAACTGCGCCTTATGATGAATCTACAGGCCGAGAAGCATTTTCTGGTGACAATAATCATGATGGGGCAGCTTGAACTGCGGGATACGATCAATCAGATGCCCCAGTTTAAGCAGAGGTTCGCCATGTGTTATCTATTGAGGCATCTGGATAAGAATGAGACGTCAGGATATATACGGCACAGGCTTAAGCTGGCGGGTACGGAGCGTGAGATTTTTGACGCGAAGGCTGTTGATTCTATCTATGCCGCGTCCAGCGGGAGGCCCCGCCAGATAAATAATATCTGTGATATGTCGCTTCTTGTGGGGTATATGAGGAAAAATAATTATGTCGATTCAACGATAATCGAAGAAGTCATTAAAGATTTCGGGGAAGAGGGCCATAGGTAAAAATGGTTGAACTGCACAGAGGATTTGACGGGTTTGAGAGTTTAAGGCCCGAGGGAAAAACAAATAAGGAAAGTCAGCTGTCCTTGTCAGAAGGAGCTGATGATAACGCTTTTCTGCATGAGGTAAAAAAAAGTGACATGATAAAGGCCGAGGCTATTTATGAAAGTATCAATAATTTTATAAAGCCGGTAATGGCTAAAGCCGCTAAAGGGGAAGAGTCCCATATTAAAGGGGAAGAGATATTGGGCTGGACCCAGGAAATTTATGATTGCCTGAAGAAATTAGTTCCGGATGATCTTGTGCGTTTGTTCTTTGCCCACGACGAATACAAAGAAAACTATATTTTCACTCATTCTATTAACGTTTGTCTGCTTTGTTTGCGTATAGCTATGGCATTGAATTTTTCTCCCGAGAGGATACGTACCCTGATTATCGCGGCGCTTTTTCATGATATCGGCATGATGAAGATACCCTTAAATATATGGAATAAACCGGAAAAACTGACCCGTGAGGAATATGAAGAAGTTAGTAAACATGTTATCTACGGGGAGGAGATCTTGAGAAATATTCCGGGGATCGAAGAAGAAGTTTCTATTGTTGCCGGGCAATACCATGAAAAAATGGATGGATCCGGGTACCCGAGGCATCTTGAAAAAGATTCGATCCATTATGAAGCGAGGCTTATTTCTCTCATAGACAGTTATGAGACAGGAACGCATACAAGGTTATGGAAGCCGCGCAGCCTTCCGGATAAGGCTATCCAGAAAATACTGGATGAAGAGGCGTCTGCCTTTGACCCGTTTTACATGAAAGCGATGCTTCAGGAAATATCGATGTTCCCGGTAGGGTCTTGGGTCAGGATAAGTTCGGGAGAGACAGGTAAGGTGGAATACGCGAATAAAGATAAACCGATGCGGCCGGTAGTCGATATTATTTATGACAGGGCAAAAAAGCGCCTTGACAGAGTGAGGGTGCTTGATTTATCGTCCCAGCTTTTATTATATGTGGAAGAGTGCGTCGATCCGGCGGAATTTCATCTTACATGATTTATTTTATGCCTGAAACTGGAAAAAAATATTTTGGCGGTGGACAATGGTTAAAGTCGGAAAACAAAGTATAACACGGATCCCTGTGATCTTAATATTTTTGTTATTGTTTTTTTGCCAGGGCTGCGCCCGCATAACCGCTCCTCATGGGAAACTCAGCTATGCCACATATTCTCCTGAAGGGACTATCGGAGCGGAAGGACAATATATAATCGGGGTCAGGGATGAACTGGAAGTGCTGGTATGGCGGTGCCCTGAGATGGACAGTAAAGTTACCGTACGGCCCGCGGACGGTAAAATTAGTTTTCCTCTCATAGGCGACATAACGGCCGATGGACGGACACCGAAAGAACTCGCGCAGGCTATAAGCGAAAAACTTGCCTATTACGTCAAAGAGCCGAGGGTGGCTGTAGGGGTAGTAAAATTCGGGGAGAAAAAAGTTTTTGTGCTTGGCCAGGTTTTCGGGCAGGGGGCGTACCGGCTTGCGCGGGAAGACAGAATTATCGATGTGATCTCACAGGCGGGGGGTTTTACTGAGGCGGCTTTGCCCGCTGCCGTATATATTGTAAGGGGAGGATATAATAACCCTAAGATAGTAAAGGTTAATTTGAGCAGATTGATAGAGGCCGGGGACACGTCTCAAAATGTGTATATGGAAGAAGGCGACATTGTGTACGTTCCAAGACAGGAGATCGAGCAGTTAAACTATGTTCTCAGAAAAATATTCCCGTCCCTGTATTTCGCTGAGAGGCTTGCGGACCTTAAACAGTCTATCGTGAACGGCGACTACGACTGGAAAGATGTTTTTAGAAAACGCGGGTTCTGGGAATAATTTTTTTATTACGAAAGTGAAAAGGTTGTGATTTATGGCAGAATACGCATTGAACCTGTGGGATTACTGGCGGATTATTTATAAGCGGAAATGGATAATAATGGCTATTTTTCTTATTTCTCTTATGAGTATCTATTTTTTCGGTAAAAAAGAAGTACCGGTATACAAATCCAGCGTTACTCTGTATATCAATACAAAGAATACTCCCGTAGCTGAGATCACGGGTTCAGGCGTGACGTTCTGGGGAGGAGGCTCCACTGATATTTCCACTCAGATCGAGTTGATCCGGAGTTATGAGATACTGAGGGCGGTAGCTGAAAGGCTGGATATGGTAAGCGCGGAAGCCAGTCCTGATGAGGCGCACGGTGCCGTGCAGAGTTTGCGGGGCAGTATTGCTGTCAGCGAAGAAACGGCTTCGGATCTGGTGGTTATAAGTGCGGTAAGCGCTGAGCCGGTAGAAGCCAGGGATATTGTGCAGACTGTAGCTGATGTTTTTATGGAAAAGAGCTGGGAGGGAAAAATAGAAGAAGCAAAGAAGACAAAACTGTTCATAGAAAAACAGCTTGATAAAATAGACCAGAATATGAATGTCCTTAAGAAAAAAATGCGGAGCCTTGGTATCGAGGGATTATCCGGAAAGTTGCCGTATGCCGTAGATAAACCGCTTGACCTTAGAACCAGGCTGCTGCAGCTTAAACTTCAGCTCGCGGACCTTGAAGGGCGCTATACGGAGAAATATCCCGGTATCGTCAATATCAAAGAAGAGATACGTAACATTGAATCCATGACGGAAGCTTCTCCTGAAGAAGAACTGGAAGACGAAATACAATATGAGGATCTTGACGTTGAAAAACTGAAAAACGAGCTGATGATAAATCAGGGGTTATACACGCTTCTGAAAGAAAGATATGAAAAGGCCAGCATACTTGAGGCTTCTAAGACCAGAGATATTGAAATAGTAAATCCTCCTTTTATTCCTACTTCGCCCGTAGGTGGGAAAGTCACTGCAAATTTTATGATGGCCGGCGCTATAGGCCTGGTGCTGGGGTTCGTGGCGGCTTTCGTAACAGAGAGCCTTGATACGTCTATCGGGACCATCGAGGATGTTGAGGAATTTCTGAAAATACCGGTATTGGGTGTTATCCCGCATATAGAAATAGATAAAAAAAACGAAGCTGATTACTGGAAAAAACCTCCTCCTCCGGAGGAACGGAAGGCTTATTCCGAGATAATGGGAAGGCTGGTGATCCAGTACCAGCCAAAATCATCGGTTTCCGAAGCGTACAGGAACCTACAGACTTATATAAAATTTTCCGGGCTCGATAAGGTCGGTAACTGTCTTATGTTTACAAGCGCTGGTATACGAGAAGGAAAAACAATGACAGCCGTGAATTCCGCTCTCAGTATGGCGCAGATGGGATATAAAGTCGCTCTTATTGACGCTGACCTCAGAAGGCCGGCGGTACATAAAGTTTTCGGGATAAAAAGAGAGCTGGGGTTAAGCGAGGTCATACTTGGCACATTTAAACTGGAGGATGTGATAAAGACGATCGATGACGTGATCCTGGGAAATATCAAATCCAGCATGATCATGAAGACCTATGGGATGGAGAATCTTCATTTGATCACTTCAGGGCATCTTCCGTCTAATCCTGCCGAGGTACTCGGCTCTCAAAATCTGGTAGAGTTCATAAAAGAGGTAAAAAGTAAATTCCAGGTTGTCCTGTTCGATTCCGCTCCTGTTTTGCCGGTTACTGATTCCTGTATACTCGGCTCAAGGGTCGACGGCGTCGTGCTCGTCTATAAAGCCGGCTATGTTTCGCGGGGCGCTTTACGCAGATGTAAAATGCAGATAGAAAACGCCAATGGCAAGCCGGTAGGCGTGGTTTTAAACAGTATGAGGGCTTCAGACATGAAATTCGGTTCTCCGTTTTATTATTATTATCAGAAATATTATGGAGAAACGGAAAACGAGGCGTAGCTTTTTTCCGTCCTTAAATTTCCTTCAGAAAGACCAGCAGCGCCATATATTTTATCTGGAGCAAGAGGGAGGTAATACCATTAGCCTTGAGTCTTTTCGGGAGCCTAATTATAGGATTTTTGTAACGCTGCTATTCGCGGTTCTTACTGCTGTTATTATGGTATATTTTATTGCCGGGACCGTAGATATCTCCGCGGCGTTAATGATCATAGCTTCTATCATTTTTGTGGCGGTTACCTTTATAAACACGAATATAGGGCTTGTGGCGATCCTTTTGTCCATGCTTCTTTCTCCAGAAATGGAAGCGGGAGCGACTTCGGGGCGTTCTATTGTGATCAGGGCGGAAGACATGGTTCTGATAATGGTTTCTCTGACATGGCTCGCCAAAATGGCGGTAAAAAAAGCGCCTCTCATACGGCAGAGCCCGTTGAACGCTCCGATCGGGCTTTATATAGCGGTTATGCTTTTTTCCACGGTAAGGGGGATGATGTTCGGGGATGTACTTCCTTTAAAGGGGCTTTTTTATGTGCTGAAAATTTCCGAATATTTTATTCTGTTCTTTATCGTACTTAACATTACTACAACGGAAAAACAGGTAAGGGTATTCCTTACGGTTCTGTTTTTAGTGAGCCTGATCGTCGGAATTTACGGGAATACGCATATAGGCAGTGTTTCCAGAATATCCGCCCCTTTTGAAGGTGAAGGTGAGCCTAATACTTTAGGGGGATATCTACTGTTTATTCTGTCTATAGCGGGAGGGCTTCTCTATTGCGCCAAAGAGCATAAACTTAAATTGTGGATGCTTTTGTTTTTTCTCCTGCCGAGTTTTCTGTTTACGCTTTCGCGGGCATCTTATATGGCGATGTTCGTTTCACTGTTTACCTTTATCGTTATCACAAAAGATAAGAGGGTCATGATCCTGCTTTTCGCGGCGGCAGTTTGTTTCCTGTTGATATTTACCGCTGGCCCCCCTGTTATAAGAGACAGGGTGCTCGGGGCTTTTATCCCGGAAAAAACCCAGAGCCTTAAAAAAGTCGGGCCTATCAGCCTGGGGCCGTCGCCAGCGGCCAGAGTCGAATCCTGGGCGAACGCGTTTAAATATAAAATACCCAAACATCCGTTTTTCGGAGTAGGGATCACTGGAGGGGGATTTCTTGACAGCCAGTATATTCTTACTCTGCTTGAGACGGGAATAATAGGGTTTGGCCTTTTTTTATGGCTTATGTGGCGTGTATGGCAGGTCGCGGTAAAGACTTACAACACTGTCGAAACCCCAAGATATAAGGGCCTGGCGCTGGGGTATTTAGTCGGGTTCGCGGGATTACTTGTCCACGCCATAGGCTGTAATACTTTTATTATTATTCGCATAGCTGAGCCGTTCTGGTTTTTTACCGCTATCGTAGTAAAACTTGTTGATATCGAGACAGGTAAAGCGGTTTTAGAAGAAGATATATCTTTGCGGTTGAGATATTGATACGCGTTAAATAAGGACAGGACATAATATGAAGCACGAAACATATGAGCCTAACAGATATTTGAAAATGGGAATAAAAATATGGCCATGTATGATCAAAGACCTGGCCCGGGCGCGGGAACTTTTATGGCGTTTTTTTATCAGGGACTGGTCAGCTAAATATAGACAGTCGGTTTTAGGATATTTATGGGCGGTTATTATGCCGTTTATTGCCATAGGGACCTTTGTTTTTCTTAATAGAGCGGGAATATTGAATATCGCGGCAACCGGGGTCCCGTATCCGTTATTCGCTTTAACAGGGCTTACTGTCTGGCAGCTTTTCTCGACCGGTATCACTTCAGGATGTAACAGTATTGTGGCCGCGGGCAGTATGGTTTCGAAGATCAATTTCCCTCTTGAGGTTCTGGTTTTTTCATCAGTCGCTCAGGCCATCTTCGAGTTTTTTATTAAATGTTTTATGATCATCATAGCATTTTTTGTTTTCAGGTATATACCGCCATGGACCGTGATTTTCTTTCCTTTAGCTGTTCTGCCCGTTCTTATTTTGACGCTGGGATGTTCGTTCATCTTATCGCTGGTTAACGGCATTCTCAGGGATACAGCTAACGCGGTATCTCTGGTTACCATGTTTCTTATGTTTTTATGCCCGGTACTCTATCCGGCTCCGGTTTCGGGGAATAAAGCGTTATTTTTCAGGCTGAATCCCATATCGCCGTTAATAGCCGCGCCGAGGGATCTGATAGTATACGGTTATATAAAAGAACCTGTGGATTTTTTTATTTCCACGATCATTTCCGTTTTATTTTTTTTGATTTCATGGCGGATCTTTTATCTTGTAAAAAGTAAAATACCTGAAAGGGTGTAAAACGCTTATTTGCTGTAAAGGGGTTATGTCCCGGGTTCGCGCGGGACTTAAAGAATGGCGGGGGAAATGACGGACATATCGATAAAAGTGGAAAACGCGGGTAAAAAATTCAGTAAGAGCCTTAAACGCATGATGTTCTATGGGATGCTGGATATCGCGAAAAATATCGCCGGTATGCAAAGCGGCACGGGGCATCTCAGGGAAGGGGAATTCTGGGCTGTTGAAGGTGTTTCTTTTGATCTGAAACAGGGTGAAACTCTGGGCGTTATCGGCCCTAACGGATCGGGCAAAACGACTTTGTTGAAGATGCTTAACGGTATTTTTATGCCGGATGAGGGCAGGATACGGGTAAACGGGAGAGTCGGCGCCTTGATCCAGGTAGGAGCGGGTTTTCATCCCATGCTTACAGGCCGCGAAAATATATATGTAAACGGCGCGGTTTTAGGCATGAGTAAAAAAGAGATCGACAGGAAGTTCGATTCAATAGTTGATTTCGCCGAAATAGGCGATTTTCTTGATGCTCCGGTAAAACATTATTCCTCGGGCATGTATGTAAGATTGGGCTTCTCTGTGGCTATTCACTGTGATCCCGGTATATTACTCGTGGATGAGATACTTGCTGTAGGCGATAAAGATTTCACGATGAAATGTTTTAAGAAAATGCATGAGATCAGAGAAGCGGGAGTGACAATTGTTCTTGTATCCCACAACGAGGTAGCGATCCGTGAACGCACGGAGAAGTGTTTGTATCTTCAGAACGGGAGATGCTGTTTTTACGGGCCGAGCGAAGAGGGCGTGAGCATGTATATAAAAGATGTGCTTGAACATAAAGAAAAGAAAAGGGCTGAAAAGGGGTTGGACAGGCGTGTGGGAAAAGAGGAAGCGAAGGCGGAGATAACGGGGCTCAGGTTTTTCGATAAGGAATTTAAGGAAATTTCGTTTATTGAATCAGGGAAAGAAATTAATCTGGTCATTGAGTATGTGACGCGTTCCGAATTCGACGATCTGATTTTCGGCGTGAATTTCTATGGAGATACGGGATTTAAATATTGCGCGAACAGTTCTTATGAGAATGTCGCTTTCAGGAATGTGCCGCTGGGGCATGGCAGAGTGAAAATAAATATACCGGGGTTTCATCTCCCAACTGATAATTATCTTTGTTCCGTGGTGATAGCGGAGAAAGACCCCGGAAATCTTGTGGATTGGAACGACATGGCGTACAGCCTTACGGTAGGAAGAGCTAAAAATTCCAGGGGCGCTATTAAACTGCCCACAAAATGGGAATGGGAAAAAAATGAAGAGACTGGCAGTAATTCCGAGTGACCCGCTTGAAGCCTATAAGGTGAAGGGGATAGCAAGCAGGCTTGAGAATTATTATAATCCCGGTAAATTTTTTGATGAAGTATATTTGCTTTCTCCGCTGGAAAAAGGGGTGAGAGATGAATTCGGAATGCGAGTTATTCATACAAAAGACCGGGAATTACAGAAAAGGATCAGGGACCTGAATATCGATGTTATCCGGGCGTACGGAGGGAACTGGCCGTGCGATATGGCATGCGGGTATAAAGTCAAGGGAATACCGGTTGTTGTCTCCGTGCACGATAAGAGGCCGCAATGGCTGCACGCGAGCATAAAGAAAGCTGACATAGTATTCTGCGTGTCCGAAGAGGTTAAGGGGCTGGTGCTTGGAAAATTCGATAAAAGCGGCAGAGCCTGGGTACTTCCCAACAGGGTGGATCTTAACGTGATGCGCCCCTTTCAGGAAAAAGAGATCATGGACTTATACGCGAAATATCCTTTTAAATACAGGATCCTGCATGTAGGCAGAAAATCGCGGGAAAAAAATCTTGATACCGTTATAAGGGCGCTTAAGATCCTGGGAGAGCGGTATTGCCTTCTGGCTGTAGGGGACGGGAAATCGGAGGAATATATAAAACTGTCTGAGGAACAGGGGGTTTCCGAAAGGTGTTTTTTCCTCAGGACACTCGCTAATGAGGAACTTGCCAGATATTATTCATGGGCGGATTGCCTGTGTAACCCCAGCCGGTCCGAAGCTATGAGTTCCGCTCTGGTCGAGGCCATGGCCTGTGGTACAGTTGTCGTTACATCTGTTCCCGCTTCGGGCGGTGTCGGCATGGAGCATATGAAAGACGGACTGGTGCTGGAAGATTATGAAAACCCGGAGTCTGTCGCGGAAATGGTGGAAAAAGCCTGCGGGGACAGCGGGCTGCGGACTATGCTGATAGGTAACGCCAGAGAAAGCGCGCGTAGATTCGAAAAAGGAAGAGTAGATGAACTGGAAATTTCATATTATGAAAAAATACTTGAGATGAAAAACGGCGGTGAGTTTAAGAACGGCCGGTATGGTTTTTGGAATATTTTCAGGAAATAAGGATCTCGTTTTCAGCGCGGGGAATAACGGGTCATTCTGTAACACTTCTTTGAAGATCAAGCGCGCGGTAATGGAGGCGTAGTTTCGAATGGAAACAGGAAAAGTGAGTATTATCCTACCGACATATAACGGTGAGAAATATATAAGGGAAGCTATCGACAGTTGTCTTAACCAGACATATGACGATCTGGAACTTATAGTTGTGGAAGACGGTTCCGACAGAGTTCATGATATCGTCACCTCTTACAGTGACAAACGCATACGTTATTTGAGGCATGAAGAAAATAAGGGTATTTCCGCGGCATTAAATACGGGTTTCGCGGAATCATCGGGGGAATTTCTGACGTGGACTTCGGATGATAATATCTATATGCCGGGCGCCATTGAAAGAATGGTAGAAGCACTGGCGCCGGGTAACGCGGATTTTGTATACGCGGATTTTGCCGAGATCGACGGGGAGGGTAATCTGATGCGGCAGGTAAAAGTGCTTCCTCCGGAATCTCTTAAAAAGGTGAATTATATCGGTCTATGTTTTCTTTATACAAGGCGTATTTATGAGCGCCTTGGCGGGTATGATCCCGAGGCGTTCCTGGCTGAGGACTATGAATACTGGCTGAGGATTTATTATTCAGGGTACCGCATGAAAAATCTCCGGGAATGTTTGTACTATGTCAGAATGCATCCGGGGTGCCTTACGATGCGTTATGACAGGGATGAAATCGAGAGAAGGGCGCAGATGGCGCGTGATAAATATATCCCCGCCGCTCTTAAATATTATCAGCATGGAGCTATCGAGTATTATAAAAAAAAGGATCACGCCGCCGCGAAAAAAAACCTGATAAGATCCATTATGCTGAATCCTTTTAATTATCAGGCGATCAGGCTGCTGGCGATATTGTATCTTGCTGACAGCGTTGTGCGCGCGATCAGAAAACGGAAACGTTTATGGCAGGACAGATAAAAGAGGTTTAATATGTGCGGGATAGCGGGATATATCGCAAGAGAAACCCCGGAAGATTACCCGGGTAAAATAGATATTCTCTTCGACGGCATAAGGCACAGGGGTCCTGATGATGAAGGGGT
>JBDRAX010000205.1:0-3150 GCA_043823375.1 Candidatus Omnitrophota bacterium | reverse complement strand
AATAAAATCAATAAAGGGGGTGATGTTCAGTGTGTTGAACCTGTCCCGGATTAAATAATTTTTTTGTCAAATGAGTAACACGAATATAATAAACGTAAGATATATGGAGGATAAGATAATGATTTTTCCAGGATTAATAAGACGTTGTGCAGTGATTTATGTTTTTACTTTTATTTTTTTTAGTATTCTACATGCAGAAGATGAAGGAATTGCCCTGGAGCCGGTTATTATAAAAGCTGAAAGAATGGACAAGGATTTCAGAAAATTGCCTGTATCCGGGAGTGTATTATATGGTGATAATATTGATATGCAGAATGCGAAACAGACCACGGACCTTTTAAGTATTTTGCCGGGCGTATTTATACGCAGGACATCTGCCTTCGGAAGGGCTGATGTGGATATCCGTGGTATAGGTGGAAACGGCAGGCAGATTGGCATATTTATTGACGGCAGGCCTGACAAGATGGGTCTTTTTGGCTGTGCGGTGACGCATACGCTGCCCTTTAACAATGTCGATAGAATAGAATTAATCCGGGGACCGGAGTCCGTACTCTATGGTTCGGAAGCATTTGGAGGAATAGTAAATATTGTAACAAAAAGGCCCCGAAAGAGAATACAGGGTAATATTACAGGTTCTTATGGCACATTTAATACGCAGAATTATAAGATAGAACAGGGCGGGAAGCTGGAGAATTCAGAATATTATATAACCTTAAATAAGCAGCAGACAGACGGCCACAAGACGAATGCGAGGTACGATGCGAATGATTTTACCGCAAAATATGGGTATACGTTCGGTAACAAGTCTGAACTCTTTTTAAGCGGCAAATATTTCGGAGGCATAAAGAATGAGCCTGCCCCTTCAATTGCCGGTACCTGGTACGACTACCAGAGGGGAAGTTTTGATTTAAGTTATGACTTAAAAGCAGGTATAAATGACCTGTCAATGAAGTATTACCGTTCTTTTGGGGAGCACAAGTTTTCGGACGGATTCCATTCAACGGATTTTACAGATGGATTTATGCTGCATAACACGGCCAGCCTGATACAGGATAACACACTAAATGCAGGTATTGATTCCAGGTACCAGTTTGCAGATGTGTTAAATACCTCACTGGCCGGCTATAAAAAACAGTATCATAAATATGAATACGGTGTTTATGTAAATGATGAACACACTTTTTTTAAGAAACTTTCCCTTACACTGGGCGCCAGGTATAATATGGATGAGATTTCAGACGACAATATAACTACAAAGGCCGGCCTGGTGTATGACACAAAGAAAAATCTTATATTCAGGGTTTTAAGAAGCGAGGGCTTCAGAAGTCCCCAGCTCAATGACCTGTATTTCATGCCGCCTTCAAATCCTGACCTGAAACCGGAAAGAGTAGTAAATCACGAAGTCGGCGCAAGATACTATGCAGGCGGGATAAATTTTGATATTTCAGGATTTGTCATGAATGGGACGGACTTGATTGAAGTAAGAAACGGTAAAAACAGGAATATAGGAAGTTTTGAGTATAAAGGTATTGAAACCTCAGTGGGTTATAAGATAATGAAGAGCCTGGACCTAATCGCCGGTTATACTTATTCGGATTATGGCACAAAGACAGGTGGAAAGCCGCAGGACAAGGCAACTACCATGCTAAAATATTCTGAAAACAAATTAAGCGCTATGCTTTCGGTCAATTATGTAGCAAGATATTTTGCAAATGATAATTTATTAAATAAAATACCTGATTATATTATTGCGGATGCCAGAATAGCTTACGAACTTACAAGCGGCACAAAGATATTTATAAGTATAGATAACCTGACAAATGAGGCATACCGGATATATTCCGGAGATATTTACGATATGCCGGGAAGAAGCATATCTGCCGGTATAAGCTACGGGTTTTGAAAATGAAAAAAAATAATTTGTTATACGGAAAATTTAAATTCCCTCTGGATTCCCCTTTGATAAAGGGGGGAAAGAAGGGGTATTTGGTTCCGCCGATTTGGCGGACTAACTTATTGTATAGGAATTTGAATATTTTCAGGGCAGGCAAGCCTGCCCCGGAGTTTACCCCGTACATTGATACGGGGCATAGGGACGACCAGGGTCGCCCTAACTTGCTTGTCAGGATGCTTTTAATACTTGTCTTAAGCGGGGGGCTATCGGGATTTCTATATCCCGAAGAAAATACCAATAATAAAATAAGCAGGCTTGCTACAACAACACTTATAGGCGGGATATTGGATAATATTGCAAAGACTAAAGGAGAGGTTATAGTTTTAGTTCCCGGTGGAAATTGCCCGGGACATTTTGATGCAACACCGGAAACTGTCTTAAAGATAGCAAAAGCAAAATTCATATTCCGGCATTCCTGGGAAAAATGGATAGAAAGGATAAAGTCTGTAAACGAAAATAAAAACTTAAAAGAAATAGATGTAATGACAGAAGGCAACTGGATGATACCTGAGATACAGATGACGGCAGCAGAAGAAATCACCGGGGCAATGAATGGTTTCGACGGCAAAAACTCCGGGTATTATCTTGAAAATTTAAAGGAATATAATAATGAAATTTCAGAGCAACTGCCGAAATATGAAGAAATAAAAAAGCGCTTCCGGGGATTAAAAGCAATATCCTCCATTCAACAGGAAGAGTTTTTAAGATGGCTGGGGCTGGATGTAGTCGCAGTTTACGGCAGGCCGGAGGAGTTAACTCTGAAGAAAATGAAGGAACTGCTTGTTCTCGGAAAAAAGAAAAAAGTAAAAGTCATAGTTGATAACCTGCAGAGTGGGCCTGAGACCGGGAAAAATATGGCGGAAACACTCGGTATTTTGCATGTTACGCTTACAAACTTTCCCGTTGATAAATCATACATTGATACATTGGAACAAAATATTTCCAGGCTGGAAAAAGCAATGAAATAAAAAACAAGATATGATGAAAATCCCCCTGAATGCCCCCTTTAATAAAGGGGTAGCAAGGGGGATTTTAAGACTATTATGAAAAAGTCATGAGCCTTTGGCTCACAAAAAAGGATGAAAATCCAGGTTTTTGTAGCGGTCGGATTTATCCGACGAACCGATGTGCGATGAATCGCACCGCTACAAATATAATTGAATATCAAATAATATTGGGGATTTACAGGTGAAAAA
>JBDRAX010000204.1:0-18178 GCA_043823375.1 Candidatus Omnitrophota bacterium | reverse complement strand
CCATACATTAGCCGGTTTTTCCGGCTGCTATGTCAAGGCGTTGCCGTTTTTCAGGAACACCTTATTTGGTAATCTCGTGTTTTCCTTTCTTTTGTTCGGATCATATGAATTGGCGCGTAAGTTGGCTTCGGAATCCAGATTTAAAGAGGTGCTTCTGGCGGAATAGAGTGAAAAATGTAACAATCGGATCGTGAGGAGGAGTAGAAAAAAATATTAGTATTCAGGTAATCGTAAGATTTAATAGGGAAGTCTGTGAAAAACAGACACGGTCCCGCCGCTGTAACCGGGAATATACCTTGTAACAAATAATGCCACTGCCTTTTGATAAGGGTGGGAAGGCGAAAATAAGAAAGTAGAGAGTCCGGGAGTCAGAAGACCTGCCTGAATGGAGATTGCCATGATGCCCGCGGAGGCTGATATGGAATAAAGGTTGTTAAAAACGGAACAACCCCTGATGTCGTTTGATGTCAGGGGTTGTTTTTTTTAGCGGCCGAAAAAACTGTCTATAGCACGAAAAGGAGAGAGCATGCGAGTTGTAATAGCGGTCTTATTGGTTGTTTTATCAGTTACGGGAAGTTACTCGAGCGCGATAGCTGATGAAAAGAAAAATGAAAAAAAAAGGATAACGGATGTCATAACCGCGCCTGTAAAGGCTATTCTTTCTCCCGTTTCCCAGGAAGGGCTTGCCGATATTGTGCTGTTCCCGGTTGACAAGGTTTTAAGCCCGGTTTTTGATATCGGCGAGATTGTCGTGACCCCGGGAAGAACTCCTGAATATGTATATAATGTAAATACAAATATAAGCGTAATAAACAGCGATGATATCCGGAAATATGATTTTAGAGATACACAGCAATTACTCGGTATGGACGCCGGAATCGTAGTAAGCGGGTTCATGAATAATCCTAAGGACAATAACATTGATATGAGGGGGTTCGGAGAAGCGGGGCTTTTAAATTATGTCGTATTGATAGACGGCAGGAGGACTAATCAGATCGATATGTCCGGCCCGGATCTGTCGCAGATCGATATTAATACTATTGAAAAGGTGGAAATAATTAAAGGCGCTAATTCAGTATTGTACGGGGATAACGCCACGGGGGGCGTGGTAAATATAATCACGAAGCGCGGTAAAAAAGGAGATCATGTAGAATACAGGCAGGAGTTCGGGAGTTTTCATTATCATAAAGAATATGTTTCCATTAACGGCGGCCATGATTTTATTGATTATTTTTTCAGTTATTCATATCAGGATAGTGACGGGTTCAGAGTCAATAATGACTATGAGGCGGATGATATATTCACAAGTTTTGTTTTAAGGCCCGTGGAGTTTATGGATATTGATGTATCTTCCGGGTACCACAGGGACTGGTATGGCATGCCAGGGGCATTGTTCCCCGCCAATATACGCAGCGATGGAACGGAGGGGACGCGTTTCCCTGACAGTAAAGCGAAAACCGAGGATTATTATGTTATGGTTGATCCCCGGATACTTTTTGAGAAAAATGATCATGAAGGTGTCTTGTCCTCGTTTATTTCATACAGGGCAAGGCGTTCAAACAGCCTTTCCGTGGGGTTTAACAGATATGAAAATAACCATCATCTCGAGTCTCTGGATTTCCGCCCGAAGGCGGAAATATATTCCAGCTTGTTCAATGATTCCATGGAAAATAAACTTGTCCTTGGGATCGACTATTTTTACGCTAAGGACCAGGTCTTGAGCGGGGATATTACTTTCCGGAAGTCCCAGGTCGATATTATCAAAGAAACCCTGGCTGTTTACGCTTCGGATAATCTTATGATCAACAAGCGTTTTATCCTGAATGGCGGCATCCGGGGGGAGTGGGCGGAATATATTTTTGACCAGCATGAGCCCGTTGACACTTATGATACCCGAAGCCTGAAAGAGGCCGCGTTTGACGCCGGCGCCGGGTATAAATATAACGAAAGGTCCCAGATCTATATCAATTACGCGAGGTCATACAGATATCCCGCGACTGATGAATTCTTTCAGTCCGCTTATGAGTCTTTTGACTGGTTTACATGGAGTGTAATGGTTTTCCCGGCGGTTCTTAATGCCGGGCTTAAACAGCAGACAGGAAATAATTATGAGATAGGAATAAAGGATAATTCTTTTGATCTTTTGTCGATAAATGCCTCTTATTATCTTATTGAAAACAAGAACGAGATATATTACGATCCGATCGATTATGAGAACAGAAATTATCCCCGTACGATCCACCACGGTTTTGAGCTTCAGACGAAAACTGAGATCTCTGAAAAGGTCACCCTGTTTTTCAATTATAATTTCCAAAAGGCTTTTTTTGCCGGAGGAAAATTCGCGTCAAAAAGTATACCGCTGGTCCCGGAACAAAAGATTTCCTGCGGGGTAAATTTAAGCCCTGTGGAGAAGTTTGACATTTTTTTTATCGTCAATCATCTCGGCGACCGTTATATAATGAGTGATCAGAAAAATGAGGTTTCAAAGCTTAAACCGCATACTACAATGGATCTTGGTTGTTCTTTTGAATATAAAAACATACGGGTATTCGGGACTATACGGAATATATTTGGTGAACGTTATTTTTCGAACGCTATCAAAAATTTTCTCGGAAACCCCGCATTTTATCCGGCGCCGGGTCGTACGTTCGAGGGAGGTGTAGCGATAAAATTTTAGGTAAATGTTTAATCCCGGTTATGGGTTATAAATATCAAATCAGCGTATAAGGCACTTCTGTTAGCGGGAGCACTCAAAATCAGGCTAAATTTAATTTATCCGCATAGGATAGTGATAAAGGTCTGGTTGGTTTTTTTATTGACAGGTGCTTCTTCTTGTTGTAAACTTAAGTTTCGAAACATTTAACTTAGTGAAATATCCTGCTGGTGAAGTTCAGCGCATAACATCAGGGAGTTAGTATGAGGAAAAGCGTTAATTTGGAGTTTGGGGTTCAGGTTTCTAAGATATTTTCCGATATGCTGCGTGAAGTAAGCAGGTATCAGGCGGGTATCATGAAAAAAGGGTGGAATTTACCGGTTTCTCATATTGTGGTATTGGAGGCTCTCAGAGATGAAGGGCCGTGTGCTATGGGCAGGCTATCAAATATGCTTAACCTTACTATGAGTGCTGTTACCGGCATTATCGATAAAATGATAAAGCTTGGCCTGGTTGAACGGGAACGGCGTGTTAATGACAGGAGAGTCGTTACGGTAGTTCTTATGCCTAAGGGGGCGCAGGCCGCGGAGGAAATAACAGCGGCCAGAAAAATTTTCGCGGATAATATATTTTCGGTTCTGGATGAGCCGGAGAAAACCGAGTATTTACGGCTGGTAACTAAAGTATATAAACGACTGAAAGAAGAAAATGAGAAATAGAATAAAAATATGTTCCGTTTTATTACTGCTTTTGTTTCTCGCGCGCGGGAATGTTACCTCGACAGCGGAAAATGAATCGGAAAACAGCGCCGCGATGGCCTCACAGCAATTGGTATCTCTGGATGAGTGTGTGGCATATTCTCTGAAAGAGAGTTTTGATGTGAAAATCGCGAAGCTCGATTTTTATATCGCCGATACACAGATAATGTATTCTGAAGCTGTTTTTGACACGTTTTTATACGGAGGCGCCGGCTATAACGAGGATAAACGCCAGCAACTGTCGATCTTCGCGCCTGACGACAATCAGACTAATGATTATTACGCCGGTATCACAAAGAAGCTTCCGACCGGAACTGAAGTCGATGTTAAATTTGAGGATACGAGGGCATGGAATAACACAATTTTTGTATCAAAGAACCCGGCGTATACTTCGCAGTTGTCGGTTGATTTAGAACAGCCTGTGGCGAAGAATTTTTTCGGTTATGTGGACCGGACAAATATTTCTATTACGAAACTTGCCGTGGAAAACGCGGATTTTGAGACAAAAGACAGGATAGAGGCTTTTATTGCTGAAGTTGAAAAGGCTTACTGGCGGCTGCTTTTTAACAAAAGGGCGGTTGAGATCAATCAGGCGATGCTTATCAGGGCCAGGGACCTTCTCTCGGTCAACGCGAAGAATTTTGATATGGGGATAATAGAAAAAGGAGACCTGCTCGCTTCAGAGGCTAACGTGATCGGAAGAGAGACGGATCTGGTCATAATTGAAAATAGTTACCGGAACGCTGAGGAAAGCCTGAAATTGCTTATGAACGAATCCACGGAAGTGCGTATTGCGCCGTCTGTGCGGTTCAGGGTGAGTTATAATTTCGGAGATATGGCGGAATGCCTTAAAAAAGCTTTTAAGACCAGGAGAGACTATAAAGAAAAGAAGATCGACATTGATATTAAAAATCTTACTTTGAAGATAAAAGATAACCTGAGGTGGCCGGAGATAGATTTAACGGCGAGTTTTGCGGTGAACGGAGTAGAGTCGAGTTTTGGCGAATCTTTCGCTAAGACAACAGGAGGGGATAATACGAATATGTACGCGGGGATAGAAGTCAATATCCCGCTTGAGAATAATGCGGCCCAGAGCGAATATAATAGGGCATCTTATGAAAAGGAAAGAGCTATTTTATCACTAAAAGACGTTGAAAGGACGATCATAACCGAAGTAGGTAACGCGTTTCGGGATGTAACCACATATGAAAAGAGCGTTGGGAACGCGCATGAAACGGTGAGACTTCAATCCGGTAAACTTACGGAAGAAGAGAAACGTTTTTCGCAGGGCAGGTCAAACACCAAAAACCTCATCGATTACCAGCATGATCTGCTTCGCAGTGAGATCGAAGAAGCGGCCGTGATGCTCAGCCTGGAAACTTCCAGGACGGACCTTGAACGGGCGATGAATACATTACTTGAAAAATATGAGAGGTACTTATGAGCCTTCCCCGTTTCAGCGTAAACCAGTCTTTGTTTGTCAATCTGATCTCTATAATAATCGTTATCATGGGAGTTATCGTAGTCCTGGGGCTTAACAGAGAAGTTTTTCCGAATGTTGATTTTGATCTGGTGTCAGTTTCAACGTATTATCAGGGGTCTACGCCTGAGGATGTTGAAAAGCTGATAACTGTTCCCATAGAAAAGGAGATCAAGGATGTTGACGGCATAAAAGAAGTGACTTCGACTTCCGCTTCAGGTTTTTCTCTTATATATGTCAAACTCGATCCTGACGAGAAAGATAAACAGAAGGTTATCAGGGACATCCAGAGCGCTGTGGACAGGGTAAATGACCTTCCCCGTGACGTTGAAGATCCCATAGTAACGGAAGTTACGACAAAACAGTACCCGGTGATCGAGGTTTCATTGTCCGGCCCGGTCCCGGAACATAAGATGCGTGAATACGCGGATGTGATGGCTGACGAGCTGGAGGATATCAAGGGTGTGGCTAAAGTGAGAAAAGACGGATATCGTGACCCTGAGATGCAGATCCTTGTGGATCCGCGGAAAATGATGGAAAATTATGTTTCGATCGATGAGATAGAAAACGCTCTCGCGGGACGAAACGTAAGTATGCCTGCCGGTAAAATGGATACTCCGACAAATGAATACAGCGTCCGCACAACAGGGGAATTTTTTACGCCGGAGGAGATAGAGAATGTTATTGTGCGCGCGAACGACTCCGGCAACTGGCTGAGGATCAAGGATGTCGGGTATGTCAGGGATACGTTTAAGGATGAGGATGTCATAACAAGGACCTGGGGCGCTCGTTCTATCAATCTTGTAGTTATGAAAAAAGAGTCGGGGGACGCTTTAAGTATAGTTGATGAAATAAAACGCAAAAGCGCCGCTTTTTTAAAAAGGGCGAAGGCTGATGAGCTGAGGATATCATATATAAATGATTATTCTTTTTACGCCCGGCGCAGGCTAAATGTTTTAACCAACAACGCCTGGATAGGGTTTTTGCTTGTAATGGTGATAATGCTCGTATTCCTGCAGAAAAGAATAGCCTTTTTCACTGTTCTGGGGATCCCGATCTCTTTTTTCGCGACGTTTCTTGTTATGAACATGATGGGGATCACGATAAACCTGATAAGCATGTTCGGGCTTGTAATTGTTCTCGGTATGCTTGTCGATGACGGGATCATAGTCGCTGAAAATGTGTATCGTTACATGGAAGACGGCATGCCGCCGCGGCTTGCCGCGGTAAAAGGGACGGAAGAAGTTCTCGGAGCGGTTGTATCGGCCGTTTTTACTACAATAGCGGCTTTTTCTCCGCTCCTTTTCATGACAGGAATAATAGGGAAATTCATACGTAATATACCCGTTATAGTGATCGTGGCTCTTATGGCGTCTCTCGCGGAAGCTTTAATTATACTCCCCAGCCATCTGGCGGATTTTGTGCGTATCAAGTTTGACGCGGAAGGCAGGCCTGTGGGGCTTAGAAAAGATATGCGGTGGTTTAAAGCGCTGATATCGTTTTATACTAAGATAGTTGAAGGGGCGATCCGCCGGAAATATCTTGTCTTGGCAGGTTTTACAGGAGTTTTGGTTTTTTGCGGGGTACTGGCGGTTACTGTGCTTAAGTTCATTCTGTTCCCGAGCGCGGGGATAAACTACTTTTTTATACGTATGGAAGCGCCGGTAGGTACGCCATTATATAAAATGGCTGAGTTTGTTGAACCCTTTGAGGACGAGGTAAGCAAACTTTCATCAAAAGAACTCGAGTCATTTGTCACCACTATCGGAAAAGTCGAAGAAGATCGGCAGGACCCTTTTGCCGGGCGCGCGAGTAACCTCGCACAGATAACGGTATACCTTACACAGGCTCAGGACCGCAAACGTGATGTGGGTGATATCATTTCGGAACTTCGGGAAAAAACAAAAAATATCGAGGGTTTTACCGAGGTCCGGTATGATAAGCCTCAATCGGGCCCGCCTGTGGGTAAAGCGGTCGAAGCAAGGATACGCGGCGAAAATTTTCAGGTCCTGGATGAGATGGCCGGGGAATATATGGATTATCTGAAGACAATTGAAGGCACGACTGATATTACCTGGGACCACAAGCCCGGTAAGGAAGAAATACGCGTTAAGGTAGATCACAATAAGGCCGCCATGGCGGGACTTTCTATCGGGCGTATCGCGAAGACTGTGAGGGCTGTTTTTGAGGGGGGTATCGCTACTAAGATAAAACCTGTTAAAGCGGAAGAAGAAACTGATGTAACCGTAAGGTTCGATAAAAACGAAACAACGGATATTTCAGTATTCGATGATGTTTTTGTCGAAAATAACAACCGTAAACTTATCCCGCTCAAAAAAGTGGCTGTTATCGAAAAAGTGCCCGGCATGACAAATATCCACCATCTTGACGGTAAACGTGTGATCACTGCGTCATGTAATGTTGATAATGTTAAAGCCACTTCTTTGCAGGTAAACAGTATGCTGATGAATAAGTTTCGGGATATCGCGGATAGATATATAGGGTATTCCGTGAAATACGGCGGCGAACAGGAAGAAACCGTGGAGTCGTTGCAAAGCCTTTTAAGGGCTTTTTTCTTCGCGTTTCTTGTCGTATATCTGATACTTGCTTCATTTTTCAAATCTATTGTCCAGCCTTTTATCGTTATGCTTGCCATACCATTCGGGCTGATAGGCGTTGTGCTTTCATTTGTCGCCCACGGATTACCGCTTTCGTTCCTGGCGATTCTGGGGGTGGTCAGTTTGAACGGTATAGTAGTTAATGATTCTATTGTACTTGTGGATTTTATAAACAAACTGAGGGAAAGCGGCATTGAAAGACGGGAATCTATCATTAAAGCGGGCCAGATGCGTCTACGGCCGGTTATTCTTACTACGATTACGACCGCGGGCGGGCTTTCGACGGTCGCGTATGGCATAGGAGGCAAGGATCCATTTCTGGTGCCTATGGCAATGGCGCTTTGCTGGGGGCTGTTGTTTTCTACGGCGCTGACTCTTATTATCATACCCTGTATATATTCCGTTGTCGACGAGCTTTCCGTAAAGATCGCGCATCATTCGAGTATGATAAGGACGAAACGTGTGGAAAATGGTGAAAAAGCTTTACGCTCGGGGAATATTGAGAACGCGGTAAAAACCCGGGAAGATAATTTTACGCGTTCTCCGTTCCACGGAGAAGACGAGATCGTTAATGTGAATTAACTCCCCTGGTGTATCAATCTGCCGGCGCGCCGGAAAAACTTAAGGCCGGGAGAAGTCTCTTTCCTTGACAAATATTCCATGCCATACTATGATTTCTCTAAAGATAACGACTGCGTGATCGTCCTTTTCCCAAACGAAGGAGGAATGGCCATTCGACATGTCATCCGTTTTTTTATGGTTCTTCTGTTTTTTTCAGCCTCATGCGCTTTTTCAGGCGCGGACGGGATCTATAAAAATGAGTTTAAGAAATCCGTTCTGGATAACGGCACTGTGATCGTATCAGACTATATCCCGGATTCTCCGCTTGTTACAATACAGATACGTGTTCTGTCAGGGCTTTCGAATGAAGGCAAATACGCTGGGTCAGGCATTTCGCATTTTCTTGAACATCTCCTTTTCAAAAATACAAACGACAAAAATTCTCAGCAGATACGGGAGACAATAAAAGAAATGGGCGGTTTTGTTAACGGCTCTACGGGATTGGATTCAGCGGAGTATCATATTAATGTGCCTGTTGAGCGTTTCGAAGAAGCGATGGATCTTCTGATAAAGATGGTTATGGAGCCTGTTTTTTCCTCTGAGGACTTCGAGACGGAAAGGAATGTCATATTGAAAGAGATCAGGCTGCATGAAGACGACCCTGAGAGCAGGCTTATACGGCTTCTTTTTGATGAGGGGTACAGCGAAAGCGTATATAAGTATCCAATAATCGGATATGAAGAAGTATTTAAAAAACTTACGCCCGATGATCTGCGAGAGTATCATAGCGCGGTATATACGCCTGAGAGGATGGTCCTGGGTATTACCGGTGGTGTACCATCGGAAAAAGCTTTAAAAACCGCGGAAGACAAATTGAAAGGTTATGACAGAAAGTTTTTCTGGATGGCCCCTTTTTCTCCGGAGCCGGTACAGATGAGTGAAAAAATAACCATGCTCCCTTCGGACGTTACGGTCGCGTATATCACAGTGGGATTCCATGCCACAAGTTTATATTCACCGTATCTTTACGCGGGGGATATCCTGAGCATTATACTCGGAGTAGGTAATGATTCCAGGCTTTACAGGGAATTAGTCGAAGAAAAAAATATTTTATATTCCATATCGTGCCAGAATTATACTCCCAGATACCCGGGAATGTTAATTATTACGGGTGTTTGCGCGCCTGATAAGATCCAGGAGGCAAGGGAAGGGATATTTTCCGTAGTGGAAAGTTTGAAAAACGTAAAAATCCGGGAAACGGAAATGGAAAAAGCGAAGAATTTTGTTATTTCCAGTTATGTCCGGTCTCATGAAAGGATAAAA
Source organism: Candidatus Omnitrophota bacterium (assembly GCA_043823375.1). Taxonomy (GTDB): domain Bacteria; phylum Omnitrophota; class Gorgyraeia; order Tantalellales; family Tantalellaceae; genus JBDRAX01. The sequence goes on along the minus strand of JBDRAX010000204.1, from coordinate 8,785 downwards.
ACTGTAAACTCTTCAATTACCAGTTCCTGCATTTTTACAGGGGACCCGGATTTTTTCGAGAAGTATGTGGATGAGATCCGAAAAACGGGTCCGGAACAGGTCAAAGCTTTCGCGGAAAAGTTTTTAACGCGGAAAAATTCAACTACAGCGGTTTTAAAACCGGAATCAGATCCTGTGGATGAAGAAACTGCCGTGGTGAGCGGGACGGAGGAAGAGAGCAGATCCATGGTTTTAAAAAACGGGCTCCGCATCAACATCATTAAAAGGGGGCGGCTTCCTCTGGTGTCGGTTACTTATGCCTGTTCAGGCGGCCTGAGGGCTGAGAACGGGAAAGATAACGGTATTTCCAATCTGGTATCGTTCCTGATGCTGAAAGGCACAAAAAAACGCAGGGAAGAGGCTATCATACCGGAGATAGAACGGATGGGCGGAAGTATAACCCCTTTCAGCGGGATGAACAGTATAGGACTTTCCATGAGCCTTATGTCCGATAATCTCGATAAAGGGATGGATATTTTTGAAGATGTGATAAAAAACGCTGATTTTCCCATGGAGTCCATAGAAAAAGAAAAAGGCCGGGTCATCGCGGCGATAAAAGAAGAGGAAAAAGACGTATTTGAGAACGGGATGTTCAATGTCAGAAAAATACTTTTTTCAGGACATCCTTATGCTATGAGGATCCTGGGAGGTGTACAGGCTGTCGATTCCCTCACACGCGAAGAACTGCGCGATTTTTATAATAAGCATTTTATCCCGAAGGGCAGTGTCCTTACCATAACCGGGGACATCTCTCCGGAAACAGTAATAGCCGATATTACTAAGAGGTTTTCAGCGTGGGAAAGGGAAGGGGAGCCGGTGCTGGAAACATTAATAGAGCCTCTCCCCGCCGTGCGGGAAACAACGATGTATACGGCAAAAAAACAATCCGTCGTTTTTATGGGTTTCCAGGGGGTTAAAATAACCGACAGAAGGAAATACGCTTTAGCAGTTATAAGCGCGGTATTGTCAGGATCGGACGGTATCCTTTTTTATAGCGCGAGAGAAAAAGAAGGGATAACTTATGCCGCGGGTGCCGTATCCGTCCCTCAGGTTGATACAGGGTATTTTGTTCTGTATGTGGCAACTACAAAGGAAAATATCGAAAAAGCTGAAGAAACGATGAAGGAAGCGGTATGCAAAATCGTTCGGGGAGAAGTGTCGGATAAAGAGATAGAGTCTTCAAAAAAACGCATAATAACACAGCATGCGTATTCGCTTGAAGCTAATTCCGACATATCCATGACTGTCGCGCTTGATGATCTTTATGGCCTGGGTTATGAAGATTATAAAAGATTTCCTGTGGAAATCGCTTCTCTGACTAAACAGGATATCGTGGAAAGTGCCGGTGAAATCCTGGGTTCTGAGGAGTACGCTTTAGTTATTGTCCAGTCGACACGTTGAAGCTATGCGGGAGTATGTCTTCTTTCTTTTTCTTTACCTTCCCTGCTCTTTACTTTATAATACCATATATATGAAAGGGGTAAATCCATGGTAAGAGAACCTGCTGTAGCAGGTCAGTTCTATCCGGGGGGCAGGGAGAGCCTGATCAAAACCCTTGATAATATGATTCTTCCTATAAAAAATAAGGTTGACGCTATCTGCGCTGTAGTGCCTCACGCAGGTTATAGCTGTTCCGGAATAGTAGCGGGCGAGGTGTACGCGAAAATCATGCCTAAAGAGACTTATATTATTTTAGGCCCCAATCATACCGGTTATGGATCTCCGTTTTCCGCTTCCTCTGAATCGTGGCATACTCCCCTGGCAAATGTTGATGTGGACAGGGAACTGCTGGATATGGTCATGGAAAACGCTCCTATGGTCAAGATTGATCCCTCCGCGCATGTTTTTGAACATTCGATCGAAGTGCAATTACCGTTTATCCAGAGGATATCTCCGGAGGCGAAGATCGTTCCGATCACCGTGGGGTATGGTGATTTAAAAGATCTGAAAAAAATAGGGGATGCCATCAGCGACGCTGCCGATAAGAGCGGTAAAAAAATAATGGTCTTAGCGAGCAGTGATATGTCTCATTATCTACCGAGGAAAACCGCCAGAGCAAAGGACATGATGGCGATAGAAAAAATTCTCGCGCTGGATCCGGAAGGCCTTTTAAATGTTGTGGAAGAGAATGATATTTCAATGTGCGGATATATCCCTGCGGTTATTATGCTTTTCAGCGCGCGTAAAATGAAGGCTTCAGGGGCCGAGCTGGTGCGGTATGGAGATAGCGGAGATCTTACGGGAGATACCGGGCAGGTTGTGGGATACGCGGGTGTTATAGTCTTTAAATAAACAATAACCGTGCGGGATCAGGTGGAATATGGGACTATTCAGGAAGAATAAGATTGTACTGGCTCTTGGCGGCGGAAGCGCCAGAGGTTTATCCAATATCGGGGTCATGAAAGTTTTTGAGAAACATTTTGGGCGGGAAAATATGCCTTTTGATATGATAGTGGGCACAAGTATAGGCAGCCTGATAGGAGCGGCGTATTGTATGGGAATGCCCCTTGATGAAGTGGAAGAAAGGGCGCTGAAATTTTCGTGGCAGAGTCTTGTCGACCTGGGATTAAAGGCTACGGGGCTGATAAAAGGCGACAGGTTGGAAAAGCTTATTAATGATATTATTGACGGGAAAAATTTTGACGATATGAAAATTCCTTTCGCCTTGACAACTACGGATATAGAGACAGGAGAAGAATTGATACATAGTTCGGGGAATTTATTAAAGCTGATCCGCGCCAGTTGTTCCTGGCCGGGCATATTCAACGCTGTAGAGATAAACGGCCGATTACTTGTGGATGGCGGGATAAGGAACAGTATCCCCACTAAAGCGGCGTGTTTATCCGGTGCGACTTTTGTAGTGGCGGTAAATCCGGGTTTTTCCGTCAAAAACCAGAAAGTCACGAATATGCTGCAGGCAATGGTTCAATCGGTTCAGATAATGGGAGAAGAGCTTAATTCTTACCAGTCGGAAGCCGCGGATATAGCGATCAAACCTGTTTTAAAGGATATTGATCAATTCGATTTCAGCAAAGCGCAAATAATAATAAAACAGGGCGAAGACGCGGCGGAAGAAAAAATGCATGATCTAAAAAGAAAACTTTATTTTCACCGTAAGTGGTTCTGAAAAAGAGCCACGGGCGTGCTCTCCCGGATTTACGGGAAAAAATATTAAGAGAAGGGCTGAGGCCGTTTTTATGCTAAAAAAAATTGCACCTCTTATCAGGATTTTTATAAGTTTCGGTCTTCTTGTACTTTTATTCTGGATCATGCGCAGAGACGCGCAGGGGATAGTCCGAATTATATCTGACTGCGATTTTAAATATATTTTTATTGCCGCGGGCCTTATTCTTGTTAATGTTGTCATGCTTTCATACCGGTTTAAAATTATTTTCCTGGGAGAAAACCTGACGGTTAACCTGTGGGAAGCGCTGCAATTGACACTTATCGGTTATTTTTTTAACAATTTCATGCCGACCGCTGTCGGCGGCGATATAGTCAAGGGGCATTATGCTTCTATTTTTACCGATAATAAGCGTTTAAAAGCGTTCGCGAGCGTGCTTATGGACAGGTTCATAGGGCTGTATACATTTTTAGTGGTTGCCGCGGCAGCAGTCCTTATAGACCGCGGCAGGTCAAACCTTTCAGCTGTCAGGCCTCTGGTAATACTGTTCCTTACTTTGGGGGTAGTTGTTTTCTTTATCGCGGTTAACAGATCTGTCGCGCGCTGGATGGAGAAAATTTTCAGGCGCTTTAAAATGTTCCGTCTGGGTGAGAGGCTTAACGCTGTTTATAATATTGTTCATGATTACAGGAACCGGAAAGATGTGATATTGAAGTCGTTTCTGATATCCGTTATTTCCCAGTCGATATATTTTGTGGCGATTTACTTTTTCTTCCTCGCGCTTGGAAAAACCGTAAGCCTGGGGAACATTTTTCTGGTAATGCCTGTGGTTACTTTTGTGAGCATGATACCGTCTATCGGCGGGCTTGGCGTCAGAGAAGGAGCGATAGTGGCGTTTTTTGCTCCTATGGCAGGAAAAGAAGAAGCTTTCGCGGTAAGTCTCCTGGTCTTATCCGGGCTTATATTTATGAGCTTACTTGGCGGCATTGTGTACTTATGGTGGGGGATGAGCGGGACTTTGAACAGGGTCAGGGACAGGAGCATTCTTGATCATGGGGAAGAAGAGTTTACGTCCGGGTTTGGAAATGTGGAGTCGAAAACATCAGCCGGTAAAATTAAAGGAACGGAGTGAGTGATATGCTGGATCAAAAACTGCTAGAGATACTGGCTTGTCCGTATTGTAAATCTTCGGTTGTCCAGAAGAATGATAAAATTGTCTGTGATAGCTGCTCCAGGTCATATCCAGTAAAAGACGGGATCCCTGTTATGCTTATTGATGAGGCGGAGATAATGGGAAATAAGAAATAATAAACAGAACTGAAGCCTGAATTTTTTTGCCTTGCCGGAAAAGCATATGATAATCATGAACCTGCGCCGGAAGTGCATAAAAATTTATTATGGAACGCGAGGAGGGAAGAAAATGTTCAAAATACTTGTGATACACGGTCCGAATCTGGATCTTTTGGGAAAAAGGGAGATTAATATTTACGGGAATGATACTATCGATTCTATTAATGCTGAAATCTTGAAACAGGCACAGGAAGAAGGATGTGACATCGAATTTTTTCAGTCTAATCATGAAGGCGATATTGTTGATAAAATAGGGGCGACGGATGCCGCGGGATTGCTTATAAATCCGGCGGCGTATACGCATACCAGCGTGGCCATAAGAGACGCGATAAGCGCGAAAAATATTCCCGCTGTGGAGGTGCATCTTTCGAATATATACGCGAGAGAAGAGTTCAGACATAAGTCTCTTATTGCTCCGGTTGTTACGGGTCAAATAAGCGGGTTTGGGAAAAACAGTTATATCCTTGGTTTACAGGCATTGATGGGTAAAGTGAAGGGCTGAAATGGGTTTTGACAGAGATAAACTACTAAGGGAGGCAGTCGGAGTTATACGTCCCGCTGACGTTGACGGGCTTTTGGTAAACGATGAAAAAGATGTTTATTATTTAACAGGCTATTCATGTCCCGGGGCAAAACTTTTACTGACGGAAAAAGGGAAAAAAGTTTATTTTATAGATAAAATGAATTTTTCTCTTGCGTCCGGGGTTTTGAAAGTGTTGAGAGATGTGCATATTATTCCCGGACAGGTCATGCTGAATTTGAAAACAGTTATCCGGGAACAGAAGTTAAAACGGATAGGGATCAATCTGAAAAGCCTTTCTGCCGTTGAATATATTAACCTTTTCGGCGATAAGAGCAAACTTGCTTGTCACGATATGTCTTCGGTTATTGAAAATATGCGGGATAAAAAGAATGGATATGAGATAGGCGTAATAAAAAAAGCGGCGGAAGAGACAGTGAAAATATGGAAGAAAATAAAGAGAGAAATACGGACCGGCATGTCTGAGAAAGACCTTGCGGGCCTGGCTGATATTTTTGTGCGGGGCGGTGGGTATGAAAATTCGTTCACTACAATTGCGGCTACCGGCCCTAATACGGCTTATCCGCACGCGATAGCTACGGATAGAAAACTGGATAAAAATGAGCATTTGTATATAGACTTCGGGGTGCGGTATAAGGGGTATTGTTCTGACTTGACAAGAACATACTACAACGGTAGAATAAACCGACAAATCAGGGACTTTGAAAAGCTTGTCCTGAAAGCGCAGGATATGGCGATAAAAAGAATAAAGCCCGGTGTAGCTATCGGTAAAGTCGCCGTAGAAGTAAACACATTTTTCAGAAAAAACGGAGTGGGTCAGTATATATTACACAGCCTTGGGCACGGTGTGGGTTTGAATGTCCATGAAAAACCGTTTCTTCACGAACTTTGCGGGGAAAGATTTAAAAAAGGCATGGTAGTTACTGTTGAGCCGGGGCTCTACAAAGCCGGTTGTGGCGGAGTCAGAGAAGAGGATATGGTATTGGTTACGGATAAAGGATGCGAGGTGTTGACAAAATGATAAAGGCAGTACAGTTAAGGCAGGGAGCCATTATAATCTATAACGGCCAGTTACACGAAGTGGTTGAGGCGCAGCATTACAAACCGGGTAAAGGAGGGGCCTTTGTACGTTCAAAGCTAAGGAATCTCACAAGCGGTTCGATAGCCGCTGAAACTTTAAGGCCCGATGATACTTTTGAAGAAGCTTTTATCGAACAGAAAGAAATGCAGTATCTTTATAAGGATGATCTTGGGTATTGTTTCATGGATGAGGAGACGTACGAACAGATGCATATACCGGAAGAGAAGATCGGGGATACCTTATATTATCTAAAAGAAAATATGACGGTATCTGTACGTATTCATGACGGTAATATAATGGGGGTAGCGCCTCCCATACATGTTATTCTCGAGATCGTTGAGACAGAGCCGGGGTTTAAAGGGGATACTGTCAGTGGAGCTACCAAACCCGCTAAATTAGAAACCGGTAAGGTAGTCAAAGTCCCTCTCTTTGTCGAAAAAGGGCAGAAGATAAAGGTTGATACTCGCACCGGCGAATATATTGAACGTGCCTGAGAATGCCGCGCTGTGAAAGATCATAATTGTTGCGCGGAGCCTTTGACGGCGGGAGTAAAAAAATATGTTTCTGTTCCTGTAAAAGAGGAGTGTGGAATGAATATCAAAAAAATTAAAGAGCTTGTTGACTTGATGAACGAAAATGAGATCGCGGAGGTGGAAGTAGAACAGGAAGGGATGAAAGTCAGGATTATCAAGAAAAATCAGGCAGTTGCGGATCAGGGAATGATGTCTTCCATGTTTGAACGCAGACTTCCCGCGGTAGCGGAGCCGCGTGTACCGGAAGTGCCTGAGAAAAAAACAGGTAAAGAAATAAAGGCGCCGATGGTCGGTACTTTTTACCGCTCGCCTTCTCCCGACTCGGCCCCGTATGTCGAAGTAGGTGATGTGGTTAAAAAAGGCGATATAATATGTATCGTCGAAGCGATGAAACTTATGAATGAGATCAAAACGGAATTTGGAGGCCGTATAATTGAGATCGCCGTAGAGAACGCGGAACCCGTAGAATTCGGACAGACGTTATATGTTATTGAACCCGTATAAAATATAAACTTTAACGAAGCAGGTAATAGATATGTTTTCCAGGATTTTGATCGCCAACCGCGGGGAAATAGCCCTCCGTATAATAAGAGCCTGTAAAGAATTAGGGATAAAAACCGTTGCGGTATATTCAGAAGTCGACGCCAAGTCTCTGCATGTCAGGCTCGCGGATGAGGCGGTATGCATAGGAAACGCTTTGCCGGTTAACAGTTATCTTAATATTCCGGCGATCATCAGCGCCGCGGAGATCACGGATGTGGAAGCGGTGCACCCCGGGTATGGTTTTCTCGCGGAAGATGCCCATTTTGCTGAGATATGCGAATCGTGTAAGATCAAATTCATAGGGCCTTCTCCTGAAAATATGCGCCTTATGGGTGATAAAATGACGGCCAAAGATACTATGAAGAAAGCCGGTATCCCCGTTATTCCAGGCTCGGAGAATCTTATTACCACAAAGGAAGACGCTTTAAGAGAAGCGAAAAGAATAGGTTACCCGGTTATTATCAAAGCCACTGCGGGGGGCGGAGGCAAGGGAATGCGCGTATGCCACAATGATGTGAGCCTTGTAAGTTCTTTTCTTACCGCTCAGGCCGAAGCTGAAGCGGCTTTCGGTAATTCCGCGGTTTATATGGAAAAATACATAGAATCACCAAAACATATTGAATTTCAGATCCTGGCTGATGAAAGAGGGAATATAGTACATCTCGGCGAAAGAGACTGCACGATACAGCGCAGGCATCAGAAACTGATCGAAGAGGCGCCTTCGGTATCATTGAGTAAAAAAATGCGCAAGAAAATGGGTGACGCAGCGGTGGCCGGCGCGAAAATAGTGAATTATAAAGGTGTCGGGACGGTCGAGTTCCTGCTGGATGGAGATAGGTTCTATTTTATGGAAATGAATACTCGCATACAGGTTGAGCACCCTGTGACGGAAATGGTTACCGGCATCGACCTTATAAAGGAACAGATCAAGGTTGCCGCCGGAGAAAAACTTTCGGTTTCGCAGGATGACATAGAACTTAAAGGCGCGGCTATTGAATGCAGGATAAACGCGGAAGACCCGGATAATGATTTCAGGCCGTCGCCCGGAAAAATTTCCGCCTTGAATCTGCCCGGTGGATTCGGGATAAGAGTTGACACGCATGTGTATGCCGGATATGAGATATCTCCTTATTATGACTCGATGATCGCGAAGCTTATCGCGTATGGCCGTAACCGAAAAGAGGCTATATGCACGATGCAGAGAGCTTTAGGGGAATTTTTGATCGAGCCGATAAATACGACAGTTAATTTTCAGAAGATGATCATGATGGATTCCGAATTCCAGCAGGGGAAATTTTCGACCCATTTTATAGAGAAGTTCTTTAGTTCGAAAGATAATAAATAGGATTTTACAGAGTCTATTCCAGAAAGGCGGGCGATATGAATTTCATTAAGAGGGTCTTCCTGTTTTTGTATTTTGTTCTTATGGTATGCGCGGGAGCGTTTTTCGTCGTACTATCTTCCGGATTCGTATCGGTTGAAAACTGGACTGATCTTTTTGATCTGCTTCATGAATCGTTTTACACGCAAATAGCTCTGGCAGTTATAGGCGCTGTTTTTATTGTTATCGGGCT
>JBDRAX010000203.1:0-3292 GCA_043823375.1 Candidatus Omnitrophota bacterium | reverse complement strand
GGCTTAAAAGTTGTTATTTGAGATGGCGCGCTTATGAGTATAATGAATCAGAAGATGACGCGCGTAATGCCTTTGAAATGTTTCAGTCTGCTTTAATGGAATATGTAAAGGCCTCAAAAGATATGGAAAAGATAAAGGAATATGCTTCAATCCTTAAAAAGAGTGGAAAAAGCAGATTAAGCGTGCGATTGCATAATCTATATATTGAACAGTCGCTAGCAAACCAGGATTATACACCGATCTTTGAAATAGCTGCGGAATACGCCCGGGAAAATGATTTTGAACAGACACGTATTGTCTTAAGAGACGCGTTAAAACATGATCCTCCGGATGAAACAGCATGCGCTATGCTGAAATTTATCGCGGAAAGTTATCTTCCGGATAGACAGCCAGACAACTACTATGCTGTTATGAAAGAAATTGTAGAAAATTATTCCTTTAATAAATATACAGAGGAGGCTTTTAATAAAGCAAAAAGCGGATTCAGGGAATATGATTATGGGCTTAAAGCTGAGGTTACTAAAGAAGGAAAAGAAAACGGCTATATCTCTTATTTAAAAAGTGTCGCTGATAAATTTAAGGGGACAGAACTCGCGGCGGATAGTTTGTGTTTTCTGGGAGATTATTACGCGAGTAAGGGAAAAAAACAGGAAGCCGCGGCGTTATTTGAGGAAATTATAGAGGAATATCCTGAGTGTCGGTGGGCAGAATCTTTGTTGGAAAAATTAAGAGATGGTGAAAATATTTGAGATTAGAAAAAAAAGTTCTCATAATTAGCTGTATCCTAATGTGCACGTTATTTATAAGTACAACTCAGGCATTTGCCAGAGAATGGAGAACTTGGGGCCAGGGCAGCGGGATATCAGTATCTATGAGCGCTGGGAAAACAAAAGTTGTTTGCGGTGAAAAAGTTAATTTATCCGCGGATTATTCGGATTCGGATACATGGGAAGATTGGGAACAGGGGGATGAGTCTAATCCGCCGCCTGAGAAAATGGTAGATTCAGGCAGTGCCGCGGACAGTTCATTGTCCGCGATCTGGACATGTGAAGGAGGCGGACAGTTAAGTGTTTCCGGGAAAAGCGCAATCTGGACTGCTCCGGGTAAGCCGGGGGAATATACGGTTACGGTTGAAGTAACTAATGATGAAAGTTCCCAGTATTGCGATGAGCCTCAATCCCGGACAAAAACTATAACCGTTACCGGCGCGAAATTATCGCATCTTATTGTCAGAGATAATAGTGCTCAAAATAGAAACTCCATATCTTTGTTAAACATGGTAAAAAAAAGTACTGCTGAGGGACGAGCGGCAATGGTTAGCGCGTATAAAACAGATAATACGTTTGAATGGGCCAAACAAGAGCCGATATGGACCGGAGCAGTGGATAAAAAAGGCGATGATGCTGTTTATATAGAGACAAGCAAAAGCTGTTATGAATTTGCCGAAGCTGGGCAAGTAATAAAGGGCGTTAATATCGTAATTGTTGATGGTAAAAAAAACAGTGTAGGTATTAGTAAAGGTGAATTCAAGGAACTTGAGGGAGTAATAAAGAGTATTGCTAATGCTTTGCAGTGTCCGGAAGACGCGATTTCTTTTAATATTTCCGGGAACTGCGAATGGTATAAGGTTGATCGCATAGCCAGCCCGGAAGTAGGCACTACTGTTGAGGTAACTGCGGGCGGCACCTTTAAATTAAAAACGGAATCAAAATATTTTAGGCCGCCGAGTTTTCCGCTGATACCCGGGGTTGATTACGGGGTGTTTATATCGGCAGATATTGGATTGAGTTTGAATGGTTTGCATATAGTAAAGGACGGCAGGGATTCATCATGGCCGACGCAGGAAGGCGGGGGACAGCTTAAAGGGAGCGGCGGATTGGCTGTTGGGGTTAAAACAAAAGATATAACAATATTATCTGTAACTATATCAGCGCAAGCTCAAGCCGGAGCTAAAATTAGCGCGTCAGGAAGTTTTAATGTGATTGCTAATGATAAAGACGGAGCGGGTATTGAAGGCAGTTATAATTTCGGGGAAGTAGCTATAAAGGGAATAATTACAGTAAAAGTTAAAGAAGGAAATAATGAGCCCGTGTCCCATAAGTACGAACTAAAAGGTGTTATTTTTAAAGGGTTTGGCGATAAGGCTAAAGTATCTTTAACACATTTATTTAACAAAAATTAAGGCAAAGAAAAAACAATGAAGTATTTTAAAGCTATTTTTATCGGGATTTTAATATTATTCAGCTTGTTTTGCGGGATGAATAGTTATGCCGGAGATTTTAATTTAACAGAGCCGGAAGAAATAACTCTTATCGTGGATGAAAAACCTTATACATTCAAATTCTATCGTTATGACCCGCCTTATATGTACAAGACCCTATGGGAAAGCAAAGAAGAAGCGGATATTTCAACACCGGAGGGGACAGAACGGGCCATAAATTCAGCTACTTGGCGGGATACACAATGGTATTTGTCTTTATTTGATGAAAATGCCCGCGCTTTGGAAATAAAAGAGGATAAAGAATTCGGAGGCAAAATTTTAGTTGAAGATTTAAAGGGAAAGCCGTTCCCTACTGATATTACTAAAAGGAATTCTTATTTCTTGTGGTATTACAAAATAGAGATGGAGATAAATGGTAAGCAGTATGCGACAATTTTTAAACATTCAATCCGGAACGGGGAATTTAATCCGTATTTAAATGTGTCAGAATATGTAAAACAGGGAGACGTGTGGTTGTCAACAGAGGTAATATCTAATCATCCTATTAGGAGCTTGTTAAGTACAAGTAGCTACGAAAAATTCATGGAACTTTGCAAAAAGGGAAAAGTTTATGATGAAATGCCTGAACCAATACCTTTAGAATTTACCGCAAAGTTAGAAAAGGACAGCTATGAAATTCAGGAAGGCAGATTGCTTGAACCGATAAAACTGAGTGTAGAGTTGAAAAATGTAAGCTGGGATAAACGTGATATGCAAATATTGAATATTTTAGAACCGTTGGGGTTAGTAGTTCATCTAGAGGACTGGGAAAGGGATAAAGAAGATAAGGAGATTTTCTGGGGTATTCCCGGATGGGAATTGAGGCAAGAGTATGTCCCGGATAAGAAAGATATTTATGCGTTGAAATATGGAGAAACATTAACCGCAGAATATATGTTGAGCGGGGAAAAAGCTTCGACTAGAGTGAGTGTTAATAAGGATGAAAATGGAAAGACTGTATCTTGGAGGTCCGAGTCTGGTTTCTTGCCGGGTACTTATGAAATACCGGTGAAATATGTTGTATATGCAGGA
>JBDRAX010000202.1:0-13200 GCA_043823375.1 Candidatus Omnitrophota bacterium | reverse complement strand
CTGATCCTGTTCTACAGTTCTATCCCCCATGCCTTCGGTAAAGGAACAGCCATAAAAAACGAAAACAAAAGAAATAAATTGAATTATTCCTGTTTGGGACTATAATAGTATATCATAATTTCAAACCTGATATTTTCACTGGTAAAATATCCTGCGTTACACGATTAATATTTTTTTGGGGTAATATTTATGAGCAGCAATTCCTGGGACAAAAAAGAAAATTGCGGTGTTTTTGGTATTTTCAACCATGAATCAGCCGTTGACATTACTTATCTGGGGCTGTATTCCCTGCAGCACAGAGGAGAAGAATCATGCGGCATGGCTGTCTCCGATGGTAAGCGTATCAGCCAGTTTACTGATATGGGGCTGGTCTCGGAAGTTTTTAAGAACGGACGCTTGAAGGAAGTCAGCGGGCACAGGGCTATAGGGCATGTGCGTTATTCCACGACAGGATCAAGCATATTACGAAACGCGCAGCCTTTTGTTATCAGCCATAATAATATTTCCACGTCAATAGCCCACAACGGGAATCTTACGAACGCTGTGAAATTACGCAGGGAGCTTGAACGCCAGGGATCTATTTTTCAGACTACGATGGATTCTGAAATAGTGCTTCATTTGCTGGTCAGATCTCAAAAAGAGGCTTTTGAAGAAAGGCTTATTGACGCCGTCAATCATTGCGAAGGCGCTTTTACCATGCTTTTTCTAACTGAAGACAAATTAGTCGGTGTCAGGGATCCGTATGGTTTCAGGCCCCTATGTCTCGGGACGAAAGACGGTTCTTTTGTCCTTTCGAGTGAAACATGTTCTCTTGACCTTATAAATGCCCGCTATATAAGGGATATAGAGCCAGGGGAGATGGTCGTTATTTCCGATAAGGGCCTTACTTCCCTGATGCCGTTCCGCGGGGAAAGGCCTGAGCCTTCTCCATGTATTTTCGAATTTATATATTTCGCGAGGCCTGACAGCTATATTTTTGGAGACAGCGTGTACTTGACCAGAAAGCGTCTCGGAAAACGGCTTGCCCGGGAACATCCAGCTCGCGCGGATTTTGTAATGTCAATTCCGGATTCCGGTAATTACGCCGCTCTCGGTTATTCCGAAGAAAGCGGAATACCTTTCGAGTTCGGCATGGTAAGAAACCATTATGTAGGAAGGACGTTTATTCAGCCTTCCCAGGATATGCGCAAACACGGCGTAAAAATAAAGCTTAATCCCATTAAAGAGGTACTCAAAGGCAAAAGCGTGATTGTTGTCGAAGATTCGATCGTGAGAGGCACTACTACCGGGGGAAGAATAAAAGCTATCAGAGAGGCCGGGGTGAAAGAGATACATATGAGGATAAGCTGTCCTCCGATATGTTTCCCGTGTTTTTACGGTATCGATTTTCCCAACAGGAAAGAGCTTATCGCGAATGAAATGGCGTCTATTGATGAGATCGCGAAATTTATCGGAGTTGACAGTTTGAAGTACCTGAGCCTTGAAGGTATGCTTGAATGCGTCGCGCGATCCGGATCAACTTTTTGTCACGCGTGTTTCGACGGTAATTATCCTACTAAAGTCACGAAAAAAGCCGCAAAGACTCCTTTTGAAGCGTAAGACCAACTAACCCGCATTTTTCACAAACGGTCTATTACAAAAACATAACTGCTTGATCTACTGCTTTTCGTAAAAAAATGAGTTTGACGTACTTCAGTACGCCTTCACTCATTTTTTTACTCAGGCCTTGTATCTACAAACATTTATGCTTTCTCACTACGACTGTTTGTGAGAAATGCGGGCTAACCGTTAAAAAATACATTTTTATTTCCCGAATAGTCATTAAATATTTTTTTATTTTTTATTTGACAAGTATTTTTACTTGTTGTATACTTGTAATAAAAAGCAGGAGGAAATATGAGCGGGAAGAATAAATTTAAATTTTTCGCGACAGTATCGGACCGCGGGCAGATATTCATACCAAAAGCTTTGCAGAATTTTTTCCGGATACAACGGCGAGATAAAGTCACATTTACCGTGGAGGATGACGGAACGGTATTGTTCTGTAAAAAAAATGAGGGAGGGTAAATGAAAAAATATCACAAACATGCATGCAGCCTTGGAGATATTCAGCATAACAAAAGATATCACCAGACTGACAGGAAAGTGTCCAGCAAAACCCTGGCGGCGGTTTATAACAAATATTACAAAGCGCAAGTAGAAGCTTTATATCGAGCGGTGCAGAGCGGGAATTGAATATTTTTTACTTTTGTAATGCTTTGCAGGCCAAGTATGTGACACGTTTCAGCTTTTTGGTATGCATAAATGATCTCATTTAAGTATGCTTTTAACCCGGATCCTGTCGAATAAAGCTTTCGTAAAAATACTTTTTTCCTCATTGAAATTTGCCACATTACATACTATAATACCACTTTATTATTAATCTTATACAGAAATAACATTTCCAAAGAAGGTGAGAGTTTTATCATGAGTAACGGGGTAATTGAAAAAGCCAAAGATCATTTCGCGGTTTTGATCCGGGAACAGCTTGAACGTATTGAACAGATGAAGAAACAGGAAGACTGGGTTGATTATAACTCTCTTAAGCCTGTTATAATCGGTATTTGCTGGGGAGACGGGATAGGTAAAATTATTTCCCGACATGCTCAGCGGGTGCTTGAACATATGTTAAAAGAAGAATTTTCCGCGCGCCGCGTTGAATTTCGTAATATTGATGGGCTGACAATTGAAAATCGGGTTGAACATAAGAAAGCTATACCCGATGATGTGCTCCAAAAGATCAAGGCCTGCCATGTTATCTTAAAGGGGCCTACAACTACCCCACAGGCGGGAGATAAATGGCCGAATATTGAAAGCGCGAATGTAGCCATGCGCAGGGAGCTTGATCTTTTCGCGAATGTGAGACCCGTAAAAATACCATCTGAAGGTGTTAACTGGTGTTTTTTCAGAGAAAATACCGAAGGCGCGTATGTCCTGGGCTCCAGGGGTATTAATGTCACAGAGGATCTAAGCGTCGACTTCAAAATAATAACGCAGCAGGGTTGTGAACGGATCATACGCATGGCGTTTGAATACGCTAAGAATAACGGCCTTAAAAGGGTTACGGCTGTTACTAAATCCAATGTTGTTAAAACTACTGACGGCAGATTTTCTCAGACAGCGAAAAATATCGCGGAAGAGTATAAGCGATTCGGCATTGTACAGGATGAATGGTATATCGATATTATGACTGCTAAGCTGATAGACCCCGCCAGGCGAAAGGATTTTCAGGTTATAGTTCTTCCGAATCTTTACGGCGACATACTTACTGATGAGGCGGCGCAGCTGCAGGGAGGCGTAGGTACGGCAGGCAGCGCGAATATCGGAAAACGCTGGGCTATGTTTGAGGCGATACACGGCAGTGCTCCGCGTATGGTTCAGGAAGGAAGGGATATCTACGCGGATCCTTCATCGATGATAAGAGCCAGTGCCATGTTGTTGAGGCATATCGGATTCCCGGAAAGGGCGGACAGGCTTGATATGGCTCTTGAGATCTGCGGGCAGTTTGAAAAACGCGTAGAAGTTACAGGAAGAGATAATGGTAAAACAGGGGATGAATTGACATCATATATCCTGGAGTGGGTTGATAGCCCTGATCTTGAGAAAAAATGGAAAAAATTTGCCGGGTGCTGATCGTACGCGTAAAAAAAGGTTCTGAAAGACAGGGAGAATATGCCAGAACAGAATAATAAAGAAGGTATTCTTGTAATTGATTTCGGGTCCCAGTATGTCCAGTTGATCGCCCGGCGGATAAGAGAGAATAAAGTACATTCGATAGTCGAGCCGCCGACGATATCCATTGAAAAGATAAAGGAGATCAATCCCTGCGGGATAATTTTTTCAGGAGGGCCTTCAAGTGTTTATGATAAAGGAGCGCCGTCCTTTTCTCCTGAAGTATTGGATCTTGGTATACCGGTTCTTGGTATTTGTTACGGTATGCAGCTTATCGGAAAACTCGCGGGCGGAAAGATCCGGAAAAGCGGAAAAAGGGAGTACGGCAGGACGGATGTGAAATTTGAAGAAAAAAGTCCTTTATTTCATGGGCTGGGCGGGGAGAGCGTTACATGGATGAGCCACAGGGATAAAGTCGATAAACTGCCGGCCGGTTTTCGTGTGACAGCGCGGAGTGAAAATACCTCTTGTGCCGCGTTCTCTAACGGTGAAAATACTGTTTTCGGGGTGCAGTTCCATCCCGAAGTCGTCCATACCGTGAACGGCGGGAAGATCTTGAAAAATTTTCTTTTTAATGTCTGCGGGTGTAAAAGGACATGGACAATGAAATCGTTCATAGCCCGCAAAATAAAAGAAGTTCAGGACAGGGTGGGCGAAAAAGATGTAATACTCGGGCTTTCAGGCGGAGTGGATTCTACTGTAAGCGCGGTTTTGCTGCAAAAGGCTTTGGGTAAAAGGCTTCATTGTATTTTTGTAGATAACGGTTTGTTGCGCAAAGGTGAAGTATCCAGGGTTGAAAAGCTGTTCAAAAAACATATTAAACTTGATCTGAAAATTGTGGACGCCGAGGATCTGTTTTTGAGAGAATTAAAGGGGGTTACGGATCCGGAGCAAAAACGTAAGATCATCGGTAAATTTTTTATAAGGGTATTTGAAAAAAGCGCGAAAAAAATAAAAAATGTCGCTTTTCTGGCCCAGGGTACTCTTTATCCTGATGTAATAGAGTCACAATCTTTTTTCGGAGGGCCGAGTAAAACTATTAAATCACATCATAATGTGGGCGGACTTCCTGAAAAAATGGGGTTAAAGCTTGTCGAACCGCTGAGGGATCTTTTTAAGGATGAAGTGCGCGAGGTCGGGGCTGAGCTTGGCCTGCCCGAAGAAATAACCGGGCGCCAGCCGTTTCCCGGTCCGGGGCTCGCGGTGCGCGTTATGGGCGAGATCACAAAAGAAAGGCTGCGCATACTGAAAGAGGCTGACTCGATCATACTTGATATAGCGAAGAAAAGGAACATTTACTATAAGACATGGCAGATCTTCGGGGTATTTTTACCGGTAAAAAGTGTCGGTGTCATGGGGGATTCACGTACTTATGAAAATACGATCGCCATACGGGCGGTAACCAGTGTTGATGGAATGACAGCGGACTGGGCGAAAATACCCTATGATATTTTAGGGGAGATGTCCAACTGTATAATCAATCAGGTGGAGGGTGTGAACAGGGTGGTTTTTGATATAAGTTCAAAACCCCCCAGCACAATTGAATGGGAATAATATAAAAGGAATTATTATGCAGTACGCCAGAATAGAAGTCAGAGATAAAAATGGTATATATGACGCTGTCGCGGAAGGGCTTAAAAAGGATATTCGTGATATCGGGATAAAAACAGTCCGTGAAGTGGAATATATACAGGTTTATACTTTATCCGGTGATTTTTCCGCGAAAGATCTTAAATTTATCGCGGAAAATATACTGACAGATAAAATTTCACAGGATTGTAATTATGAAGGCGGGTTCAAGCCAGGGAGATCGGCGGACGCGCATACTGTTGAGACTACATATAATCCCGGGGTAATGGATCCTGTTGAGGAAAGCGTGATGAAAGCCTGCGCAGATATCGGAGTAAAGGGTATTTCCGCGGTTAGCACATCTAAAAAATATGTCCTCAAAGGAAAGATCAGTTCCGGCCAGCTTCGGAAAATCACAAACAGCCTCCTGTATAATAAGATCATACAGCATGTTGTTTCTCACCGTGAGGAGAAAAAAGAGCTCAAACCTTACAGCTTTGAATATGTTGAAGTCGATATCCTCGGCGCCGGCTTTGAGGAGCTTAAACGCCTGAGCAGCGCGCGGCAGCTTTATCTCAGCCTTCCGGAGATGAAAGCTATAAAAAAATATTTTACCGCGCTCAGGAGAAACCCGAGTGACTGCGAACTTGAGACGCTTGCCCAGACATGGAGTGAGCATTGTAAACATAAAACAATGATGGGCGCGATAAAGTATAACGGGAAAACATACAAAAATCTTCTTAAAGAAACAGTAATGAGGGTTACACGGGAACTCGATCTGCCATGGTGTGTTTCAGTATTCAAAGACAACGCGGGCATAATTAATTTTGACCCCGGACATAATATCTGTTTTAAAGTGGAAACGCATAACCATCCTTCCGCGCTTGAGCCTTATGGCGGAGCGGAAACAGGGATAGGCGGGGTGATCCGAGACCCTATGGGCACCGGGAGGGGGTCCAGGCCGATAATAAATACGGATGTTTTTTGTTTCGGGCTGCCCGATATGCCGAGAGCCGCTGTTCCTAAAGGCGCGCTTCATCCGAAAAGGGTTATGAAAGGCGTGGTCAGCGGGGTGAGGGATTACGGCAATAAGATGGGGATCCCCACTGTTAACGGGGCTGTCTGTTTTGATGAGAGGTATACAGGGAACCCGCTTGTTTTTTGCGGTAATGTGGGCATTATGCCGCGGAAGTTTTCCACGAAAAAAGTTTCTCCCGGGGATCTTATAGTCGCGGTCGGAGGTAAAACGGGGCGCGACGGCATACATGGCGCGACTTTTTCTTCAGCGGAACTTACTACGGAGTCTGAGACTATTTCTTCTACCGCGGTGCAGATAGGGAACCCGATAACGGAAAAGAAAGTGCTGGATACGCTTCTTAAGGCCCGTGATGCCGGCCTCTATGATGCTATTACGGACTGCGGCGCCGGCGGATTTTCAAGCGCTGTGGGTGAAATGGGGGAACATACCGGCGCGGAAGTCTATCTTGATAAAGCGCCCCTCAAATATAAAGGCCTCAGGCCATGGGAAATATGGGTATCGGAAGCGCAGGAGAGGATGGTGCTCGCGGTAAAACGCAGGAATATTAAACCTCTGATGAAAATATTTGAAAGTGAAAATGTCGAGGCAACGGTTATCGGTAGATTCACGGATGACAAAAAATTGAGGTTGTTTTATAACGGGCACAAGGTCGCTGACATGGAGATGTCGTTTTTGCATGACGGACTTCCCCGTAGCGCGCGTACGGCTGTATGGAAACCGGTGAAAGAGGATAAGAATATATTACCGGTCAGAAAGACGGATGATCTTACGAGGGATCTTTATAAGATACTTTCTTCCTGGGATGTATGCAGTAAGGAATGGATCATCCGGCAGTATGACCATGAAGTCCAGGGGGGGAGTGTTCTCAAACCCCTCATAGGCGTGGATAATGACGGGCCTTCGGACGCGTCAATTACAAGGCCGCTTTTGGGCAGTTTCAGGGGCATTGCTCTGGCAAACGGCATTAATCCGGCGTATGGGGATATAGACCCTTACTGGATGGCGGCAAGCGCGATTGATGAAGCATTGCGTCAGATCACAGCTGTCGGGGGGGATATAACGAAAACGGCGATACTTGATAACTTCTGCTGGGGCAATACGGAAAAACCGGCTCAGCTGGGCGGACTTGTACGCGCTTCACAGGCGTGTTATGATATAGCCAGAGTATACGGGACGCCTTTTATTTCAGGAAAGGACAGTCTCAACAATGAGTTTAATATGGGCAGAAAAACAGTATCCATACCGCCTACTCTGCTTATTTCAGCCATTTGCGTAATAGACGATGTGCGTAAAACGATATCTTCAGATGTAAAAAAAACGGGGAACCTGCTTTTTACCGCGGGGAAAACTTATCAGGAGCTTGGAGCTTCTCAATACTTTAAAGTTAACGGGAAGAAAGGCGGCGTTGTCCCACGTGTAAGGCCCAAGGATGCGTTGAAACTTATGAAACGGCTGGCCGATGCCATGAAAAAAGGTTTGGTCGTTTCAGCGCATGATTGCTCTGAGGGAGGGTTGGGTGTGTGCCTGGCGGAAATGCTTTTTGCGGGGGGATACGGGATAGAGGCGGATCTCAAAGGCATTCCAGTAGAAAAAGGGATCCTTCGTGATGATGTTGTGCTCTTTTCTGAATCCAATTCACGCTTTATCGTGGAGGTGCCGGCTGGAAATGAAAAACTTTTCAGACAGGCTATGAAAGGTATCCCGGTAGGGGCGATCGGGGTTTTAAAAGAAGAGAAAAAAATGACGGTAAAAGGATTAAACGGCGGTATTGTAGTGAACGCGGATTTGGATACTTTAAAAAATAACTGGAAAAAACCATTCAGAAGGTTAATGCATGAAGAAAATTAAAACTCTTATTTTACGTACCGCTGGTACAAATTGCGATGTCGAGACGGCATACGCTTTTGTTAAAGCCGGGGCTGAGGCGGAACTTGTGCATATCAACGTGTTAAAAGATAAGAAGGGCGCGCTTGATAAATACCATATACTCGCTATTCCAGGTGGTTTTACTTACGGAGATGATATCGCCAGCGGTAAAATACTGGCAAATGAGATGAAGTCGCATTTGGGGAAAGAGCTGCTTAAATTTGTTTCAAGGGGCAAACTTGTGATCGGCATTTGCAATGGTTTTCAGGTGCTTGTGAAAATGGGGCTTTTGCCCGCGGTAAACATGAAAGATGGTTTTAAAATGGAGGCAACTTTAAGCCTTAATGACTCCGGGTGTTTTATCGATAAATGGGTATATCTTAAAAAAAACGAGACGCGGTGCGTATGGACTTGTGCCATGCCGGACGTTATAAATCTGCCTATAGCGCACGCTGAAGGAAAATTTATGCCGTGTGACGGCAAATTGCTGGATTCGCTTAAAAAGAACGGGCAGATCGTTTTCAGGTATACTGACGATACCGGTACTTTATTCGGCAGTCCACATACACCGAACGGATCTGTTTATGATATTGCGGGTATATGTGATCCATCAGGCCGGATCCTCGGCATGATGCCGCATCCTGAGAGGCATATTACTTATCTGCAGCATCCCAACTGGAGACGTATGTCGGATAAAAAAGATATGTTGGGCGTTGGGCTGGGTATTTTCAGGGAGGGTGTTAAATTCGCCCGTAATAATTTATGACGCGGGATGCACTCTAAAAAAATATGGATTTTTCACGAACATGCGTGAATCAGATAAAATAAGAGGAGAAAACACATGTGTGCTGATTGCGTGGATATGAACGGCGACGATAAAAGAGAATTTTTGCGCGTGGATTATGAAACTCCTTTAAATTTTAAAATACTTAAGGAGAGTAAGTTAAACACGAAAACGGATATAACCTCCAGAAATATCAGCGCGAGCGGGTTGCTTTTTCGGACACCGAATGAGGCGTCTATTCCGGCGCTTTCGAGCATTGTGTGGATAGAACTGGATAGTCATATGATGAGCGTGTGCGAAGAGATCGAAAGCGATCTGGTCATTTATAAAAACGGTATTTTCGGAAGGGTTGTCCGCATAGCTGAAGGCGAACCCGGCAAATCTTATGATATAGGGGTGTGTTTTCTCAGGAAGAAAGACATGACTGAGCAGGAGATAAGCGATTTGTCAGGCACGCATGGGATGTAGCGGTTGTATTTCCATGGGGTGAAAACTGAAAACGGGGTATGGGGGCGGTATGGAAACTTTAAAAAATTTTCTGGCGGGTGTAGCGGTAACGGTAATGTCGCTAATAATAATCGGAGTTACTTTTCTTACATGGCCGATCCTGATAGGCATAAGCTCCATACTGTTATCCATAATAGCGTTCGTTCTTTTTTTTATACTGGTTTTTTATATAATTGTTCTTATCGGGCATATCGCCCGTAAGATAGTTTCCAGAAGTTAGCGCGGGAGTTTAAGTTCGGTTTAATGGGGATGTCCGCGTTATTGCCGCGGTATCCCCATGATTTTTTATGTTAACAGGATAGAATGGAGAATACACAGTACGAAAAATATTTATTGAGCGGTGAGCTTCAGTTTGAAGCCCGCTGTGTTCGTTGCGGGGAGTGCTGCGGGGCTATGGATGACCCGTGCGCTAATCTGGTAAAGCTTCAGGATAATACATATTACTGCAGGGATTACGCGAACAGGCTCGGCCCGCAAAAAACATTATCGGGTGTGCCATTTAACTGTGTATCTATCAGAGAGCATATCGGGAAAGGCAGTTTAAGGCAAAATTGTGCTTACAGACGCCGTGTTAGAGTTTAACCCCGGGTATTAATCTGTTTTTATGTTTTACGGCAAAGCCTGTTGGGAAGCTATTTTTAAAAGACTTGACATCGGCGGATCGTAGAACATAGAATGAATATTCAAATTTTATTATTTAATTTAACTTCAGAATGGATGGAGTCGAATCATGTCGCAGAACAGGCCCTTAATATCTGATGCTGAAATTTTTGAATATCACATGGGCGGAAAAATCGGGCTTTCTCTTTTAAAGCAGTTATCCGGGCAGAGGGATCTGAGTATGGCGTATACCCCCGGGGTATCGAAGATTTGTGAGGCAATAAAATCCGATCCGGATCTGGTTTATTCCCTTACCGCGAAAGGCAACCTTGTCGCGGTCGTAACAGACGGGACAGCAGTACTGGGCTTGGGAAATATAGGCGCGAAGGCGTCGATTCCAGTTATGGAAGGTAAAGCTGTTCTTTTTAAAGCTTTCGCCGGTGTTGACGGGTGGCCGGTCCCGCTTGAAGGTGTGCTTAATGAGAACGGGCGTACTGATATCGAGAAAGTTATTGACGCTGTTGTGAAAATATCACCTATGTACGGGGGTATAAATCTGGAGGATGTGGCGGCGCCGGCGTGTTTCGAAATAGAAGACCGTTTGAGCGCTCTTTTAGACATACCTGTTTTTCATGATGACCAGTGGGGGACCGCTATAATCACTCTGGCGGCACTGAAGAATTATTGCGTAATTTCAGGAAAAAAGGCGGCGGATCTGGCAGTTGTCATAAACGGGGCAGGGGCGGCAGGGCTGCGTATTGCCGATATGATAAAAGCTGAAGGCGTAAAAAACTGTCTTATCTGTGACAGTAAAGGCGCTTTGACGATAGACAGGCAGGATCTTAACAAATATAAAAAACCGCACGCGGTCGATTCCGAAAGACATACGCTGGCACAGGCTATGAAAGGCGCGGATGTTTTTATCGGTGTTTCCGTAGCAGATTGTGTTTCGCCGGAAATGGCCGCGTCAATGGGGGAATATCCGGCTATCTTCGCTATGGCGAATCCTGTTCCTGAGATCAGTCCCGAGGCGGTTCGGAAAGCCATGAAAGGGCGCGAATACATCATGGCTACGGGACGGTCCGATTATCCTAATCAGGTAAACAATGTCCTGGGGTTCCCATTTATTTTCCGGGGCGCGCTTGATGTGCGTGCCAGGACGATTACCATGGGTATGAAGGTGGCGGCGTCTTCCGCTCTGGCTGATCTGGCGCGTGAAGGCAATATTCCTGATATAGTAAAAAAAGCGTATGGCAGGGATTTTGAATTCGGTCCGGATTATATAATACCAACTCCCTTTGACCCGCGTATTAAAAAATGGGAAGCCAGAAGTGTCGCTGAGCGGGCCATAAAAGAAGGGGTAGCTTCCCTTGATACTATTCCCGAATATTAATTCTGAAAATAACTTGATGTCTACTTATCCGTAAAATCCTCAAAAAAAACAGGCTTGGCGGCGTTTCAGCGTTATGCGATTTTCTTATCCCGAATTGGAATTTTTAAAAAATACTGGTATACTTAATAACAACTTTTTATATATAGTTATAAAAGGAGAGATAAAGTATGCGAATCGACAGATTTTTTTATAAGCTGGAGTGTTTTTTGAAAAAAACACAGATTTCAAGGCGTGGTTTTTTGAAAATCTGTTTCGGGAGTTTGCTGTATTTCATATCCAATAATCTTTTTATGAAAGCCGCGTTCGCAAAATCTGATATTTCCGGCGGGAGGGTTAAAAAGGACATCAGGGGGAATTACGACCTCGTGCTTGCGGAGGGGGAGGATCCTTATCAGAATACGGTCATTGCTGTTGAGAAAATGGGCGGTATGGAGAAATTTGTGAGAAAAGGCGATGTCGTTGTCGTGAAGCCCAATATCGCCTGGGACAGATCCCCTGAGCAGGCGGCGAATACCAACCCGTCGGTAGTGGCCGCGGTTATAGATATGTGCTATAAAGCGGGAGCTAAAAGGGTGAATGTCTTTGATGTTACATGTAATGAAGAGCGAAGGTGTTATCAGAACAGCGGCATCGCTGAAGCCGCTGAAAAGAGCGGGGCTTTCGTGTATTATCCTGATCACTGGAATGTCGTAAAAGCCCGGTTTCCTTACAAAAGCGAAATGGAAAACTGGCCGGTTCTAAGGGACGCGGTACAATGCGATGTTTTTATTAATGTCCCTGTACTTAAAAACCACGGGCTTACACGGCTTACGGTTTCAATGAAAAACCTTATGGGGATATGCAGCGGGACAAGGGGCCTGATACATATGAATATCGGTGAAAAACTTGTAGACCTTACGCAGTTCATTAACCCGGATTTGACGGTGATCGACGCGACTCGCGTACTTACGAGTCATGGGCCGAGCGGAGGCAGCCTTGAGGATGTAGTAACCCTGAATAAGCTTATTGTGGGTACGGATCCCGTGCTTTCGGACGCGTTTGCCTGTACGCTGGTCAATGTTGATCCCATGGAGCTGCCTAATATCAAAGCGGCGGCCGCGCGTAAGGTTGGGGAAACTGATATTAATAAGGCGAGTATACTCAAGGTAAAAGTTTAGCGCTGTAAAATGTTAAAGGGGTCTTCCCTATCCGGCGTGTAATAATATGCCTTTGCCGGTGAAGATATCACAATCAGGGTTCAGGATGAAAAAAACAGTTATATTAAAAAGGGTGTCCCAGACACTGTTTTTGTCGCTTTTTGTATACATTTTGTGGTCAACGACTTATCCCCTGAAAGGCTTTCTGCCGCCTGAAACATTTTTCAGGACTAACCCCAATATCATGATTTTTACCTCAATAAGTGAGCGCCTGCTGCTTCCGGGGTTGTTGTTTTCAGTGTTGATGATATTACTGACTTTAATATTCGGCAGGTTTTACTGCGGCTGGGTTTGTCCTCTTGGCACTATGATTGACTGGTCTTATGCGGTGACAAGGAAAAGCATTTTGTCCCGCAATGCTTTCGAAAAATTCAGGATTTTTCTGATAAAATTTTTCATTTTATTATTTATCGGCATATTTTCTCTTGCAGGAATTCAGCTTGCCTGGATCCTGGACCCGATGAGTATTATGGCCAGGTTTATTTCCATGAACCTGATACCGGGAGTGACGTCACTTCTTAATAATTTTTTCATT
>JBDRAX010000201.1:0-14166 GCA_043823375.1 Candidatus Omnitrophota bacterium | reverse complement strand
GAAGATCGTAATTACTTTTTCCCCTGATCCATAATAAAAAAATATTCTATATGCTCCCGGAGTTTTATTCTCCGCGTATGCTTCAAATATTTTCTCCTTATTCGGCCCAAATAAAGTATGGTACTGATGAGTCTGTAAGCTTGGGTGGCGTGGATTCTCCCGCAGTTTTTTTAACGCGCCTGTAACAGCTTTATATCTCTTGGCAAGCCCTTCATCTCTCTTTAAGCTTCGGATTTCTTCCCTTGCGGAATCTGTAAATTCAAGTTCAAACATCATAAGCTGTCAAAGAATTCATCAAGGTCCTTCACCTTGGTCACTTTACCCTCTTTTGCTTCTTTCAAACCTTTTTGCAGACTTCTCATGATTTCCGGGTTTTGATGTACCCACAATTCTCTGCTTGGGATATTTGCCAAAGGGACTAATAAAATGTTTCCTTCGTCATTTACAAATATTTTAAAAGAATCTATTTTCATTTCAGACAAAGGTTTCAGTATTAGTACTTTATTTCCTAATGTCACTCTTTTTTTTGAGTCTAAAGTGCTTTTACCAACTAAATGAAATGTCCCGGTTATTGTCGTTTCTTTATTTTTAGTAGACATGGTTCACCTTCCTTTCACAATTTGTAAATGTTTAGCGCTCACCCAACGGCTCTGAGCGTTACCCGCATTTATGCCAATTCCAAAAAATATTTGTATTTGCAGGGGCGAAAAATTTTTCGCCCTTAATAGTAAACATTTACCACAATTTAAATATATCACATTGTGGGATAGTTATCAAGTGGGATTTCCTATTTTTGACGTAATATTTAGCATATTGTATATGTTGTTTGATTCTGGTTGCTTTGTCACCTTGTGGTAAAGGTATCCATTTTTTTTTACGAATGAACACGGGATTCAAGAAACTCATTTTGTTAGGAAATAATAAGTTCTGAATTCTCGCGATTATATTCCCTTGGAATAGCCCTAAGGTGTATTGTAAGCACTTCTGTTAAAACTCAAAAAAGCTCGTTTCTGTGGCTTGCAAAAAGGGGAGTTTTGATAGATACTTTATATGTAAGTAAATAATACAAAAACCAAGGAACTATAAAAATATAAGCTTAGTAAAAACATTTTAAAAGTACAGCGTCGGTTTCTTGCAACATAAAAATAAGGATCATAATGGATACGAAAGTTCAGAAACACAAACAGATGATAAAAAAGATACGGCGCGCCGGGAAAAAATTTACGGCAATCCTGAGCGCCGCGTCTTTTTTATTCAGTGTTGTGCTGTTTCCCGGAGTATCCGGCGCGATCACAACGGATATTGTTCCGTATCCTGCCATAAGTATGTACCGGGATATTAATTCGGATACGCGGGAGGCTGTGTTTGAACTGCCGCAGTCTCTGGGGCATGTGCAGGATATGTTTTTAGGCGATAAACCGGGAATGGTCATACAAATACAGGATGCCCATTGCGATTATTACGCGCAGACGTCCATAAAAAAAATAGTCCGTTTTTTTAAAGAAGAATATGGTGTTATGCTGTTATGCCTTGAAGGGGGCGCGGGAGCGTATGATCTTTCAGCTTTTCATAATATAGAGGATAAGGGCGTAAGGCGCAGGGTAACGGATTTTTTTGTAAAACAGGGGGTTTTGAACGGAGCGGAAGCTGCCAGCGCCGAAGATCCGGGGGCTTTTGTCTTATGGGGAGTCGAAGATCCCCTCTTATACAAGAAAAATCTTGATGTATACCGCCGGAGCGCGAAGTATAAAGCGGAAACCATGGAAATACTGGGCGGGCTGAAAGCTGTAATAGATAATTTGAAGAAAAAGATCTATTCGGGTGAACTTTACGGGCTGGACCAGGAATACAACGGATACAAGAATGACGAGATCCAGTTCAAAGAGTACATTCTTTCCATAACGGGCCGCGCGCAGCAGCAGGTCATACCCCTTAAATCCCTGCCGAATATTTATATTCTGCGGCAGGTACTTGAAGAAGAGGACAAAATAGATTTTAAAAAGGCTAATAAGGACCGTGACCTGTTCATTGAAAATATAAGGGCGGGTATTTCCCATAACAGGTTCAGCGAGCTGGTTGAGAAAACCATAAGGTTCAAAAGCGGGGACCTGCCGCAGAAAGATTATTATAATTATCTGCTTGAAGCGGGGCGGGAGGCCGGAGTTGACATTTCGAATTATCCGGACCTCCAGCGCTACGTAATATATATTTCGCTTTACACGTCTGTCGACAAGACCGCCCTGATGGCCGAAATAGAGAAACTCGAGGACATTTTATACAAAAGTTACTGTGTTAATGAGCCGCAGAGGCGCCTCGTTGATATAAGCAAGAAGAACGCGGTTATGAGGAAGGCTTTCGAGTTTTCCATGACGAAATATGATTTCAAATATTTCCAGGAGAACCTGACTAGTCTCGATATATCCGGCATGGTCTCTTTTCTTGAAAAACAGGCAATGGAGAACGGGATCACAGCGCCTGTTCCGAAAAAAACGGCGGATCTGGCGGAAAATCTTAAAGAGATAGAGATGTTTTATATCTATTCTTTTGACAGAGATAAAGTATTCATTGAGAAAATGAAACAGGAACGGGAGGAGTCGGGGTTTGAAAATACGATCCTGGTAACAGGCGGCTTCCATACGGAAAACCTTACGGCGCTTCTGCGCGGGGAGAATATTTCATATGTTTCGATACTGCCTGATTTTACCGACCCGTGGGGGTATGAAAGCCCCTATTTCAGCCTTCTGGGAGGAGAACCTTCGGGTTTCGCGAAAACGGTTAAAGACGCTGTTTACAGCGCCGCTATGCAGGTAGCGAGTATATGGAATATGCTGGGCAGGGCTGTGGCCGGAGAGACTGAACAGGCGCTGGCTGATATCCAGGTTTTAATAGCGGAAAGCCTTACGCGTTCCGGGGAAGCTATAGTCGAGGTGGATAATAAGGGAAAAAAAAGCGTAATAAGATTTTTGATGGATAATTCCGGCAGGGTAACTTTTGTATCCGCTGAAAACCAGGCCGAAAACAGTGTCGCGAACGTTAAGATCCGTGATATTAACAGCATGGACTTTATGGACGCGAACGCGATAATTGATTTTCAGCTGAGCCGCGCGTATGACGAAGACGTCAGGAAGGCCGCGGGTGAGAAAAAAAGAGTGACTCTTTTAAACGCGAAAGGCGCGGCGCGGTTATCACCCTCCCTCGGAAAAGTGGTTGAGTTCCTGGAAGCGTTGAGCTCAAGGAACGCTGATCTGGGGAAGATAGCCGCGAAGATCCGCTCCGGGGAAATACCTGTCTCAAGCGTGAGTGGAATAGCTCTTTTTAAGGGGCACGCGAGCTGGCGGGGAATACACGTTAAGGAAGAAATGGATGCTGTGAGCCAGGCAGGCGCGATAATGCACGAGATAGGCGCGTATTATATGCTGGGGCATGATGATAACAGGAAGCTCGAGGAGTTGTGCGCGGCGTTCGCGGAAAGAGGGATAGCATCCATAGAGGCGAGCAGGGAGCTTGATGTTTTGAATAAATTCGGCGGGCTCAAAAGGCATCTTAGCGTGCGAAGTGAAGCGATGGAAAAAGAAGAGCTCGCGGCGCGTGACGCGGCAGCTCCTCTGGCTGCTTCGTCGGCACCCGCCGTAAAAAGGGTAAAGGCTCTTGAGGGCGCGACTTACGATGGGATCCTGGATTCCGCGGTTACGGATATACCTGTACAGCTGAGTAATATCCGCGCGGATCTATCCCGGGGCGGAATGATATCCGATAATACAATTGAAGATGTGAAAAAACTGCTGATAAACGCCAGGTTTATAACGGCGGCGCAGGACAGGGAGAAAGGGCTCTATGAGATTTTAAGCTCGGTTGAAAAAGCGCTGCGCGAAAAAGGCAGGTATTACGCAGGGGCGGCTACCCCGGCGCAGAAAAATGATTTCGCGAGAAAAACAGGCCCTGTCTTTTCAGAAATACGCGGGCTGAAAAAAGACCTTGAAAGAATATCGGAATTAAAGGGCCAGGGAGAAGCAGGTAAGCAGGGGCTTCTGGAGCACCTTATAAAATATGCCAAAGCGTATCTTGAAGCTCCCGTAGAAGGCCTTGATATGGCGCTTACCAAAGCCGGTTTCATTCAGAAAAAAGTCGATACGCTCGGTACGGAAATAGCCGGGGTTTTAGAAAATACCGCTGAGACAAAAATAAATATGCTGTATAACTCGGTCATGCTGGGTTTCAGTATGGATGAGGCCGTGGCCATGATAGATGCTTTTGATTTCGGAGGCGCGGAAATCGTTGAGCGGGATCTGGCGTCGCGCGCGGAGAAGTTAAAAGTATCGGGTATTGATCTTACGTCTGGAACGGATCTGGCAAAACGTACGGGAGGTTTATTGCGCTCGTACGCGCTAGCCGCTAAAACGATCGAAGAAACTGTCAGGAAAAGAAAGGAGATGCTGGACGGGTACCCGCGCGAGATAAAACAAAAGATCATGGAAGCCGAAAATCTCCTTAAAGGCAAAGCGGCTTATATAGAAGCGGAAAGAGCCGCTTTCGCCGCGGCGCGGTACGCTGAGGACTACAGTTCTTACGCGGAGAAAAACCTGGACTATCCCGGAATTATTGCCGCGCGGGAACAGAAGGCAAAGGCTGACGAGCTTTTTTCCCTGACGAAAAAAGCTACGGCGGAACGCGCCGACGCGCTGTTCAAGGCGATAGACGGAAAGAAAGAGGAGCCTTTTGAGGCGGCGCGGTCTTTAGAACAGTTGTACGTTCTTCTTAGAGGGGCGAAAGAAAACGCGGCCGCGAGAAACGAGGCGCCCGGTTTTTATGACGGCTTGCTGTCCAGGGCCGGCACGCTTAAAACACTTGTAGAAGCGGCACATGAGAGATTGAAGCGTGAGGCGGTGGCGGAGCTTGAAAACGCGTTTTCGGGTTTTCTCAAAAACGATCTGAAAACGGCTTTGATTTCCGCGCGTAAGGCCGCGGCCGCTCTGGAAGGGATAGCAGGAAACAGGGTGGAAAATATCACGGATCCGGAACTGAAAAATATGGCCTTTAAACTGCGGGACCTGGAGAAAAACCTTAAAGTTAAGACAGGGCAGTTCGAGGGCGCTATGAGGATGTCCATCGCTAATATCAAACGCGGGATCTCTTCTTCCGGAAAAGCCGGGAATACGGCGCGCGGAAAAGAATTTGTTTTCACGGCCGTTGAAAATTTTATCAAAGCCGCTGATTTCGCGCTTATGGCCAGGAAATACGCGATCGAGAACGAGGACAACGCGATGAAGCTGGAAGCCGAAGGCAGGCTGAGAGAAGCGATAAGTAAGGCCATCGGAGAGTTGAAGGTTTTAGAAAGTTTTACGGCGCATAGCCGGGAGATAAATGATTCCGGCAGGTACATGGATCTTGCCTGTAAAGTCGGGAAAGCGGCAGGGAAGATAGCGGCTGAATTCGGTGAAACAGGCGAAAACGATCTTAAGGAAAAGGCGTACCGGCTATGGACCGCTTCAGCCAGGTCTGCCCGGAGCGGGATAACGGATAAAATTACAGAGGCTAACGCGAAGGCCGGAAGGGGCATGTTAGATGAGGGAAGGAAAATTTCATCCGATATTATCGAGGGCGCTATCAGGACTCTCGCAAAGATCGAACAGACCGATATATGGAGCGACGTGGCGGAGAAAGCCGGCGCGGCTGACAGGCCTGAAGAGCTCAGGAAAGATATGGACAATTTTATTTTCGCGGCGCGGGCGCTTAACGGCAAAATGCGTTCCGTGTCGGCGGAAGCGGAAAAGGCGGTATCCTCCTCCGTACAGGCCGCGCGAGATTTTCTTATTTCCGGCAACTACCGCGACGCGATGACCGCGGTACGGAAGGGTTTTAAAGAACTTGAAAAAATAGCCGCGGGAGAGTCTCTGCGTGATAAACTTGCCGGTAAATTGCGCGCGGAGAGGCTGGATGTAGCTGATTTTATCGTTTATTCGGTCTCCGCCGGAGAATTTGACGTACAGGCCGCGCGGGATCTGATCGATGAGATCCGGGACGATGCCGGGAGCCGGGGAGATGTACGGGCTGAGAGCCTTGCAGGCGAACTGTCCCGTAAAATAGCGAGGCTCCAGGCTAAAAAAGAAGGCCTGCTCCGTAAAGCGGGATATTTTCTTGAAAGGAAAAACTATTTCTCGGCCATGGATTTCGCGGACGCGGAGATGGATCTGGCGGTGTCCGGGGAGACTGTTATTTATCCGGAAAGGGCGAACGCGGCGGAAAAGATGAAAACGCGGGTCCGCTCCGGGCTTTTATCGGAAATATCGGCTAAGGCCGCTGAGGCAGAAAAGCTTTTGACCCGGGGAGAATACACGCGGGCTGAAAGATCCGCGCGGAAAGCGCTCAGCCTGATAAGGGAGGCGGAACGGAGGAGTATTGAGATAGATCCCGCGCGCGAACTCGCGCTAAGAGCGGGCGCGGTCGAGGAACAAGTCCGCGTTTCGCGGGAGAGCGCGGATATGGCTTTACGCGCGGCGCGTGAGGACATGGATAGCCTTAAAATCTCCGAGGCTGTCGCGGCTCTCGCGGAAGGGGAAGCGGCTCTCGCGGATGTTTCGGAAAAAGATGAGATGTTCATGGCGAAACAGGAGCTCGGGCGCCTCCGCGCGGCGCATGAAGCGTATCTTGAAGTATATAGCGAGTCTTCCGCGAAAGCGGCGGGAATAGAGGCGGAGCAGAAAAAAGCGCGCCGGATGATGACGCCGGAAGAGCGGTCGGATTTTATATCTGAGACGGAAAAGACAGCCCTCACCCGCGGCGTGAACGGTTTGCTTAGTGAAGCGGAAAAGAACCGGTTCAGCCGTGAAAAACTGGATATAATTTTAACGCGCGCGAATGATATGGTGAGAGCGGACATGTCCGGATATACGGCGAATACAACAAAACAGCTCATGAATATGCTGCTTGAGCTTTCAGGAAAGTATGTTTCTCCGGAGTGGATGGATTTCGGGAGAGCGGTGGAGACAGGTTTAATGGCCATGGGCCTGGCGGATAGCGCCGGATACAGGGACTATGTAAGGGGTTTTCTGGAGGATCTGGCAGTCGCGCCGCTTATTGTGTACGCGCGGAGTATCATGGAAAGATCGTATAAATTAACTGAAGCGCGCGAATATGCCGAAATGATACTTGATAAATGGGACGGTGAAAATAAACAGGCAGGGGAATTGATAAGGGAAATACGGAAAAAAACGGTTGAAGCGGGGAATTTATATGACAGCGCGGCCGCTTATCTCGCGGAAGGGGATTATTTTATGGCTATGAAAGCGGCGGAGAAGGCGCTCTCATACGCGGAGAATAACGGAGACAATAAAAAAGCGGGGAAAGCTGAAGCTCTGACGGACAGAATAGGGCGGGATCTTAAAGCGGCTATCGCGTCCGGCATTTCTTCCGCGGAAAGATTACTGGAAGAAAAGAATTATGCCGATGCCCGGAAAGCCGTGAGGTCCGCTTTAAAAATGTCCGGGTTATACGGGGAAACTGTTATGTCTGACCAGGCCCGTACGCTCCTTGACAAGATACAGAGAGATATTATCCGTGAAGCGGGGAACCTGAACCGCGGCGCGTCCCGGCTCCGCGAAGAAGGAAAAGCGGATGAGGCGGTCATTATGGCCGAAAAGGCGCGGGACCTGGCGCGGGATCTTCTTGATGAAGCCCGCGCGGAAAAAATGGGACAAGACCCTCTGGCAGAGACAACTCTCAGGTTTTCGGAAACGATAATCAGTAAAAGCCTGAAGGATATCGAGGACAGGGAACATAATGAAACGGCGCGCAAACTCGCGGAGTATCTCCAGA
The DNA here is from genome assembly GCA_043823375.1 of Candidatus Omnitrophota bacterium. GTDB lineage: Bacteria > Omnitrophota > Gorgyraeia > Tantalellales > Tantalellaceae > JBDRAX01. Next base: position 6,354 of record JBDRAX010000201.1, on the reverse strand, counting down.
AGGTCAACGATCGTGTTTCCACGGGAGATATGGGGCTGGGGATGTCATTTATCGAGTTTCTGGACAATGAGTACAGGGCTTCCCCAGGGATATTCCCGGATATGGCAGGCGCTGGTAATGTTTTTAAACCTTTCAGCGGGTATATAGCCCTGGCTGTTTCGGGAGTGGCATCCGGGGATCATATTAAAGCGAACGCGGGAATAATGGGCCTCAGGGATTTTATGGAAGCCAACAGGGGCCTGATAGATAGAGTTTCCGCTGACGGTATTTCCGCTGAAAATAAAAAAGGGATGTTCATCGAGATCGAAAAACTGGAGAAAACTTTAACACGGATGTCGGCGGACAAAGGCCTTTCCGCCGCGCGGGATCTTATAAGTAACCACGAATACGGCGCCGCGGAAGCGCTCCTCAGGTCTGTCCTGACTGTGGACGGGGATAATAGGCGGGCCATGGAACTTATGAGAGGAATACCGGGAAAGATCCGGGAAAGCCTGAAGCGTTTATCCGCGGATAATTTTGAGGACAGGATCAGCCGCCTTTTGAGGGATAAAGCGGATACTCTTCAGTCCATGTATAACGGGATCGGGTATAACGGAGATTACGACGCCTCCCGCGCGGAAAAAGATCTGGAAAATCTGATCTTTGAAAAACGGGCCCTTCAGGCGAAAATAGCAGGCCTTAATCTTGATATGATCGAGGAGAGGGAGTCCAGGAACAGTACATATCTTGAAAAACTTAGAACAAGAAAAAAACAGGAAGAATTGCTCCGGCTTGCCGAAAAAAGCGTCAAGCTTATGAAATTGTTTCAGCCTGTAATGGAAAGCATGTCTTCCGCTATGACCGCGGAATTGCTAATTGACTTTTCGGGAGAAGGCTTTATCCAGGGCGTTGAATACGGGCCGGATAATTTCGAAGAGTTTATAAAAAAGCTTACAGGCGATAAGAAGGCGGACAAGGAAGCGCTAAGAAAGATCGACCGTTTTCTGGAAAGCCTTGAAGCTAATGAGACGAATCTGCTGAAACTCAGAAGCTTAAGGCCCGTGGTAGCTTTGCCGGGCAGGCTTTACAGCGTGGGGATAAGGGAAAGTTCCGGAGGGTTTAAAGAACTGTTCAGTTTCGATTATGTTTATGGGGGGAATTTAAACCTTTTTAAGGAGATACTCTCTTTTTCAGCCGGATTTGTAAGGGCGCGGCTTGAAGGGAAAGCGAAAGAGGCGTACAACAACATGAGATCCGCGCTGGAAAAGGCAGGTTGTGAGTACAAGGGTACGTATGACGGAGGAAGAGTTTATCCGCTCGGCCAGTATAACGCTTATCAGGCCGCGGATCTGGCCGCGACGCTGAAGCGCGTTAACGCTGAACTCGCGGCCCTTGAGGCCAAGGCCTTGCCCGGAGGGGAACTTGCTGTTAAGGCTGCCGCGGCTTTGTCGGAGGAAGAGAAGGCGCTGGAAGCGCTTGATCAGAGGGGGATCGACAGCGCTATGGCGGATGAGATACAGCAGAGGGACAGCAGCTTGGAAAGGATGGGAGAAATAGAAGAAAGGATCATCGCGCTTGAGTCTTTCCTGGCTGAAGTTGAACTTAAGGATATCCTCAGGGAAGAAATGGACAGGATCGGCGGGATAAGAGTGAGAGAGGAGGATACTTTAAACAGGATCAGCGCGGGGCTTTTGTCTGAAGGTAAGGAAAAAGACCTTTTGATGAAGGACATAACGGGCCTTTTTGACCGGCTCGGGATTGAGACCGCGGCGGATATAAATGAAGTGAAGGAAAGAACGGCACAGTCCCTTTTGTCGGAGTCAGGGGAAGCTGTTTTCGCGGCGCGGGGTACGGGCATGTTCCTTAAGATCTTTATTGACGCTGAGGGTAAGGTCGATTTTGATGTTGATTTTGACAGGGCGGGCGTGCCGGCGCCGGACGCGGTGAAAACAGGCAGTGTTGATAACATGGATTTTTATGACGCGAACAAAATAATAGACGCCCAGCTTACACGTAAATACTTCGAGGACAGGGAGGACCCGGGTAAGGGGATCGTGACGGAGTTAACGAAAGACAGTGAAACGCTTAAGAATGTCGCTTCTTTTTTTAACGACATAGGACTCGCGGGTGTCGCTGAAAGGATATCTCCCGGAAAAGGGATAATGAGCAGGATACTGTCAAAGGCCAGGCCCGCGGGAGCGATACGTATAGCCAGAGTCAAGGGGCTTAACATGATCGACGGGCACGCGAGCTGGAGGGGCCTTAATATGAACGCCGATCTGAATGGCGAACAACTGGAGAAAGCCATAGTACACGAAATAGGCGCGTATTTCATGCAGGAACATGGTCTTAACCGGAAAATGGAGGAACTGTATACGCGTTGGAAAAAAGACGCGGACAGGAAAAATTTCTCCAGAAAAAATAAAGAAGCGGTCGCTCTTTTCAGCGGCCTGGCGGAAGGCGGCAATCTGAAAAAAGAGGGTTATGTCCCCGGTAGAGACGCGGCGGCGCCCGCGAGTAACGGTTTTGTTGACGTCTTAGTGGAAAATCAGGTTAATGATATAATTTCGGTACAGGGAGACGAGAAAGGAGGCTATCTTGCGGCTAATAAGAAGGAGGTTGCGGAAGCGTTTATTTCCATATTGAGAGAGGTGGGTAAGATGCTGCCTGGCGAGCGTTCCGAAGATATAGCGCGTTCCATCCTGGAGGCGCCGGAGGATATTATCGAAGAGCTGACGCTCAGGGAGAAGACGTACTCTTTTATAGAAGCGGTTAAAGGAAACAGCAGGATATGGGATTCCATCACGAGAACAAGATCTATAAGCCCTGACTTTTTCGTTGAGGCGGGAGTGGATAACTCGGCTCTGGTATCGGATGTTGTGGATGAGCTTTCCATGGAGCTGGAAGAAATGGGAGAAGAAGAAATAAGAGAGCTGGACTGGAAAGCTTTTGTGGAGGAGTTCAAGGGAAGGAATACCGCGGGATTTATAAAAAACAGCTTTTTCTTCCAGAAAAATATACTCAAAACGGAACAGGCGGAAAAACCCGGGATCGAGGAATACGGCCCGCTCGGAAATTTTATGCCATCGCCGGAAACAGTCGGGAGTATTAAGATATCGCGGGATTCAATAACCGGCCTGAAAGATGGGGAGGGCTTTACGGTAAAATTTACTTCGGAAAAGGCGGAGAATCTCTCCGCGAGAGTTATTGAATCTCTGCGGGAAAGAAGCATGGGAAACCCGTTTGTAGCCATGCCGGATGAACTGGCCGGGTATCTGGCTGAATGTCAGGTCCGTACAATAGCGGATAACAGCTCTCTGACAGAATTTTTCGAACCGGAAAGTAAGACGCTATACATAACGGATAAGATGAAGACCATAAGCGGGATAATCCCGGAAATAATACCTGTTATCATTTTAACCCAGGCCGCGGAAAGGGGAGTGAATATCCCGGGGCTTTATAACAGAGAGAACAGGGGGATAAGTCAGAGGATGGCTCTGCGGGGTTTATCCCCGGAGCGCAGGGTAAGGCTGGGGGAGGCGGTAAGGAGCCTGCGTAATAATAAAAAATCGATAACCATGGCGAGGGTAGAAAAAGAGATAGAGAAAATGCATCCGGTAGGAGCCGCGGAAGCGGGAATTTTCAGGGCGTACACCGCGGAAGAGAGAAGGCTGGCTGTACAGAATATATCAAAGATCAAGGTAGATCTCGAGGATTTATCGGAAAGAGGGCTTATCAGTAAGTCTGAAAATTACGGTTACGGCCTGGTTGGCCAGTTGTATGGGGGGGACGAAAAATATGGCGCCGTGAGGGAGAGCCTTTTAAAGCAGGATAACACTAATCCCATGAAGCATGACCTTGCCGGCGCGGTTTTCAACGCGAGGGTCGGGGCATGGGTATGTTTCGCCGACATAATGGCAGGCAGGGCAAGGGCGCAGTATATGGGAGAAACAGTTATGGATAAGGCGCGGCCTGATGCTACGGTCAGGATACTGGATTTCGCGGTGAAAAAGGGAATTTTCGCTTTTCATTTCGGTTCAGATGAGCACGCGTTCATGTTTCCCGCGGAATTCGGAGAGAACGAGGTAAAGAATTTTTTCCTTGAATTAACGGAGGAACTCAAAAAGGATTATGATTATAGCCTTTACTCCATCAGAGAAGAAGATGCCGCGGAGAATGGTCTAACGGCCGAAATAGAAGCGCTTTCCGGGGCGAGAGGGATAATCGTTGAGCTTGTAGGCAAGAATTATAATCTATTGATCCCGTCAGGAGAATCTCCGGAAAAATTGATCGGGAAGCTTGTTGATTCTAAAGGGAAAATTCTCGCTGAAAAGAAAGAGATGTTCCCGTTCGTGCTCCCGGTAGGGGCGGTTAAACTCTCGGATAACGACGTGGAGCGCGTAAACGCGGGAAAAGAAGAAAAAAGGGTGACTTTTGCTGAAATGGAGAAGGACGCGGAAAAAAAAGCGGGAAAGAAGTGGACTGATGATGAAGTTAACACGATGGTGATAAAAGAGCTCGCGGAAAAAGGAATAACAAAGTCGGACGCGGACTGGAACAAGTTATACAATAGAAAAATGAGAGAAGTTTGCGCGTCCATATGGTCTGGATACGGAAATGCCGGTGGAGTTCCCGGCGAGCGCAGCCGCGCGCAGCAGCTGATAGAGAAACTCGCGCGGAGAAAATGGGAGAAATTATATGGCGCCGCGGATATTCCCGAGGATCGGTTCCCTGTCATTATGGTAAAGGATGGCCTCATCGGATTGAACAAAGACCTGGTAAATGTTAAGCGTGTAACCGTCGATGATGTTGTGCCTGAAAAGGAAGCGCATGAAAGTTTTCTCGCGGATCCTGTGTGGGCGGAAAACGCGAATAAGATCATAAAAGAAAGAAACAGCCGGAACATACAGAGGATACTGGACAAGGCGAAAGAGAAAACTGATGCCGAGATCAAGGACGCGAAGGAATACGAACAGACCGACGCGTACACAAGTTACGATTCGAAAGTGTTGAAAGACCTTCTGACCGCGATATTTACTTTATCGAAAGAAGATATAGCGAAATTAAAACCCGAGGAAAGGATAGTCATGGTAAGGGGCCCGCCTATCGACTTCTATATAATCATGATAAATAACGATGGGAGGGTCGATATTATCAGCGCTGATGTAATGTGCCACGCTGAAGGTATCGTGGATAAAAATATTAAGGTAAAAGTGGAAGAACAGCTCAGGGAGGGGCTTGGTGACAGGAGGAGCGATTATGTGGCGTTTTCAAAATTGCCGGAGGATATTCGTAATAAACTGTACGCGTCATCGCCCGCGGTCAGGGATTTCCTTGTGGAGAAGCTCAAGAATGTCGAAGGCAGAGAAGCGCAGATGAACGTTCTTCATCAATACGGAATAAGGGTGTTCCCCTTTAAATCGATGAATGATTATATGACGCACAATGTCGCGGATGATTATATCCTCGCATCCAGCATAGCTGTTTATGAGGAATTCTGGAAAACTTTTGTCGGGGTGGACGGGTTATATGATGTGGCGGAAATGGACACGGCGGACAAATCGGGAGAGCTTGAATATGAAACCGGGGTTTTCGGCGGAGCCGGGCAGATCAGCGCTAAACACAAGGGAATGGGGATCAGCAATGCTTTGATGTCTTCCGCGAAAAAGATCAATTCTACTATTATAGACAGGGAGTCTTTCGAAGCGAAAATGAAGAAACCGCCTATTGATATAATGCTTGAAAGCCAGTGGGTTAGGGGAGGCCTGCGGGGTGTGAATGATCCCAGGGAAAAGAACCCGCGGAAAGCGGCCGAGAAATTTCTGGAAAGGCTCCAGTCTCTGCGGGCTGTCAGGGATCCGATGGTTATTCTTGATGATGCCATGGTGCTCAGCACGTTTTTTACAAGGAAAGGCCGGAAGATATCTTTCCCGGGTGCCAGGCTCAGGTCGTATGATGAATCAGGCGCAAGGAATGCCGCGGAGAAAAAAAGAATAGAGGGAAGGATAAAAGCGTATAAGGAGGCGCTTGCCGCGAAAAAAGAAGCGGAAAGGCGTGAAGCGGAAGAGACACTTGGGGATAAAAACGAATTTATCCTTTTACAGGCGGCAGAGGAGAAGTCTGGTGTAAAAAAAGAGAGATCAGACAAGAAAGTGCTTGATATATATAAAGAGTCCAGGGGTATTGTGACAAATATTTATGATTTCAAAAGCCCGCTGGTCGTAGCTATTCCGGGGTCGATATTTACGGACAGCCAGTATGAACGTGTGGGGAAGAAAGTAGTACGGTATTTGCGGGATACTTATGGAGCGGAGAATATAAAGGTTGTTTTTTATGAGGACAAGGATGATCTGGCCGATAAAAAAGAAGATCTGG